>JBDRKM010000208.1:0-16866 GCA_043814015.1 Pseudomonadota bacterium
GCAAGTTGGTTTTCGCTGACCACTCCGAAAGCAGCCGGCACCCGGATTGTGTTTCGGCAGCTTCGGCCGTAGCCTTCTCGGTATCGAACTTCGTACCTCGTTCGTAGCTGATTGCTGACCGCTGACCGCTGACCGCTCCCCCCGCGAGTCACCCGGCTCGGGCCTGTTCACACCACGGGTGAAGTGCGCTGGTGCCGGCTGCCGCTCGAAAGAGCTGATAGCTGACCGCTGATACCTGACGGCTTCGTCGGCGCAGCCGACGAACGCCGACGACGCGGTGCCCTCGTGGCCGAGACCAGGGCTCGGGGCCGGGGTCAACCTGGGGGCGGCCAGCCCCCGCCTGAACCTACCATCCTGCGATCAGGACCCGTCCGAACCTACCACCCGGCCTCGGTACAGCCGATCCGCGACCTCTCTCCAACGATGAAACGTCGCTTTTCGCGCCCTCCCCAGGGGCGGGCGGTAGGTCCGAGGCCACCCTCCCCGCATTTTGGTAGGATCGAGGCCACCCTCCCCGCAGCACGCCCTCACACCCCGCCATCTCCCCCGAACACCGCCTCCGGCGCCCCCAGGATCTCAGCCACCCGCTTCAGCAGCCGCCCGGCCAGGATCGCGTCCACCGTGCGGTGGTCGAAGGCCAGCACCAGGGGCAGGCAGGGGCGCGGCACAACCTGCCCGTCCACCACCCGCGCCTCCTGCTGCACCCCGGCCAGGCCCCAGACCGTGGAGGTCATGGGGCCGCGGGCGGGCAGGGTGATGGCCAGGCCGCGGGCCAGCGCGCCGGGCACGTCGCCCAGGGCCGCGCCGGGGTTGGAGAGCACGGTGGTGGCCGGGGCCAGGCGCCACAGCGGCATGGCCAGCAGCGGGTGCTCGATGGCGGCGGACACGCCGTCGAACAGGGCGCCCAGCACGCGCAGGGGCAGGCGCTCGGCCGCGGCGAAGACGAAGCGCACCGCGCCGCTCTGCTGCGCGCCGCCTCGCTCGGCGCGCACCACGCGGGTGGTCCGGGCGGCCAGCGCTCGCAGCGAGAGCCCGCCGACGTCGGGCACCACGGTCAGGGACAGCTCGCCGTGGCGCTCCCCGGCGTGGCCTTCGAGGCTGACTGGCATGGCGATGCCCACGTAGCCCGGATCGAAGATGCGGCCGCCCACCACGCGGGCGTTGGCCTTCGGGTGCTCCGCCAGGGCGCGCGCGATGGCCGCGGCCACCAGGTGGGTCAGGCTGACCCGCGGCCCCTCCCCCGCGTTGAGCCGCGCAAGGTAGGCCAGGGCCGCGCCCACGTCCACCGAGACGGTGGCGTTCTGGTGCGCCAGCTGCGGCGGCCCGAACCACCACAGCAGGGCCCGGCGCGTGGCGTTGAGACGCCGGGGCGTGCCGAGGCCGGGCCAGCGCACGGGCCTAGGCCCAGCCCACGATGCGCCGCTGCTCGCGCGCGATGGCCTGGATGCCACCAGTGGCCAGATCGAGCAGGCGGTCGAGCTGATCCCGGGCGAAGGGGCGGCCCTCGGCCGTGCCCTGCACCTCCACCAGACCGCCGGCGTGGGTCATGATCACGTTCATGTCCACGTCGGCGCGCGCGTCCTCGTCGTACGCGAGATCGAGCATGGGCTGGCCGTCCACCAGGCCCACGGAGATGGCGGCCACGCCGTCGATCACGGGCGAGCGCGGGAGCTGCCCGGCCTGGACCAGGGAGTCCATCGCCAGGCCCAGGGCGATGAAGGCGCCGTTGATGGAGGCGGTGCGGGTGCCGCCGTCGGCCTGCAGCACGTCGCAGTCCACCATCACCTGGCGCTGGCCCAGCGCCTTGAGGTCCACCACGGAGCGCAGGGCGCGCGCGATCAGGCGCTGGATCTCGGCGGTGCGGCCCTTGAGATCGTTGCGCCCCTCGCGCAGCCCACGGATCTGGGTGGCGCGGGGCAGCATGCGGTACTCGGCGGTGACCCAGCCGAGCCCGGAGTCGCGGCGCCAGCGCGGGATCTCGTTGGTGACCGTGGCGGTGCAGTAGACCCGGGTGTTGCCCATGGAGAACAGGCAGGAGCCCTCGGCGTGGACGTTGATCCCCGTCTCGCAGGCCATGGCCCGGAGCTGATCGGGGGCGCGGCGATCGGCACGCATCACTCCTCCATCTTCTTCAACAACAACGCGCCGGCGCTCGGCGCGTCCGCGGCGAGCAACAGGGCCCGCAGCTGGGGCCAGTCCGCGGCCGCCACCACCTCGCGCGCCAGCACCAGGGTGCCCAGGACGGTGAGCTTGTCGCCGTCGCGCGTCACCACACGGGTGAAGGCACCCACGTCGTTCTTCAGCTCGACCGCCTCGGGCAGGTGCGCGGGCTCCCAGCCCTTGGGCAGGGTGATCTCCAGCGCCACCTCTTCACGCCCGGGGGCGGGTACCGCCACGGGCAACGTGCGCTCGCCGCGCCAGGCCTGGGAATCGCCGGCCGTGACCGCGCCGGGGACCCGCGGCAGGTCGATGCGCACCAGCCCGGAGGCCGGGATTTCGAGGTGGCCGCCGGTGAAGCTGGCGCGCGCCGAGGTGCCGTCCAGGCTGTGCAAGGCCGGCACCACCGCGCGCTCCCCATCGCCGAACAGCCCAGCGTAGCCACCGCCGAGGCCCTTCATGCGGTCCTTGGCGCGGTCGTAGGCCACCACCGGGTTGTAGCGCCCGTGCAGATCGAGATCGGCGTAGCCCGAGGCCGCGATCTTCTCGCCCTCGGGCGCCAGCTCCAGGTGCAGCCGCACAGCGGCGCGCTGCTCCCCGCAGCCCGTGACCGCCGCGGGGGCCTCGGCCTTGCCGTCCAGCACCAGGGCGGGCCGGCCGTCGATGGTGCAGCGGTTGGCACCGTCGAGCCCGGCCGTGGGCTCGAGCCATACATCACCACCCGGGCGCGCCACCCGCACCCAGATCTGGTCGAAGAGCACGGGCGCGGGCACATCGGGCAGGGCTTCGGGGGAGGCGCGCACCAGGGCCACGTGGGCGGTGAAGCCCGCGGCGCGCAGCATGGCGGCCTCCAGCACGGCCTTGTCCAGGGCGTGGCCCACGGAGGAATCGAGCACCTGGGGCGCGGCGCGGGTGGCGTAGCCGAACTCGGCCGCCGGCCAGTCGATGGAGCGGACCCCCTTCACGATGAAGTCGTGGATCCGGGCCAGGCGCTCCTCGGGCTCCAGGCTGCCGTCGAGCACCTGCTGCAGCTTGGCCTGCACGTAGGAGTCGGCCACGATGGAGGGCGCCACCTGGGCCTCGAGGTAGGAGCGCAGGTGCTTCCAGTCGCGGGCGGTGGACCAGGCCAGCTTCGGCACGCCCAGCGCACCGTCGTTCTCGCGGGTGTTGAGGCCGTAGATCCCGGTGGCGTGCACCTGGACCAGATGCCGGACACCGTCGTCGCTCACCTGGGGCTGCACCGCGGCCCCGCCCACCAGCCCGACCTGCAGCGCTGTGCCCGCGGGCACCTCGATCCGCACCAGCAGATCCTGGATGGGCAGGCCGTCGGCCAGGGGCTCCACCCCCCACAGGGGCGCGCCCGTCGCGCCGCGATCCGCCACACGGTAGTGCAGCAGGCTGGTGGAGCCGTGCTCGACCCCCACGTGGGACACCACGAGATCGCGCATGTGGGCATAGGGCACGGCCCACTCCAGCGCGGGCTGGGTGTTCGGGACCAGGCTGTTGGCGAGGGCGGGCACCTCGGTGCCGTCCGCCATCCAGGTGACGGCCTGCAGCACCTCCAGCGAGGCGCGGCCGTCGTCCCAGGTGATGTGAGGATCGAGCAGCCCGTTGCGCATGGGGTTGTCGGTGAACGGCTTGATGGCCTGCTCCACCTCGCGGGCGACGCGCCCCTGCGCATCCAGCACCACGGAGAGGTGCCGGCGCACCCACACGCCGTCGGCGGTGGGCAGGGTGGCGGCACCCGGGGCGCTGGCCACGTCGGGCGGAACCGCGGCCAGGGCGGAGGAGGAGATCAGGGCGAAGGCCAGGGTGATCGGCGTACGCATGGTTACCTCCGCTCCAGCACGATGAGATCCGCGGGCAGCTCCAGGACGGCGTCCACCACCTCCTTGAAGTCCGGGTACTGGTCAGGCGGGATCATGCGACGTTTGACGCGCACATCCTGCGTGTAGACCAGCTTCTTGCCCTTCTGCTCGAGGTGGGTGGAGAGCGAGGCGAGCGGGTGGTCGATGTTGCGGTCCTCGGGCAGGTGCGCGACCTTGAAGCCCGCCGGGAGGGTCAAGGTGGCCTGCACATCGCGCATGCGCGGGGCCCACAGCAGCAGGCCCTGGGTGCGCTCGTCCTCGCCCGCCGCACCCAGGTAGGGCGCCAGCCGGCCGAGCATGTGGACGGCCATGGGGGGGGGGAGGACCAGCCCGTCGCCGGTGACCACGGCGTAGCCGGGGACGCGGAACCGGGCGCTGTAGGAGATGGGCGTGCGCACATCCTGGATGGCGGCGTAGCTGACCTGGGCCGGCTCCACCTCGACCGTGGACCCGAGGTGGGAGAGCGCCTCCTCGAACCAGGCCTGGCGATCCGCCGTGGTGGTGTTGTGCACCAGCTCGCGCCGCAGGCGCTGATCGGCGTAGCCCTTGCCCGAGAAGGTGACCGTGCCCACCAGGGTGCCATCCACCAGCAGCTCAGCCTCGGCCCGCACCATCAGCTTGTTGTCCTCGGGCAGGAACGCCGGGGTCATGGTCAAGGTCTCGCCCGCGGGCGTGCCGATGACGTAGTGCTGCTCGCCCTCGGCGGAGGACCACTCCTCGGGGGAGAAGACCACCCAGGTGGGGTCGAGCATCTTCCAGTCGTCGTCCTGGCGCAGGGCCACCACGCAGTGGTTGAACTGATCGGCGGGGATGCGCTCCACCCTGGCCCCCGCCATGGTCATGGCCGGGTACACGGTGAAACCCGCGGCGCGCAGCAGGGTGATGGACATGGAGGCCTTGTCCTTGCAGACGCCGGAGCGGTCGTGCAGGGTCATGGCGCCGGAGTGCAGGGTGTAGCCCTCGCCCTTGCCCATGCTGATGCCGGAGTAGCGGATGTTGTCGGCGGCCCAGTGGTTGAGGGCGAAGATCTTCTCCTCGTCCGTGGTGAGCCCGGCGGTCAGCTCCGCCACCAGCGCCTTCACCTCCGGGGTGGCCTCGAACTGGCCCTCGTTCACCTCGGCGAACCAGCGGGACTTGGCCTCCCAGTCGGGCACGGTGGCCATGACCACCTTGGTGGCCACGTCGGGGAACTCCACGGCGTGGTGCCCCTCCTCCTCGTAGGCCGGCAGATCGGTCTTCCAGAAGGAGTAGACGTTGTGCTCGCCGTCGAAGGTGACGTAGGCCTGCACCTCGCCGTTGGTCACCTCGTACTGCAGGGGTTTGTCCAGCGGGGTGCGCACCGTGTAGTGACGCTGCTTCACCGGGTGGTGGTCCTGGAAGTAGACCACGTCGTAGAAGTGGCCGCGCATGGGCGGGATGTAGCGGGACTCGTCCTCGACGGGTGCGGGGGCCGGGCTCACCGGCGCCGGGGCCACCACGGCAGGGACGGGCGCGGGCGCCGGGGCCGCCTCGGGGGCGCCCCAGGGGTTGAAGTCGTCGTCCAGGTAGGCGATCAAGAAGCCCTTGGTGGTGGAGCGCACCTCCACCGCGTCGCCCGGCTGCAGCCGCGGCACGGGCAGGAGCTTCATCTGAGCGCCCCAGTAGATGCCCCACTGGGGCTGGGGGAGATCCACCCCGCGCGCATCGAGCTCCTGCACCGTGCCGTCGGCGCGGATCACGCGCAGCGCGTCCACCTGGACCGTGTTGGAGGCCGGATCGAAGTCGAGCCGCAGCCGCGCCAGCTCGGCGGCGCCCTCCTCCGAGAGGCACTTGAGCACCTTCCAGCTCCGGATCCAGGAGAGGCCCGACTCCTCGACGGTGACGTCGGTGCGGTCGAGCACGGTGAGCACGGCGGCGCCGTCGTTGGCGTCCGCATCGCCGGCGGCCTCGATCAGGGCGTGCAGCGCGGCGTCGTCGGCGGGGGCCTGGGGTTCGGCGGCCTGCGCCGGGCGGGCCCCGAAGAGCGAGAGGGCCAGCAAGGCACCGGCGAACCAGCCAGCGCGGGGGAAAGAGGCGTTCATGGGCGCTCCGGGGAGGCGGGCGGGCTCCCTAACCCGTGCCAGCTTCCTGGGTGCTCGCCCTCCCCCCCCCTGCGGTGGTACAACTAGACGCTCGCATCCGCCCGGAGGATCCCATGCGACGCTTTCTGCTGATGGCCCCCAGCCTCTTCCTGCTCCCCCTGTGCGCCTGTGGCGAAAAGGACGACACCGCCGGCGGCTACACCTGCGGGGAGGGCACCCACCCCGAGGGGCGCGAGTGCGTCCCGGACACCGACACCCCCTGTCACTGCGACACCGGCGGCGGCGACTGCGAGGATCTCGACGGCGACGGCTGGCCCCGCAGCGGCGGTGACTGCGACGACGCCGACCCGGCCGTGAACCCCGGCCAGACCGAGATCTGCAACGGCGTGGACGACGACTGCGACGGCTACGTGGACAACGGGGCGGACGGCGCCTCCTGGTGGTACCCCGACGGCGACGGCGACGGCTACGGCGACGAGAACGGAAAGTCCGTGCAGTCCTGCTCGGCCCCCGGTGGGCACGTGGCCGACGGCACCGACTGCGACGACGACGACGACGCCATCAACCCCGGGGTCGAGGAGGTCTGGTACGACGGCGTGGACCAGGACTGCGCGGGCGATGACGACTACGACCAGGATGGCGACGGCTACCTGGGCACCGATTTCGGCGGCGAGGACTGCGACGACACCAGCGATCAGGTCGGCCCCCACATGAGCGAGGTCTGCGACGACGGCCTGGACAACGACTGCGACGGCACCAACAACGGCTGCGGCATCTCCGGGGCGCTGTCCGTGTCCGACGCCACCGCCACCCTGCGGGGCGAGCACAACGGCGACTACGCCGGCCTCGCCGTCTCAGGCGCCGGCGACACCAACGGCGACGGCTACGACGACCTCCTGGTGGGCGTCCCGCGCTCCGACACCAACGGCTCCAACGCCGGCGATGCCTGCCTGCTGCTGGGCCCGGTCAGCGGTGAGATCTCCCTGAGTTCGGCCGACGCGGTCCTCTCCGGCGGGGCCGGTGGCGATCTCGCGGGCACCGCCATGGCCGGCGTGGGCGATCTCGACCTCGACGGCCTGGCCGACGTGGCCATCGGCGCCTACGGCGACGACACCGCCGCCTCGGGTGCCGGCGCCGTCTACCTGCTGCCCGGCCCTGTGACCTCCGGGGTCTTGAGCACGGCGCCCGGCGCGCTGCTGGGCGCCACCGAGAACGACAGCTTCGGCTACGCCGTCATCGCGGCCGGCGACGCCGACCTCAACGGCGTGCCCGATCTGCTGGTGGGCGCCTACGGTTACGACGGCGGCGGCTCCAACGCGGGCGCCGCCTTCCTCTTCACCAGCCCGCCCAGCGGCCCTGTCTCCGCGGCCGACGCCAAGGCCATCCTCTACGGCACGGCCGACGCCAACAACGCCGGCTGGGCGCTCGGCGGCGGCGTGGACGTCAACGGCGACGGCATGGCCGATCTCCTCGTGGGCGTGCCCTACGCCGACGACGCCGGCACGGACGCGGGCCTGGTGGCCATGTTCCACGGCTGCCCCTCCGGCAGCATCGCCACCTCGGGCGCCGACGCCCTGCTGCTGGGCGCCGCCGCCGGGGACAACGCGGGCTACGCCGTGGCCGGCGCCGGCGACGTGAACGGCGACGGCTTCGACGACATCCTGGTGGGCGCCCTGGGCAACGACGACGGCGGTAACAACGCCGGCTCGGCCTACATCTTCTGGGGTCCGGTGGCGGGCACCCGCGGCATGGGCGACGCGGAGACCATCGTGCAGGGCGACACCGCCGCGGGCCGCTTCGGCATCGCGGTGGCGGGCGGCGGTGACATCGACAGCGACGGCCACACCGACATCCTGGTGGGCGGTGACCGCTGCGCCGCGGGCGCGGGGGTCACCTACCTCGTGCTGGGGCCCGGCATGGGCACCATGCTGGCCTCCAGCGCCGACGCCACCATCACCGGCCAGACGTACAACGACTGGGCCGGCGCCGCGGTGGCCTTCGCCGGCGACACCAACGCCGACGGCCGCGCCGATCTGCTCGTGGGCGCCTGGGGCGCCGACTCGGGCGACACCGACTCCGGCGCCGCCTACCTGTTCGAGGGGCACGGCATGTGAGCCGGTGGCGCGCAGGCCACCCCCGTGATCTACCCGCCGCTGCTCCTGGTGCTGCTCGCGGCGCCTCCGCCCGGCGCCTCCCAGCCCGAGCCCCCCCCTGACGGGCCGGCGGTCGCGCAGCCGCCCCCCCCCGCGCTGACCCCGCCGGCCCTCGCCCACTTCGAGCCCGCGCCCTACCCCGTGGGCCTGGATTTGGGTCGCGTCGAGGTCCGGCTGCAGCTGCTGGTGGACGAGCGGGGCGCCGTGGAGGAGGTGCTGGCGGCGGACGGCCCCGCGCCCTTCGCCGCCTTCGCGGCCGAGGCCGCCCAGCGCATGGCCTTCACCCCCGCCCTGGAGGCGGGCCAGCCCGTCGCCGTGGAGCTGCCCTTCACCTGGGTCTTTCCGGCCCCGCCCGTGAACGTCGAGGGGCGGCTCCTGCTGCACGGCACCCGCGCCCCGGGCGCCGGCCTGGCCCTGGTCTTCGGCGACCGCCAGGTGATCACCGACGCCGAGGGCCGCTTCGCGCTGCGCAACCTCGCCCCCGGCGGCTACACCCCCGCCTGCGCCGATCCCGAGGTGCGGCTCGACCCCATCGACGTCGGTGTCGAGCCAGGCGCGCTCGTCGAGCTGGAGCTGTGGGCCGCCGCCCCCTGGGGCGCAGGCGAGCTGCTCGGCACCTGGCAGCGGCAGCGCCCCCGGGCCGTGGAGCGCGACATCTCCGCCCGCGAGATCGCCACCACCCCGGGAACCATGGGCGATCCGGTCCGCGCGGTGCAGAACCTCCCCGGTGTGGCCCGGGCGCCGCTCAACGCCGGCTGGCTGCTGGTGCGCGGCGGTGACCCCGAGGATGTCGGCCTCTACATCGACGGCATGCGGGTGCCGCTGGTCTACCACCTGATGGGCCTCACCTCCGTGGTCCACCCGGCCATGGTGGATCACGTGGTGTTCCTGCCCGGCGGCTACGACGCGCGCTATGGCCGCGCCACCGGCGGTGTGGTGGACCTGCGCACCCGCCCGGTCCACGACCAGCCCCTGGAGGCCCGCGCCGGCGTGGACCTCGTCACTGGCGCAGCCTTCATACGCACCCCCGTGGACAAGCGGCACCGGGTGGGCGTGGCCGCGGCCGTGCGCCGCTCCTGGCTCGACACCATGCTCACGGGCTTCGCGCACGCCGGCTGGTTCGGCCTGCAGGAGGGCGCCGAGGACATCGCGCCCCGCTACCACGACTGGCAGGTGCGGGTGGACAGCCGCCCCGCGGGCCTCTTCGGGCTCGGCTACCAGGACAGCCTGCTGGCTCCCCAGACCGACGGCGGCGACGTCCAGCTCGACGTGGGCACCCGCCGCGTCCACGGGCGCTTCTCCACCCGGGCCCTGGGCAAGCCGCTGGAGCTGACCCCCCTGCTGGCCTGGGATTGGCGGCGCCTGTCCTACGACGACTACGCCGACGACCGGAGCCAGCTCACCTGGGGCGCCAGGGCCGAGCTCGTGGACGAGGGCGAGGGCTCCTGGGGCTGGTCCGCCGGGCTGGACTGGGAGACCGGCCGCTACCAGGCCGCCGTGGCCACCGACGATCGCCCGGCGGGCATCTCCGTGGACCGCGGCCTGGCCTCCGTGGACCCCTACGCCGATCTGCGCCTCGGGCAGGAGCGCAGCCTGACCCTTGGCCTGCGCCTCGAGGACCTCTGGGTCCACGAGCAGCTCGTCCGCGCGGCCCCGTCACCGCGCGCCGCCCTGCGCCAGCCCCTCGGGCAGCACCTCACCGGCGTGGCCACCGCGGGCGTGACCCACCAGTGGCCCCCGCTGGACCTGATGGCGGCCCTGCCCCAGGGCCCCTACCTGCGCCTGGAGGCCGCCAGCGGCGGGAGCGTGGGGCTGCAGGCCGTCTGGCCAGGCCTGAGCGTGGAGTCCACGGCCTACGGCCGCTGGCTCTCCCAGGACACCCTGGTGGAGGACGACGGCACCGTGGGTCAGGGCCGCGGGGTGGCCTGGGGCGTCGAGAACATGGTCAAGGCCGAGCGCGGCGCCCTCTCGGGCTGGATCTCCTACACCTGGAGCCGCTCGCTGCGGCAGGAGGAGCTCGGCGATCCCTGGCTCCCGCACCGCTTCGACCAGCCCCACGACCTCGTGGCGATCACGGCCTGGGCCCTGCCGAGGGACTGGGTCCTGGCCGGGCGCCTGCGCGCCGCCAGCGGCTTCCCCGTGCAGGGCGATCCCAGCGCGGCCTACGACGTGCTCACCCAGCAGCAGCGCTGCATCGCCGACGGGAGCGAGGCGCTCATCGCCAGCGCCTGCCCCGCCCCCGGTGAGCGCCTGCCCGCGGGCCTCACCCTCGACCTCAAGGTGACGCGCAGCTTCGCCTGGCGCGCCTGGTCCCTGCAGGCCTACCTGGACGTGCAGAACGTCCTGAACCGCCGGGTGGCCGAGCCGGTCATCACCGGCAACCTGGACCTCGGCACCCTGTACGCCTACGGGTTTCCGATCCTGCCCATCTTCGGGCTGGAGGGCACCTGGCGACGCTGATCGGCCGGCGCTTGCCCCCCTCGGCCAGGATCGGTAGACTCGAAGCGGTGTCCGTTCAGCCGGAAAGCCATGTGGATGGGTGAAGCGCGGTGAGGAGTCGGTGATGGCCTGGTTCACTAAAAAGGATCCCCCTCCCCCGACCAAGCCCACCCCGGGTCCCGGTGACGGCGAGGTGCGCCTGCCGCCGCTGGCCAACGCGCTCAGCTCCGACGAGCGCGCCTTCCTGGTCACCTGCTGCGACACCTCCACCCCCGCCGTGGTCACCTGGCCCGACCTGGCCCAGGTGCGCCGCGCCGTGTTCAATCGGATCGACCGCGACAGCCTCTACCTGGACATCGTGGACGAGGGCGGTTCACCCTACCAGTACCGCCACCTCACCCAGTGCGTGGTCTCCTTCTTCTACGCCAACCGCGTGGGCACCTTCGTGGGCTACGAGGAGGCCAGCGGCGCCGGTCACTCGCCTGGACAGCTCAGCCTCCGCATGCCCACCCAGATCGCGGTGGAGGGCCGCACCCGCTTCCGCATCCCCATCCTCGCGAGCCACGAGCTGGAGGTCACCCTGGTGCTGGCCTCCGGCCGCCACCGGGTCAGCCGCCCGGTGGACATCAACATCGCGGGGACCCTGCTCGCCTTCGACCTGGCGCGGGATCCGGGCCTCGAGGTGGATCGGGAGGCCAGCCTCGTCCTCACGCTGGAGGGCAGCACCTGCACGGTCCCCATCGGCGTGCGCCACCGCGAGGTCCGCGGCGGCGAGGTGCTGTTCGGCTGCCTGTTCCACAACGGCGCCAACGGCTGGGACTACGCCCAGGATCGCGAGCTGAACGAGATCGTCGTGGCGGTCGAGCGCTTCTGGGCGCGCAACCGGACGCGGTAGGGGCGGCTCATGGCCGCTGAGCGCGCGAGCTGGGATCGGTACTTCATGGACATCGCCCAGGTGGTCGCCACCCGCGCCACCTGCGACCGCAAGTACGTCGGCGCCGTCATCGTGCGCGATCGCACCATCCTCTCCACCGGCTACAACGGCTCCATCCGCGGCACGCCCCACTGTGACGAGGTCGGGCACGTGATGGAGGACGGCCACTGCGTGGCCACCATCCACGCCGAGATGAACGCCATCATCCAGGCGGCCCGCAACGGCGTGCGCATCGAGGGCGCCAGCATCTACATCACGGCCAGCCCCTGCTGGAGCTGCTTCAAGGCCCTGGCCAACGCGGGCATCCGGCGCATCTGCTACGGCGAGTTCTACCGCGACGAGCGCAGCTTCCAGGTCGCCGCCCGGCTGGGAATCGAGATGGTGCACGTGCCCGTCGGGTAGCCTGGACCTCGGCATCGGGAACAACAGAACGCGCGCCAAGGGCCTCGGTGGCTGCCGAGCAGCGCTGAAGGGCGCTTGCCCATGAGCCCGATCAGCTTTCCTGGTGGCTCCAGCCGAGAAGCCGGTATCTGGCGTCACAGGGCACCTTCGCCACGTGGACACGCGCCAGGGCTCCAGATACGGGGCGGACCTTTCTCGTGACCCCTCCTGCATCCCGCAGGAACCACTTCCCAAGCCCCGGTATCGAAGAGATCCGGGCACTCCAAGGAGCTTTCCATGTCGTACACCGATCAGGTCATGGAGCTGGTGATCAAGAAGAACCCGGGCGAGGCCGAGTTCCACCAGGCCGTCAAGGAAGTCCTGGACTCCCTGTCCGTGGTCTTCGAGCGCCGCCCCGACTACCGCGCCGCCCGCCTGCTGGAGCGCTTCGTCGAGCCCGAGCGCGTGATCATGTTCCGGGTGCCCTGGCTCAACGACAAGAACGAAGTCCAGGTCAACCGCGGCTTCCGCGTCGAGTTCAACAGCGCCATCGGCCCCTACAAGGGCGGCCTCCGCTTCCACCCCACCGTCTACCTCGGCATGCTCAAGTTCCTGGCCTTCGAGCAGATCCTGAAGAACTCCCTGACCACGCTGCCCATGGGCGGCGGCAAGGGCGGCTCGGACTTCGATCCCAAGGGCAAGAGCGACATGGAAGTGATGCGCTTCTGCCAGTCCTTCATGACCGAGCTCTACCGCCACATCGGCGCCGACACCGACGTGCCCGCCGGCGACATCGGCGTGGGCGGCCGCGAGATCGGCTTCATGTTCGGCCAGTACAAGCGCCTCACCAACGAGTTCACCGGCGTGCTGACGGGCAAGGGCCTCAACTGGGGCGGCTCCCTGATCCGGCCCGAGGCCACCGGCTACGGCGCCACCTACTTCGCCGAAGAGATGCTGAAGACCCGCGGCGACAGCCTCAAGGGCAAGGTCTGCACGGTCTCCGGTTCCGGCAACGTGGCCCAGTACACCGTCCAGAAGATCACCCACCTCGGCGGCAAGGCCGTGACCCTGTCCGACTCCGCCGGCACCATCTTCGACCCGGCCGGCATCGACGCCGAGAAGCTCGCCTACGTGATGGATCTCAAGAACGTCCGCCGCGGCCGCATCTCCGAGTACGCCGACAAATTCCCCGGCGTCGAGTACCGCGCCGGCGTCCGCCCCTGGGACATCCCCTGCCAGTGCGCCTTCCCCTCCGCCACCCAGAACGAGATCTCGGGCGAGGACGCCAAGAACCTGCTGGCCAACGGCTGCTTCGTGGTGTCCGAGGGCGCCAACATGCCGACCGTCCCGGCCGGTGTGGATCAGTTCGTCGATGCCAAGATCCTCTACGGCCCCGGCAAGGCGGCCAACGCGGGCGGCGTGGCCACCTCCGGCCTCGAGATGTCCCAGAACAGCCAGCGGCTGGCCTGGACCCGCGAAGAGGTGGACAACAAGCTGCGCGGCATCATGCAGGCCATCCACAAGAACGCCTACGAGACCGCCATCGCCTACGGCCAGAAGGACAACCTGGTGCTCGGCGCCAACATCGCCGGCTTCACCAAGGTCGCCGACGCCATGCTGGATCAGGGCCTGGTATAGCCCAAAGTCCTCCACCTTCCGGTGGTCACTCCCCCCGGGGTGCTCGCGAGAGCCCCCGGGGGGTCGTGCTTCTGTGCCAGGTTAGGAACCCCAATGGCCGTCCCCACGCTCACCTCACGTTTCCAGGGCTTCCACGACCTGATCCAGTACCGGGTGCGGGAGATCCTGCTGGTCTCCACGCCCTATGACGCCTGGATCCTGGAGCAAGACCACAACCTCTCCGAGCGCCTGTTCTCGGAGTACGTCCAGCTCGATCTTCGCTTCGTCCCGCGCATCACCCGGGTCAGCACCGGGCGCGCGGCGCTGGAGCTGTTGCAGCGCAAGCCCTTCGACCTCGTGCTGTGCATGAGCCGCCTGCCGGACATGAGCCCGCTGGACTTCCGCGCCCGCGCCCACGACGCCGTGCCCGGCCGCCCCATCGCCTTCCTCACCCACGACGCCCTGGACAACGCCCTGCACGAGCGCCTGCGGGACCACAGCGAGCTCGACCGCATCTTCTACTGGTTCCGCGACACCAACGTCCTGACCGCCATCGTCAAGACCGTCGAGGACTACCGCAACGCCCCCTCCGACACCCGGGCCGGCGTGCAGGTCATCCTGCTGGTGGAGGACTCCCCGCGCTACTACTCCCTGCTGCTGCCGCTGCTGTACACCGAGGTCCTCTCCCAGACCCGCAAGCTCATCACCGACGGCGTCAACGACTTCCACAGGCTGCAGCGCATGCGGGCGCGGCCCAAGATCCTGCTGGCCGAGACCATGCGCCGTGCCCGCGCGCTCGTGCGCCAGTACGGGCCCAACATCATCGGCGTGCTCACCGACGTGAACTTCCCCGCCGGCGGCGATCTCGACGAGCGCGCGGGCTTCGTGCTGGCCCAGGAGATCCGCACCCAGTTCCCCGACGTCCCGGTGCTGCTGCACTCCTCGGCGGTGGAAAACCGCGAGGCCGCCCAGGCCCGGGGGCTGGGCTTCGTCCACAAGGACTCCCCGGAGCTGGCCGCCGGGCTGCGCGCCTTCCTGCTGGAGAACTGCGGCTTCGGCGACTTCATCTTCCGCACCCCCGACGGCCGCGAGGCGGGCCGGGCCGCCAACCTCTACGAGCTGCGCGACCGCGTGGTCCAGGTGCCCGACGAGAGCCTGCTGTTCCACGCCGGTCGCAACCACTTCTCCACCTGGCTGCGCGCCCGCACCGAGTTCGCCCTGGCCGAGGAGCTGCGCCCCATGCGGGTCTCCGACTTCGCCGGCGCCGCCGACCTGCGCCGCGAGATCGTGGACGCCCTGGAGCGCCTCACCGTCTCCACCCGCGACGGCGAGGTGCGCGACTTCATGCCCGACCGCATGCGGCCCGAGGCCAATTTCAGCAAGCTGGGCACCGGCTCCCTGGGGGGCAAGGCGCGCGGGCTGGCCTACATGAACGCCCTGCTGGCACGCAACCTCGTGGCCGATCGCTACCCGGGCCTCGCGGTCGTCATCCCCAACACCTTCGTGCTGTGCAGCGACATCTTCGACCAGTTCCTCGACGCCAACGGCCTGCGCCACTGGGCGCTGTCCGCCGCCGACGACGACGCCATCAGCCGCCGCTTCAGCGAGGCGCCGCTTCCCGACGGCGTCGTCCGGGACCTGAGCGCCCTGCTGGCCCACGCCAGCTACCCGCTGGCCGTGCGCTCCTCCAGCCTGCTGGAGGACAACCAGACCTTGCCCTTCGCCGGCCTGTACGCCACCTTCATGCTGCCCAACGCCCACCGCGATCCGGAGGTCCGGCTGCGGCAGCTCTGCCAGGCGATCAAGCAGGTCTACGCCTCCATGTTCCACCGCGGCCCGCGGGAGTACCTGCGCAACACCGGCTACCGTCTGGACGAAGAGCGCATGTCGGTGATCCTCCAGGAGGTCGCCGGGCGCACCCACGGCATGCGCCACTACCCCACCTTCTCGGGGGTCGCGCGCAGCTACAACTTCTACCCCTTCGCCGGCCTCAGGCCCGAGGAGGGCACCGTCTCCCTGGCCCTGGGCCTCGGCAAGATCATCGTCGAGTCCGGGCGGGTGTTCCACTTCTGCCCGGCCCAACCCCAGGCCAACCCGCCCTGGGCCTCCGACGAGGAGTACCTCTCCAACACCCAGACCCGCTTCTTCGCCCTGGATCTCACCGAGCCCGGGCGTGAGCTGACCCGCGACGAGTCCTTCTCCCTCGTCCAGCTCGAGCTGGCCGCGGCCGAAGAGGACGGTGAGCTGCGCCACGTCGCCAGCACCTGGTCGCCCCAGGACCGCACCATCCGCGACTACCTGATGCCCCGCGGGCCGCGCGTGGTGCGCTTCGCCCAGGTTCTCAAGCACGGCACCCTCCCCCTGCCGGGCCTGCTGCAGGAGCTGCTCGAGGCCGGCGAGGAGAGCTTCGGCGCGCCCGTGGAGATCGAGTTCGCCGTGGATGTGGAGCCCCGCGACCCCGAGCGGGCCACCTTCCATTTCCTCCAGATCCGCCCCATGGTGGTGGAGGAGCCCGGCGAGCCCCTGGACCTCGCCCACCTCTCCCCCACGAGCGCCCTGTGCACCTCCACCCAGGCCCTCGGCAACGGGCGCATCGACGAGCTGTACGACCTCGTCTACCTGGACCCGGGCGCCTTCGACATCCTGCAGACCCGCGCCATGGCCGCGGAGCTGGCCGGGATCAACAGGCGCTTCGTGGAGCGCCGGCGGAGCTACGTGCTGCTGGGCTTCGGCCGCTGGGCCACCAGCGATCCGCTGCTCGGCGTCCCGGTCGGCTTCGCCGACGTCAGCCAGGCGCGGGTGTTCATCGAGGCCGACCGCGACGGCCTGTGGGTCGAGCCCAGCCAGGGCAGCCACTTCTTCCAGAACATGCTCGCCCTGCGCATCGGCTACCTCTTCATCAAGGAGGGCCGCGAGGGCAGCCACGTGGACTGGGCCTGGCTGCAGGCCCAGGAGCCCGTGGAGCGCACCCGCTTCGTGCGCCACCTGCGCTTCGACCAGCCCCTCGTGGTGGATCTGGACGGCCACCGCTCCCAGGGCGTGCTGTACCGTCCCGGCGAGGCGCCCGTCCGGGGAGCGTGAGGCCGCGCACGGATCCAATCGCCCTCAGACGCCCACTATCCGGGCATGAACGCCTCCCTGCTCCTCCTCGCCTCCCTGCACGCCGCCCCGACGGTCGTGGCGGGGCGGATCGGCGCCGACCCCCAGGCCAGCCCGCCCCATGCCACCCCGGCCCCCCCCGCCGCCCCCCCCCCCCC
>JBDRKM010000209.1:0-11029 GCA_043814015.1 Pseudomonadota bacterium
CCGGCCGCCCCCGCGGAGGCCGGCGCCTGGGCGGACGCGCTCGCGTCCCGGGTCTGCGGCCACGAGGCCGCCATCGCGCGGATCGCCGGCCTGCTCGCCCGCTGGGAGCGGGGGCGCCTCAGCCCGGGTCCGACGCCCCACGGCCGCCCGCTCCTCCCGCTGGCCCTGGTCCTGCAGGGGCCGCCGGGCGTGGGCAAGACCAGCCTGGTCGAGGCGATCCAGGCGGCCCGCTGCCCGCGTGGGGGCCCCCCGTTCATCATCCGCGGATCGGAATTCAAGCGCCCGGAGCTCCTGACGAGGCTCCTCGGGGCCTCGGCGATGTTCGTGGGACATGGGGAGCAGGGTTCGCTCGTCCGCTACCTGAAGAGCTGGCCGGCAGGCACCATCGAGATCGCCGAACCGGAGGCCGGCTGCGCCGCGCTGCTGGACAGCGTCGTGCTGCCCATGTGTGACGGCCTGTTGACCGGCAACGAGGGGGACGCGCTCAGCACCCGCGGCTGCGTGCTGGTCCTGACCACCAACGCCGGCGCCGACCGCGACCCGGTCGGATTCGGCACCGACAGGGTGCGCCAGACGCGGGGCCCGGGCTCCCTGGGCGGCCTGTTGTCCGAGCCGATCCTGGACCGGCTCGGCCCCGGCGCCCTGATACGGCTCGGCCCCCTCACGCGCGCGGACCTCGGGGCCATCGCCCGTCGTCTGATCATCGCCCTGGGCGCTGCGCTCGGCGTGGAGCTGCACTGCGAGGTGGCGGCCTTCGAGCGTCTGCTGGCGCGGTCCGAAGCGGCCGGCTCGGCGGGGGCGCGTCCTCTGCACCAGGCCTTCACGGAGTGGGTCGAGGGACCGGTGCTCGATCTGCTCGATCGGCACCCCGATCTGCGGGAGCTGGCGCTCACCGCCGAGGAAAACGGCGGAATCGAGGTGCTGCCCGTGGTGGCCTCACCCACGCCGACCCAGGAGTCCCCATGCTCCCCCGCGTCCTGATCGTCGGCCTCGGCAATGTCGGTCTGCCGCTCGCCCGCCTTCTCGGCCAGGCGGGCTGCGCCACCACCCTGGTGGACCACGACCGGATCGAGCGGCGCAACCTCGCGAAGCAGCTCTTCGACCAGGCCGGGATCGGCCACACCAAGGTCGAGGAGACCGCTCGCCTGCTCCGGAGCCACGACCCCGCCTCCACGCCGGTCGCGTACGTCGAGGACATCCGCTCCTTCGGCACCGGCTTCTTCGCGCGCTTCGACCTGGTGGCGGCCTGCGTGGACAACCGCGCCGCCGCGCGGCACTGCGCGGAGCGGGCCAACCGGGCCGGGATCGGGTTCGTGCGCCTGGCGACGACCGCGGCGAGCCGCCAGGTGGAGGTGACCCTCCTCCCGCCCCCGGGCGGGCCTGGCTGTGCCTGCGGAGTATGCACTTTCACAGCCGAGGATCACGCCCTGGCAGACCTGAGGCGCTCGTGCCTCGACGAGGTCGGGCTCAACCCCGATGCGGGGGCGCCCCAGGCGGGCGAACACGGCGCCATCGCCGCCGCCCTGGCCGCCGAGGCCATCCTGCGCGGCGAGCTGGGCCCGGCGCGCATCCTGCGCTTCCATGGCGGGCCCACACCCCGGCTCGACGCCAGCGGCATCCTGCTCTCACCCTGCTGCCGCCTGGCCGACGAGGGGCGCACGCACGGGCCCTACGCCCTGGAGCCGATCCTGCGCCCGGAGCAGTCCCTGCGTTCGGTGCTGGAGCAGGCCGCGGCGCGCCTGGGCGCGGCCCCCGACGAGATCACGGTGGAGCCGGACGTGCCGTTCTGCCCCACGCGGGTGTGCCTCACCTGTGGGCAGCAGGCCACTCCGGCCTTCCGCACCTGGCGGCCGGGCGGTCCCCGCTGCGCCTGCGGCGGGCTGCTCGCGCAGGAGATCGAGATCCCGAAGGTGCGCTTCCCGGCCAGCTTGCTGGCGGGGCTGGGCACCCTGCCGCTCGGCCGGCTGGCTCCGCCGGTCGGGCTCTGCCTGCACTTCGTGGCACCGGGCGGCGCGACCTGGACGCCCTGCCTCGGCGAAGAAATCCGTGGAATGTCCCCCCTCGGAGGTGTGTGATGTCGTCTGTCGATGCTGTGATGGACCGGGTGCGTGCCGGCCGACGGGTCCACGATGTCGAGGCGCTCGATGAGCTGGCCCGCCTGAGCGGCGGCCGCGTCCGGGTCCGGGTCGTCCAGCGCCTGCCCGGGGGCGCCCCGGCGCGCGTCGAGGTCACCTTCGACCTGGTCACGGCCATCTCGCGCCAGCCCGGCGATCCTCCCGAAGCCGCGCATGCCACGCCGACGCTGGTCCTCGATCTCACCGGCGCCTACCCCATCGAGCAGCCAGCCTTCGAGCTGCGCTGCCCCATGCCGCTCTTTCTTCCCGCGGTCGCGGGGCTGCGCGAGATGAGCGCGGCCGTGGCCGCGGCCTTCGGGCGCCCGGCGCCGGATCTGCCGGAGCCGGTCGGCCTGCCGAAGAAGATCTGCCTGCTGCGCTCCGACGGCTGGCGCCCGCTGGAGATGGACCTGGAGTTCCTGGTCCGCCAGGCCTGGCGCGTGCTGACCCTCTGCCCGCAGCACCTCAACGCGCTGAATGACCGGATGAACTGGGCGGCCGCCGAGTACTGGGCCCACCACCAGGCCGAGTGGACCCTGCCCCTCGCGCCGCCCCTGCCCGAACCCCCGCCGCAGGCGCGCTGCCGCACCCCGGGCGCGCCAGGCGCCTTCGTCCTGGAGGATGCGCCATGACCTTGCAGGCGGCCGCCATCGAGGCCCTGGTGCAGGCCGGGCTCGCCTCGGCGCCGCCGGGGCTGTGCTGGCGTGGGCGCCGGTTGGATCTGGAGGTCATGCCGAGCGGCCGGGTGGTCCTGAGCCTGCCCGCCGTCGAGGAGCCCCGCCCCATGGACGCCGCGGCGCGACTGCTGGCCTCCAACCCAACGACCGGCTGGTGCTGGGCCCTGGGCCCCGCGGGCCTCGCGCGCCGCCTGGTCCTCGATCCCCGCGCCTGGATGGACGCACATGGCTGCGCCGCCCGGCTCGAGGCGCTGGTCGACGCCCAGCCCTCGAGCGTGCCTGCGGCCGCGCAGGAGACATTGCTGCCCCTCGTGGCCGCGGCCGAGGTGGGCGACCCGCGCACCGAGGAAGCCATCGCCCACCTGCTGCTGATCTGGGACGGGACAGCCGTGGACGGCTGCCGCCACCGCCTCGCGGAGGGCCAGGCCCCCACCGAGGCGGTCCTCGCCGGGCCCGACGCGCGCGCCCTGCAGCGCCGGCTCGGCGAGGAGCGCCCGGCCCTGGCCGCCGTGCTGCAACGGCCGGATCTCTCACCTTTCATCCCTGACATCTGGCCGCTCGATCCCAGCCGAAGGAGGACCCCATGAGCCAGACCCCGCCCATCGAATCCGGGGGCAGCGACCCGCTGACCTTCTACGTCACCCACGTGAGCTACGCGGGCATGGAGCCCCAGAAGGTGGTCGTCCGCCCGCGGGTGGGCGTCGAGCGCCCGCCCACCACCGCCGAGGTGCGTGACCTGTTGCTCGTCAAGCTCCACCTCGCGGAGCCCGACAGCGCGGGCGGCCCTGCCCGGCACGACCAGGACCACACCTGGCGCCTCCGGAACCACCGCACCGGCCAGGACATCCCAGAGGACGCCGACATCACGCGTCACCTGCGCCAGGGCGATCTGATCGAGGTCGTGGACCACTCCTCGGCGGGGAGGCCGTGATGGCGCACCCACCCGTACATCTCGCCTACTTCGAGGTCGCCCCGGAGCAGGTGGACGCGCAGGGCGGGCTCACCCGCCACGTCTCGGAGCTCCTCCCGGTGGCCGAGACGACCTCGGAGGCCTCCTTCCAGGCCTCCCACGCCCTGGCGGACCTGGGCCTGCTGCTGGCCCGCTCCCTGCCCACGCTGGGCGCCGCCCGCCTCTGTGCCCGGCTCGACTGGACCCTGCCGGACGAACACGGACTGTGCCTTCCCCAGCTCCGCGCGGTCCTCCCCGACGGTCGCGCCGTGCGCCGGGCCTACCCGCAGTCCGCCCTGCGCGGCGGCGAGGTCCTCGGCCGCCTCAGCGCCACCGAGCCCGCCCTGGCCAGGCGCCGTCTGTTCTTCGTGGCGGGTCCGTCGCCCGAAGCCAGCCTGCCGGCCGCGTCCGCCGCGGCCTTCACGCTCGACGACGGCGAGGACGCGGGGATGCTCCCGCTCTGGACGGAGTCCTTCCAGGTCCTCGAGGCTGGCCCCGACCCCACCGGGCTGCCCACCCTCGGCGAGGGTTGCCCCGAGGACATCCCCGCCGCCTGCCCCGAAGCGCTCCTGCGGGCGCTCGTCCGCGAGGTCGCCGACGCCGACGGCGACTTCGCCGAGCGGGCCTGGTGGCTGCTGGGCCGCGTCGTCCGCTGCGGCCCGCTCGGAGACCTGCTCGTGCTGTGCGAGGAGGCCCTCCCGGTGCCCGACGTCAGCGCGGGCCCCACCTGGCTCACAATCCCCGAGTCGGCCAAGACCGGCCTGACCCGCGCCCTGGCCGAGCGCAACGCCGGTCGTCCTCCGCTCGACCGGACGCGGCTGGTGGGCTGGGTCCACACCCACGATGGCGAAGCCATCGCGCGGGCCACCTCCTCTCCGGCCGGCGAGGCCCCTGACGCGCGCGACATCCCTGGCGCCGGTGAAGCCATCGTGCCCTTCGACGCCCGCTTCTTCTCGGCCCTCGATGTCGCCCTGCACCGCAAGGACTTCGGCCCCGCCGCCGTGGCGCTGGTGGTGGACGCCGGCGCTGCCCGCACCCGCCCGGAGGATCTCGGCGGGTGCATCGCCGTCTTCGGAACCCTCTCGGGCGTCGTCCAACGCCGTGCCCTCACGCTCCTCCCTCCGACTCAGGAGTGAACCCCATGTCCCAGCCCCAACCCATCCCCCAGGGCGATTTCGCCCTCGCCCACCAGCTCTTCCGGGCCAGGCGCAAGCTCGACGAGGTCAAGCCCCAGCCGGAGGACGCGCCGGAGCAGCTGCTGCACAAGGCCCAGTTCGGCCAGAACGTCGCCAGGGAGGTCATCGGCGTCGCGGAGGACGCGATCCGCGTGCGCTCTCTGATGGCCCAGGTCGCGACCTTCTGGGGGCCGGCCACACCGATGGGGGACACGCCGCGCGTCCGGGTGGACGTCGGCGGGCGCGTCTTCGAGACCGCGCTGCACGCCAGCATTCCCCCGCACTCTCTCCTGGTGGGGCAGAGCGTCGTGCTCACGGGGGACGGCGCCTGCCTGGTGGCGGCGGACCCCGAGCGCCCGACCGGGGGTGAGATCGTCCGCGTCCTCAAGCACTTCACCGAGCGCGGCGTCCGCTGGCTGCAGGTGGAGGAGCAGGGGGAGAAGCGCCGGGTCGTGCGGGTCTCGGCCTTCCTCGAGGGCCAGGATCTGCGCCCGGGCATGGGCGTCCGGGTGGACGGCAGGTTCGCCTACGAGATCGAGCCCGACTACGCCAAGCAGCAGTCCTTCCTCGACGAGTGCCAGATCAAGGTCTGGGACCCGGCCCACCGCGTGGGGTTCGAGGACATCGTGGGGCAGGAGGAGGCCGTCGCCGAGCTGCGGGCGCTGGTGGACTGGTTCGCGGAGCCCGAGGCCTTCGCGGGGTTCGGGGCCTTCCCACTCACGTCCATCAAGCTGTTGTCAGGCCCGCCGGGGATGGGAAAGAGCTACCTGCTGCGCGCCCTGGCCTGGGCCTTGCACGAGGCCCTCGGGGACCGCTTCAAGGCCTACTACATCCCGGCCTCCGCCGTGAAGAACATGTACGTCGGGAACTCCGAGGCGCGGACGCGCGAGCTGTTCACCAAGCCCGCCGAGGACTACCGGCTCCACGGCATCATCACCCTGCTGATCTTCGAAGAGATCGAGAGCATGGCCGGGGATCGCGGGGTCTCGACCGACAACACTTCCGTGTCCCAGTCCGTGGTGACCACCCTGCTGGCCGCCCTGGACGGGGTCATGCCGCTCGAAGGCGTCTGCGTCGTGGCCTGCACGAACCACGCCGGTATGCTCGACCCCGCGCTCAAGCGGCCGGGGCGCTTCGGCGGCGACGCCTGGATCCGCATGGACCGCCTGAGCCCCGAGGCCATGACCACCATCATCGGCCGGCACCTGTCCCGCATGCGCCCCATCGACCTGGACGGCTCCCCCATGGAGCAGTTCCAGGCCGCAGCGAAGGCGGCTGTCGAGCTGTGCTACGGCGAGGCGATCATCGGCAAGGACACCGTGCGGATCACCGGGCGCCACCTGGTCTCGGGGGCCGCCGCCACCGCCGCGGTGAAGGCCGCCATCGGGCGCCTGCGCCGCCACCAGCACCAGGTCCGCCGTCTCGGCATCGCGAGCCCCTTCAGGGCCATCAGCCCCGCGCTGCTCTTCCACGGCATGGTCCAGACCCTGGACGGCGTGATCTCCTCGCAGGAGGACCGCCGCAACCTGGAGCAGGCCAGGGAGTTCTTCGCCGGCTCCCTGGTGCACGAGGCCGAGCTGCGCTCGCTGGTCGAGGTGGTGCGCCGCCCCCAGCTTCGCGGCGTCCCCGAGGACTGGGATCTCTCCCCCATGGAGGGGCTCGAGCAGGCGCAGGCCTGAGCGCACCGGCCCGCCCGGCCCGCGCATGCTGGCCGGGCGGAGAGATGCGGAGTTCTTCCTGCTCCCCACAGGTCCGAGGTGTCGCGTGCCTGGCTTCTGGCGGTGGTCGTTCGGCCCCCGGACCGAGGGCGGCCCACGGCCCGGCCCGGTCGGGCCCGGCCCGGCTCCCGCGCCCCGGGCTCAGACCACGATCACCTGCTCGCGATCCGGGACCACCACGCCGCGATGCCACGGAATCAGCTCGATCCTGCGCGTGGCGGCGAGGTCGCGCGCTTCCTGGCGGCTCAGGTAGGTATACCGGGGAGCACCCCCATCCGTGGAGACCCGGTCGTACCGGCGGTACAGGGAACGCCAGTTCTGCTGGTTCACCCCGTACAACAGCGTGTCACGCGCGGTGACCAGCGCGAGCGCCAGGACGGCGCCCGGCGGCAGGCCGTCGGCGGCGGCGCGGTGGACGGCGAGGGCCACGGTGTCCGACACGCAGACCGACCCGCAGCGCCCCGAGTCGCTCCAGCTCACGATGGGGTGCCAGCGCAGGGCCGGCTCCCAGAGCTGGAAGCCCGAGGTCAGCGCACCGCTGCCCGGATAGAGCAGCTGTCGGGGATCGTTGCACAGGAGCAGCCCCACGCGCACCGCGGGCCAGTGCACGAAGCCGCCGTCGGGGGTCTCCGCGATGTGTTCCGGGGCCAGGGCCCCCACCCGGAAGGACGCGTCGCTGCTGTCCAGGCTGAGCCGTTCCACCGTGAGCGTCTGGTAGGGGGCGACGCTTCCCTGCAGGAGCGCACCCGGCGGGCTGGAATCCAGGAAGCGGCGGTCGGCGATCACCTCGCGTGCGGGGCGCACCTCGACGGGGCTGGAGCGCGTGGCCGCGAGCGCGAGCAGGGAGGAGAGCGGTGCGCCCGGCTCCAGGAGTTGTTGTGCGAACCGATCGAGCGAGTTGGACAACCCATCCAGACCGGAGGGCGTGATCCCGGCGTCGGCCGATCGCTCCGAGAGCAGCAGCCCCGGCAACCACAGCGCCCGGCCGCCCCGCCGCAGCATGTTGACCGCGGTCTTCACGAAGGCGGGGCAGGCCGGGGGCTGCAGGTCCAGGGCCGTCCGCGCGAGCCGATGCCGGCGCTCGATAAGCCCCTGCGGCAGAACAGACGCCTGCTCGGACGAGTCCGTCCTCCCCTGGATCGTCTCGGTCAGCCAACGCGCCAGCCGCACCCCGCTCACGCTGGGGAGCTCGCTCGGACGGGCATCGCCGCCCCAGGCCAGGCGGCAGGCGCCGGTGGTCAGGCGCACGCCGAACCACTCGGCCCACTCCTGGAGGGTGAACCGCAGCGCCGCCGGGGCCTTGAACGAGCGTTCCAGGACCTCGCGAAAGGCGGAGGGCGGTGGGACCTGGGAGTCCACTTCGAACAGGGGGCACACCTCGATCCCCCGACGCGTGCGCGCGAACCGCAGCGCCCGAGGCAGCCGGGCCGCCTGGACGACATGGAAGGGCTGGGGAAAGCTCATGGTCCGCTCCTGAAAGGGTCCCCCTCCCATTCCGCTGGTTTTTCACGGGGAGCGCCACCCGCAGCCCCCTGTGGGGGTCAGGGCTCCGTCGGCGCCCAGGACTGCACCAGGAGCTGGAAAGAGAGCTCCGTCCTCGGGCTGGCGCGCTGGATGATCGGCGTGATGCCGATGTTGTCCTCATTGAATGCCTGGGACAGGGTGAGGTCGTACATGGCCCCGAAGCTCATCTCGAGCCCGGGATCGCCCGCGTTGGTGAGCACGACGCGCAGTGACGGCTTGTGGGCTGGCGCGATGGACGGCAGCCCCATCGCCGCGGTGTCCACCTGGTTGTAGGCCCCCTCGGCGACCACATCCATGAGGTCGGAGGTGTCGATCGGGAAGTGGGCTGGCTGGGATGCGGGATCCCAGGTGAAGGTGCCGGACTCGAGGGCGTAGGAGACCGTCGAGAGGTCCCCCGTGGTCCCGGTGGTCCCATCGCGCAGCGGCACGTCCAGGAGCAGGTTCGAGGCGATTCGGTAGAGCGAGAGGTCCCCCTCGTCGGCCAGCGGCGCGGCCAGGTGCGCGGCCACGCTGCCGACAGCCTCCACGCGATCATCGAGGCCGTCGAAGGTGAAGCCCGCGTGCAGGCTCCAGCCGCCGAAGCTGGCTCCCGCGGGCGCGCACACCGGCCCCGATGCGTCCAGGTGGACGCCCTCCCCATCGGCCCCGAGCGCATCGACCGTGGCTCCGCCCAGCACCGCGCCGGCCAGGAAGGGCGCGGGGTACCAGGTCGTACCCCAACCGTCGGGGTCGTGACCCGGATGCGGCCGGAAGGCCAGCGCGCCGTCCACCAGCAGCAGGGTGCCGAAGTGGCGCCCGTCGGCGCACAGCCGGTGCTCGGTGGTGCCGTCCACCTCCAGGGTGACGACGCCGTACCCGAGACCCCCGGTGCAGTCCTCGGCGAGCCCCCCGGAGGTGTCGGCGAGGCCCCCGGAGGTGTCGGGCGCCCGCCCTGTGTCCACACACGGGGTGCGGCAGGCCAGGCAGGGCAGCAGCGCGAGGGAGAGGATCGAACTGCGTGCGACGAACCACGTACGGAATGGCATGGCAGGCTCCTGGGAGGAACACCTTCGGTGTTCAGCCAGTTATTTCACTACCGTCGCAGCGCGGGGCTCCGCCCGCAACCCAAGGGGAGGCTGGAGGCTGGAGGCTGGAGGCCGTAGGCTGTAGGTCGGACACGGCGCGCGGGTCGCCTGTCCGTCCTCCGCCGCGGTCCGCTGGGCTATCGCCTCCGGTCTCCGGTCCCCGGTCTCCAGACTCCAGTCTCCCTTCTCCGGTCTCCCTTCTCCGGTCTCCATCCTCCAGCCTTTCGCGCCTGGCGCAAGGACTTTCGCGAGTGGTAGTCCAGATGGTGGCGCCGCAGCAGAGCCAACCAGGCCCGGAGGCGACACAGGTGGCCCGAGATGGTTCATCTCCCCCCCGCGGTGTCGCGTCCGGGGGTCCCGAGGCGACACAGGTGGCCCGAGATGGTTCATCTCCCCCCCGCAGTGTCGCGTCCGGGGATCCCGAGGCGACACAGGTGGCCCGAGATGGTTCATCTCCCCCCCGCGGTGTCGCGTCCGGGGGTGGGGAGGCCGGTGGCGCCACGAACCGGGACAGCAGGAGTTCTTCTGCGGTTGGCCGAACCCAGGGTCATCGCCCCGCGCTCTACCCACGGCCGACAGCGCTCTGCCGCCGCGCTCTACCCACAGCCGACAGCGTTCCACCGCCGCGCTCTACCCACGGCCGACAGCGCTCCACCGCCGCGCTCTACCCACGGCCGACAGCGTTCTGCTGCCGCGCCAACGGCGCGGTCTGCAGGAACGCTGTCCTGAATCGCGGTCGGCAGAGCCGACCCGCGATTCAGAGGTTGTACATCATGTACTGCAGGGAGAGCACCATGTCCTGCGTCGCGTTCTTCGCCACCCGGAAGCTCGCGAACACCACCTTGCCCTCGCCCGAGGAGAAGGACGCCAGGATGGGCCGCGCCGGGAGCGTGATGGTCTCCTGGCCCTCGCGGTACTCGACGGCGGAGGAGAGGTGCACGGAGACGGAGCCGTCCACGCTGTCGATGACGGGCCAGACGGGGAGGTCGAACTCGATGTCCACGTGGTCCTTGCCGAGGAACTCGGCCAGGGCCGAATCCGAGACGGCGGCGCTGACGAAGTCGTACTCGCCCTTCTGGGCGTCGTCGGCGATGTTGTCGTCGCCGACCCAGTTGATGCGGGTGGGCCAGCCGCGCTCGATGACGTCGTAGGCCCAGTCGCTGCCGTAGACGGTGCCGCCGCTGGAGACGTAGTCGACGATGTTCTGGACGATCTGGGTGGAGACGCCGGCGGTGTCGGAGCCGTCCGAGTCGTAGATGATGTCTTCCTCGAGGTGCCCGCCGTTGAAGAAGATGATGTCGTAGGGCTCGAGCTGCGCCGGGTCCATGAGGAAGTCCACCAGCTCGCCGCCGGTGAGGCCGTCCACGAGCTGGTAGTTGGCGAAGCCCATGTCCGTGAGGACCAGCTGGAAGTCGTCGTAGTCGCCCGTGACGACGGCGACGTTCACATCCAGCGGGTCGAAGCAGTCGGGCTGATCCAGGACGTACTGCTCACCGTCGCCCACCCACACGGTGTGCTGCTCGAGGATCTGGGAGCCGTACTGGATGTAGACGTCGTACTCGAAGCCCATGGGGAGGCTGTCGAGCAGCCAGTACCCGTTGCGATCTGAGTAGGTGGTGCGGGTGTCGTAGATGTGGCCGTCGTCCGTGCGCAGGTAGGTGTAGATCAGGGCGTCGGCCAGCCAGGTGCGGCCCGACGGGTCGCAGACGCGGCCCTCGACACTGCCAGGCTCCGGCGTGTCCACCGGCTCGGTGGGGACGAAGAAGTTCTGCTCCTGGCAGCCCGCGAGGGCGAGAGCGAAGG
This sequence comes from Pseudomonadota bacterium, assembly GCA_043814015.1. GTDB lineage: Bacteria > Myxococcota_A > UBA796 > UBA796 > JAFGLY01 > JBDRKM01. The sequence continues at coordinate 11,025 of JBDRKM010000209.1, forward strand.
CGAAG
>JBDRKM010000210.1:0-2033 GCA_043814015.1 Pseudomonadota bacterium
GGGGCGACAGGTCAGCGTCCGTGGCGCTGTAGAATGCAGATAGCAACTCGCCCGATGGTTTCGAAAAGAGGATTCGCTCCGGCGACAACTCGATATTTCCGGCAAACTGCCTGGTAATTGTTACGTAGCGCGCCCGTTGGCGGTGTGAGGGGGTTCCGGTTGCAGGCCTGATGGTGTGAAGCTGGGGTTGTTGAGAGGACGGGGAAGCTGAAGGTTTGAAGCCCGCGGAGCTAAAGGGGCGCCGCGGGCTTCACTGCGTCGTGGCCTCGTCCTCTCTTCACAGGGCGACGGAGGCACACGCCCAGCAAGGGAAAATGTGCCACGGGGCTCGGGTTCGGGCAAGGCTCCATTCGTCACGACGACGTACGAGGCGGACGAGGAGGGGGTTCTTCGCCCGGTAGTGCCGTCGCGCTGCGTCTTCGCCCGAGGGGCGGAGAGGTGCTCGCTGTTCGTCGATCACTACCGTCCTCGCAAGACGGGTCCGTGCTTTGCGCTGGTGGTGGTGGGCTGCTCGGTTCATCCGTTCGGGCGCTACACGCTTTACCCACCGGGGCACTTCCCCTACGGTCGAGAGCCGGTGGCGCCCTGCAGCCCGACGGGGGGACTGCTCTTGGACGGTCGGACGGGGCAGCCTGTGTGGGAGGCAACGCTGTTTGCTTGCGCGGTAGACGCGGCCCACGGCACGCGGTGGCCATCGGACAGCCCATGGGAGGACGCCAGACGCCGCCGGACGCAGGGGCGTCGGCTGGACGTTGCCGGCCGGCTGCTTGGCGTGCATCCCGATCTCGATGAGGGTGCTCGGGAGCGGATCGCGACCCGGCTCGGGGTGGCGACCATGCTCCTGCTGAGTGGGGCACGGCGCTGGGGGGCGAGCTGGAGGGACCGGGGCGCCGCCGTGCTTGCCGTGCTGCTGGCCCTGCCTATCCAAGCCTCCCTCCTCGACCGGCTCGGGGCGGCCGGCGCTCTCGGTGATCTGTGGGCGGAGCCCCGGCGCTGGGAGGCGGCCCGGGGAAGCTGGGTGGTGGTGCGTTCCCCTCACCCGGAACACCCCATCGTCCCCACGCCTCGGAGCCGAAGCCCTCCACCCACGACTTTGCCTGGTGCGGCCACGGCGGGCACGGCTCCATCCTCGGAGTCATGAACGATGCGCCCCGTCCACCCGCCGCTCCCTCCCCCGAGGCGCTTCTGCGCTACTCGGTGCTCGCCCAAGTCGAGTCTCTCGTCTTGGGTGGCTGCTCCGTGGGGGCAGCGGTGCGCGAGGTCGCCGGGCGCGACCACGCCCACCCGGACGGACGGCGGGTCCGTGTGAGCGTTCGCACCCTCCAGCGCTGGCGGGCGGCCTACGCCGCTGGCGGTCTCGAGGCCTTGGAGCCCGGAAGCCGGAAGCGGACCCTGACCTCGGTGGCGCTGAGCGAGGCGCTCGTCGCTTTCCTGCGGGCCGAGAAGGAGCGCGACCCGCGCGCCTCGGTCCCCGAGCTGCTCCGCCGCGCCCGGGCCCGCGGCCTCGTGCCCGCCGGTTTGCCTGTGGACCGTACCACCGTCTGGCGGGCGTGCCGGCGCATGGGCCTGCCGACCCGCCCTCGTCCCAGCAAGCGGGAGGGCGACATGCGGAGGTGGATCTACCCGCAACGACTGCAATGCGTGCTCTGTGATGGCAAGCACTTCCGGGCCGGCGGTGCCCGCCTGCGCCGCGTCGCCCTCTTCTTTTTGGACGACGCCACCCGCTACGGCCTGGACGTGGTGGTGGGCGCCTCGGAGTCCACCGCCCTCTTCCTGGGCGGCCTCTACGACCTCGTCACCAAGCACGGCCTCCCGGACCTGCTCTACCTCGACCAGGGCCCCGGGTTCATCTCGAACGACACCCTCGCCGTGGTCCAGGGCGGACTCGGGGCCTGGCTCATCCACGGCAAGGCCAGGTACCCTCAGGGACGAGGCGCCATCGAGCGCTTCAACCGCACCGCCCACGACCAGGTGCTCCGGTCCCTGGACGGCGCCGCGGGCGTCGATCCCGACCCGGGCGCCCTCACGCTCCG
>JBDRKM010000211.1:0-14031 GCA_043814015.1 Pseudomonadota bacterium
CGATGCGCGCGCCGTCGAGGCCCTGGGCCCAGCCCGTGGCGTCGGCCTCGCGCAGGGCGCGCAGCAGGGCGCGGTCTGCCTCCGCGGGGGGCTCGGCCGCGGCCCAGACCTTCACAGCGCTCTCCACCGCCGGGGTGCGCCCGGCGCGCAGGGCGCCCACCAGCACGTTGGCCTCGCGCTCCACCGGGGGCAGCAGGGAGCGGCCGCCGGCCGCATCCTCGGCGGGGCGCGGCCCGCGCAGGACCTGGACCCGCGCCGTGTCACCTCCGGGGGGGAAGGGATCGCGCTCCACCTTCGCGCGGGAGCCCACCGGCCCCGTGAGCAGGTCCACCGCCTGCTTGACCGTCAGGCCCGCGAGCGGGTGGCCGTCCACGGACATGAGGGTGTCGCCCTCCTGCAGGCCGGCCTGCTCGGCGTTCGAGCCAGGAAAAACCTGGGAGATCACGATCTGGTCGTCGTGGGCGCCGACCTTCATGCCCAGGTAGCCACGCTCCGCATCGGCGGCGTCGGCCGCGAGGCAGCCCAGGACCACGAGCAGCAGGGGGCGGGTGCTCATGCGCTGAGCTCCAGGAGCCGGATCACCAGGTCCGCCTCGGCCTCTCCGCGCACCTCCATGCGCGCCGCGCGGCCTTCGGGCAGGCGGCGGCCCTCGGCGATCTCCCGTACCAGCGCTGGGGGCAGGCCTGACGCCGCCAGCCCAGGCAGGGTGGCGCGGGGGATGACCGTGAGGGTATGGGCCACCAGCCGCTCCCAGGTGGGCAGGGCGGCGCCCAGGGTGGCGGCGAGGGTCGCGTCGTCGGGCGGGGCTGCGGGGTCCTGGAAGGCGCTGGACATGGTGGGCTCGGGGTTGGGGGAGCCCCCCCTCCTAGCCCGGTTCCACCGATCGCTGTGGCGGATCGATCACGAGCAGGCGGGGGTTTTCCAGGCGCGACGACCCGCTACCCCGCTCTCTCGCTTCCCGCGCAGGGACCAACGGCTGCCGCCGAGGCGACGCAGTTCTTTCCTGTCCGTTTCCCCTTGTAGAGCGCCTCGTCCACGAGGCGGACGCACTCGTCCACTGTCATGGCTGGATCCCAGCCACAAACGCCGAACGTCATCGTCACTACGATGCGCTCGCCCCGGTACTCGAACGGGTGATCCTGGATACACCGGCGCATCTTCTCGGCGACGAACATGGCGCCTTCGGTGTCGGTCTCGGGCAGCAGCACCATGAATTCCTCCCCTCCCCACCGAGCGGCCGCGTCCTGTCCCCGCAGCGCGGCGTCCATGATCTGGGCGAGGCCCGTCAGGACCGAGTCCCCCGCCGAGTGCCCGTGCGAGTCGTTGATCGACTTGAACCCGTCGATGTCCCCGAGCACCATGGAGAAGGGTCGCTGGTTCCGGCACGCACGGGCCTGCTCGGCCTCGATCCGCTCCAGCAACCCCCGGCGGTTCAGCAGGCCGGTCAGCGCGTCGGTGAGCGCTGCCTCGGCGAGCCGCCGGTTCGCGTCCTCGAGCGCTTCGTTCTTGGCCTGGATCTCGGCGTGGGCCGCCACCAGCGCGCCGCGCGCCGCGAGGCTGGCCTTGTAGCGGTTGTACACGAACACCGCGAAGACCCCGAGCATGAGGAGGACCGTGGCGGCCGCGTACCGCAGCAGGCGCTCGCGGGAGAGGTGCAACGCGCTGATCTCGTTGGCGCTCTCGAGGTCCCGGATCTGCCGCTCCTGTTTCTCGAAGTCATAGCGCAATTGCAGGTCGGCGATCCGGGTCGCCGCGCTCTCATCGAACTGCAGAGCTTGCAGGTCGTGCGCCTCGAGGAGGGCCTCGAAGGCGGTCTTGAACAGTCCTGAAGCGGCCTCGGCGCGCGCCAGCACCTCGAGCGCGCCGGCGAGGGGACCTCGGAGGCCCGCTGCCCTCGCCCGCGAGGCGGCCTCTCGCGCGATCCCTGCAGCCTCTTCGGGGCGGCCGACCTCGACCATCTCCTCCGCCACGTTGTTGAGGGAGATGACGATCTCCCGCTCCTTGCCGACCTGCTGGAGCAGATCCCGTGCCTGCTCGAAGCGCCGGAGCGCCTCCTCATGCCGGCCCCGCCCCGCGAGGATGACCCCGACATCGTTCTGGCAGAACGCCATCAGCTCGGCATCACCGATCCCGGTCGCGATCTGGAAGGCCTCCTCCTTGAGCTGCAACGCCTCCTCGGGCTGCCCGAGAGAGCTCCTGACGTTGCCGAGCTCGTTCAGCGAGGACGCCAGCAGGCGCGAGTCCCCCAGCTCGCGGGCGATGCTGGCACCCCTGGAGAAAAGCACCAGCGCCTGGTCGAAGTTCTTCTGGTCGCGGTGGACGAAACCCAGACGGTTCGAGAGCCGTGCCACCAGTCGCTCATCTCCGGCCTCCTCGGCCAGCTCCAGGCCCTGGATCAGGTGGTCGAAGGCCTCGCGCGGATCACCGATCGCGAACCATGAGACCCCCAGCCTGGCCAGCAGGATCGCCCGCTCTCCCGTGGGCGCCTCGTCGCCCGTGAGCCGCAACAGGTCTGTCCCGTAGCGAATCACATCGGCGTGGGCGCCCAGCTCTTCGGAGGCCTCCGAGGCCGCCCACAGGGCCTCGATCTCGCCGTCGGTGTCCCCCACGACCCTCGCCGCCTCCAGCCGCGCCAACGCCTCCCGGAGGCTGACGACGGGCTCGATGTCGGCCTCCCCACCAGGGAGTCGGGCTCGAGGTTGATCCGATCTCCCCCCTCCTGGGGTGACGCTGACCAAGCCAGCGCGGGGAGCGCGACCAGCATGATCGAAAAGAGAGACCGCGACATCCTGCTCATGGTACCGGATCTCCCGTCGGTGATTGGGTGGTGGGTTGGCACCCGGACGCAGGGCGGATCTACCATACCCTACACCCTGGCGAGAAGGCCTCTCGCGCCAGGGCCCCGAATCTTCCGACCATGATCACCCCGCAGGCAGGGCCGCGCCGGATCCGCCAGGAGGCTGACGCCAGCCGCCGGGTGTGTCATCTTGAGGGCGCCGCCATGCGCCCTGCCCTCGCCCTGCCGCTGCTGCTGATGGCCTGCGCCCCGCAGGGTCCGGGCTTCGCGGGCGGCGGCACCCCGCGAGAGGAGACCTGGTGGGGCTCGGATGACACGGCCGTGCCTCCCCTGGACGACGACGATCTGCTGGACTGCATGGCGCGGGGCGGGGTCGAGGACGTGGGCGGCGCCGTGCCACCGGACATCCAGGGCGCCTACGACGTCAGCGGGCAGCTGGTGGCCAGCGACTCGGAGCTCCCGGTGGGCACCGCCACCGGTGGCCAGCTCTGCATCCGCGACCAGGACACCGACGGTGGAATCGCCCTGCGCGAGAGCGCCGCGGGGGCCTCCACCTGGACCGTGTGGGGCCTCATCCGCGGCGAGGGAGCGCGTTTCACCCTCTGGCTCGAGCTGGAGGGCGACGATCCCTGGGACGCAGACTGTGTGGTGCGCGCCCTTAGCGCGGTCAGCGGTGTGCGCTCGGGCGATGACCTCGAGCTGCGCACCGCCACCGTGGCTGTGGGCTATGAGGACTGCGAGGGCATCGACGACGCCACGCTCGGCGCCTGCTGGGCCACCGCAGCCGACGCCACCCGCGATGGGGACTGCGGAGACTGAGCGGCGGGGCGAGGAGGACGGGGCCCGCGTGGCGCCGCGCGACCCTTCCGCCTTGCAGCCGAGGGCCTCCCTGCTGCTCCTGACTTCCTGCGACCTGCGACGTCGGGCGGGGGAGGGGCCAGGGGGACGGGCGAGGGCCAGGGTCCGGGGGGCCGGGAGCCGGGAAATAGCAAGGAAGAGGGAAGCAAAAACCTCCTGTCCCAGATCGTGGCGCCGCAGCAGGACCAACCAGGCCCGGAGGCGACACAGGTGGCCCGAGATGGCCCATCTCCCCCCCGCGGTGTCGCGTCCGGGGGTCTGGAGGCGACACAGGTGGCCCGAGATGGCTCATCTCCCCCCCGCGGTGTCGCATCCGGGGGTCTGGAGGCGACACAGGTGGCCCGAGATGGCTCATCACGCGGGAACGGGTAGGGGTGCGAGAGCCTGCGGTCCCTGCCCATGCCGCGCGGGGCGCGGCTCCACGAGCCATGAACCAGCAGATCGAAGCTGACTCTCGCCTCCCGTGGCCCAGAGCCTGAAGCCCTCCAGCCTCATGCGCCCACCTGCGCTCCTCGTTATCCACCGAGGCCAATGGCGCGTGGCAATGGCGCGGAGCGCCGGCAGCCTCCAGCCTCCAGCCTCCGGTCCTCCACCCATGCCGCCCCCCCGTCTGCTCTCCATCTCCCCGCCCGACCCTGATGGCGCCGCCGCCTGGGTAGCCCTGGCTCCGTCCCTGGTGGCGGCGGGGGCCGACGGCCTGCTGCTGCGGGTGCCCGGGGTGTCGGGGCTGCCGCTGGAAGCCTGGGTGGCGGGCCTCGCGGCCACCGGCGCCGCGGTGCTGCTCCACGCCCGCACCCCCGGAGGCCTGGCCCTGGCTCTGGCGCGGGGGCTGGGGCTGCACCTGCCGGCGGGCGCCGGCGCCGTGCCCGGGAGCGCCCTCCTGGGCCAGAGCTGCCACGGCCTCGCCGAGCTGCGCACCGCCGCGGCCTGCTGTGCCTACGCCACCCTCTCCCCCATCTACGCGCCCATGTCCAAGCCCGACGACGCGCGCCCAGTCCTCGGCCCGCGGGTCCTGGCTCGCGCCTGCGCGGCCGTGGATCTGCCGGTGCTGGCCCTCGGCGGGATCGGCGTGGCGCAGGCCCGCGCCTGCATCGCCGCGGGCGCCTGGGGCTTCGCCGGCATCGGGGCGCTGAGCACGCCCGAGCGTGTGGCGGCCCTGGCCAGCGGCCTCGCGGCGGGCCGTTCCTGATAGTCACCCATGCCGCGCGGGGCGCGGCTCCACGAGCCATGAAGCAGCGGGGAGCTTCCAGGTGTCAGGTATCAGGTGTCAGCCGCACACCCTCTGGACCTGCGTAGAGGCGGGCATCGCCCGACGAACGTCACGCGGTCCGGACGAGGCCCCTGGTGCGCTGCCTGCTGATACCTGACGGCTGACACCTGATGGCTGTTTCTTGATAGAGACCCGCCCGGAGGCCCCGATGGAATCACTTCACGCCGCGATGGAGACCCTCTCGGGCTGGATCGCCGCCGCGTCCGGCTGGGTCTGGGGCGCGCCCATGCTGGTGCTGCTGGTGGGCACCGGAATCTACCTCACGGTCAGGCTGCGAGGCATCCAGTTCGGCGGGCTGATCCATGGCCTGTACCTGGCCTTCGTGGTGCGCCGGGAGGAGGGCGCCGAGGGCGACATCTCCCACTTCCAGGCGCTGATGACCGCGCTGGCGGCCACCGTGGGCACCGGCAACATCGCCGGGGTCGCCACGGCGGTGGCCGCGGGTGGGCCCGGGGCCCTGTTCTGGATGTGGATCACGGGCCTGTTCGGCATGGCCACCAAGTACGGCGAGGCCGTGCTGGCGGTGAAGTACCGTGTGGTGGACGAGCGGGGCGAGATGGCCGGCGGCCCGATGTACTACCTGCGCGATGGCCTCAAGGCGCCCTGGCTCGGCCTGCTCTTCGCGGTCTTCGCCTCCCTGGCGGCCTTCGGCATCGGCAACATGGTGCAGGTCAACTCTGTCGCCGCCGCCGTCCATACCAGCTTCCACATCCCGCTGTGGGCCACCGGCCTGGTGCTCGCCGTGCTCACCGCGGCCGTGATCCTCTTCGGGATCAAGGGCATCGGCAGCGTGACCGGCGTGCTGGTGCCCGTGATGATCGTGGCGTACGCGGGTGGGTGCCTCGCCCTGCTCGCCCTCCACATGGACCGCATCCCCGCGGCCCTCGGCCTGGTGTTCTCCCATGCGTTCACCCCCACCGCCGCGGTGGGCGGGTTCTCCGGCGCGCTGGTCAAGGAGGCGGTGCGCTTCGGGGTGGCCCGCGGCGTGTTCTCCAACGAGTCGGGCCTGGGCTCCGCGCCCATCGCGGCCGCGGCGGCCCAGTCGCGCACGCCGGTCACCCAGGCCCTCGTCAGCATGACCCAGACCTTCATCGACACCATCGTGGTCTGCTCGCTCACCGGGCTGGCGCTGCTCGTCACCGACGCCTGGCAGAGCGGCGAGACGGGCGCGGCCCTGACGCTCGAGGCCTTCTCCACCGGCCTGCCCTGGCAGGTCGGAGCGCTGGGCCCGCTGGGCGGCCTGGTGGTCACCGTCGGCCTGATCCTCTTCGCCTACTCCACCATCCTGGGCTGGTGCTACTACGGTGAAAAGTCCATCGAGTACCTGTTCGGGGTGCGCGCCGTGGTGCCCTACCGGGTGGCGTTCGTGATGCTGGTGGCGGTGGGAGCGGTGCTCAAGGTGGACCTCGTCTGGAACCTCTCGGACCTCATGAACGGCCTGATGGCCTTCCCCAACCTCATCGGGCTGCTGCTGCTGTCCGGCGTGATCGCGCGTGAGACGCGAAACTACTACGAGAAACGGCAGCAATCATGAGTTGTCGCGGGCTGGGGCCCCGCCTCGGCCGCGTTCGTGAGCACTGAGTGAGCACCATCCCCCCCCGGTTCGGATAGTCGAGCAATACTGCTCTAAGATCTGGCAAAACGCCCGAGTCACAGCAGAGGAGCTGGTTCATGGCCCTGCACAACGGGAATGGTCACGACGGGCCTGTGGCCGTGGGCACCATCCTGGTGGTCGAGGACGACGCCACCCTCGCCCGCGGCATCGAGCGCATGCTCTCCGCGGCGGGGTTCACCATTATGAGTGCGGGCAACGGGCACGAGGCCCTCGCGATCCTGGCCGAGGCCCAGATCGACCTCGTCCCCAGCGACATCGGGCTCCCCGGGATGGATGGGATCGCGCTGCTCAAGGCCGTCATCGGCCGGGACCTGGACCTACCCTTCGTGCTCGTCACCGGCCAGCCCAGCCTGGAGACCGCCATCGAGGCGGTGGAGTACGGCGCCTTCCACTACCTCACCAAGCCCTTCTCCTCGCGCACCCTGGTGGCCCTGGCCAACCGGGCCGTGAAGACCCGCCGCCTGGCCCAGCTGCGGCGCCAGGCCCTGCTGCTGGCGGGCATCCCCGGCGGCACGCGCGACCTGCAGGGGCTGCAGGCCGCCTTCGATCGCGCCCTGCTCGCCTTCTACATGGCCTTCCAGCCCATCGTGCACGCCGACGAGGGCGAGCTCTACGGCCACGAGGCCCTGCTGCGCCCCAGCGAGCCCAGCCTGCCGCACCCGGGCGCCATGCTGCACGCGGCCGAGAGCCTCGGGAGGGTGCCGGATCTCGGCCGCGCCATCCGGCGCCGCGCCGCCAACGCCCTGGGTGAGCGTGGCCCCTCGTTGGGCTCGCTGTTCATCAACCTGCACCCCTCCGACCTCACCGATGAAGACCTCGTGGATCCCGAGGCCCCGCTCACACGGCACGCCCAGCAGGTGGTCCTCGAGGTCACCGAGCGCTCCACCCTCGACGGCGTGCACGATCTGCGGGGGCGGATCGAGCGCCTGCGGGAGCTGGGCTTCCGCATCGCGGTGGACGACCTCGGCGCGGGCTACTCCGGGCTGAACAGCTTCGTGGCGCTGCAGCCCGATCTGGTCAAGCTCGACATGACCCTGGTGCGCGAGGTGGAGCGCGACCCCACCCGCCAGAAGCTGGTCCGCTCCATGGCCACCCTCTGCCACGACATGGGCATCCTCGTGGTCGCGGAGGGCATCCAGACCCAGGAGGAGCGCGAGGTGCTGACCACCATGGGCTGCGACCTGTTGCAGGGCTTCCACGTGGGCCGGCCGCTGCCCCTCGCCTCCCTCGGCGGGCTGGCTTGACGGCCACCCGCCTCGACGGAGCCGCCGAGGGGCAGCAGGCGACGCGGGCCGAGCTGGAAGCCGGTGTCCAGCTCGCGCGGCGAAACGAGGCCCTCGTACGCCTGGCCGGCAGCGTGGCCCACGACTTCAACAACGTGCTGGCCATCGTGATGATGTTCGGGCAAGCCTTGATCGAGGACCTCCCGCCCGACGACCCCTCCCACGCGGACGCCGTGACCCTGGTCGAGGCCGCGGCGCGCGGTGCCGAGATCACGCGCCAGATGCTGGCCTTCGGGCAGCGCACCGTGCGCGAGCCCGAGCCGGTCGCGGTGAGCCAGATCGTGGCGGGTATGGAGAAGCTCCTCCGGCGCCTGCTGGGAGGGGCCATCGAGCTGCGGGTGGAGATCGAGCGCGGCGGCGGCGCGGTGCTGGCTGACCGCGGCGAGATCGGCCAGGTTGTGTTGAACCTGGCGATCAACGCCCGTGACGCCGTCGGTGAGGCCGGCCGCGTCGTGGTCGGTGTGCGTCCAATCCCGCCCGCCGAGCGCGACGGGCCCTGCTGGATCGAGGTCTTTGCGGCCGACGATGGCCGTCCGATGAGCCCAGCGGAGATCGAGCGCGCCCTCGCGCCCGTCGAGAGCCCTCGCCAGGACGACGTGGGCCCGAGCGTGGGCCTGGCCTCCATCCGCACGGTGGCCGAGCGGTGGGGAGGCCGCGTCGAGATCGCGCGTGCGCCGGGTCGGGGCACCCGCGTCAACGTCCTGTTTCCCTGCCTGGAGCCCGCCTTGGCCGCGTGGCCCGCCGAAGAGGAACGCCTCCCCGGTGGCCTGGAGACCCTCCTCGTGGTGGAGGACGACCCGCAGGTCCTGCGCGGGCTGGCCACGCTCCTGCGCCGTCGCGGCTACCAGGTGATCACCGCCCACGGGGCCGGCGACGCCCTGCTCGCTGCCGAGCTGCACGATGGTCCCCTGGATCTCCTCCTGGCCGATCCCTGCCTGGAGCGCCTCAACGGCTTCGAGCTGGCCCGGCGGCTGCGCGCGCGCCACCCGCGGCTGGGGCTCCTCTTCCTCACCGGCGCCGCCACCGACGGCCCCGACGACCCCCTGGCCAGGGGCGAGGTGTGCCTGATCAAGCCGGTATCCAGCGGGGTGTTGGCGCGGCGGGTGCGCGAGGTGTTGGATCGGAGGGCCTAGGCCTCCGGGTTCCAGCGGCTCTCGGCCCGCGCCAGCTTCTTCGCGACCCCCCGCCCCAGGGTCCAGAACAGCGCCGGTCGCAGCAGGAACTCGAACAGGGTGGAGGTCAAGAGCCCGCCGATGACCACGGTGGCCACCGGGAACAGGAGCTCCCGGCCGGTCTGGCTGCCCGTGAGCAGCAGCGGCAGCAGGCCCGCCCCGGTCGTGAGCGCGGTCATCACCACGGGCGCGGCCCGCTCGCGTCCGGCGCGGACCAGCAGGTCGAAGCTCAGCTCCAGGCTCTCCTCGCGCATCAGGTGCAGGTAATGGGCCACCAGCAGGATGCCATTGCGCGTGGCGATGCCCGCCAGGGAGACGAAGCCCACCAGGGCCGCCACGTTGAAGTCCTGGCCGGTCAACAGCAGCAGGCCCACGCCGCCCACGAAGGCCGCGGGTACGCAGACCAGCACCTGCAGGGAGAGGTTCAGGGAGCGGAACTGGCCGTAGAGGATGGCCAGCATGGCGCCCAGCGAGGCCAGGGAGAGCAGGAGTACCCGGCGGGTGGCGCTCTCCTGGGACTGGAATTGGCCCTCGAAGCGGATGAACGAGCCCTCGGGCAGCTCGGCCTCGATGGGCACCACGACGGCGCGCAGGTCCTCGACCACGTCGCCCAGGGAGCGCCCCTGGACGTTGCAGCTCACGGCCACGCGGCGCTGCAGGTCGTCCCGGTTGATGCCGTTGGGGCCGGCGGCCACCTCCACGGCGGCCAGGTCCGAGAGGCGCGCCCAGCCGCCGTGGGGCAGGGCCACGGGCAGGCGGCGGATGGCCTCCACGGACTCCCGTGCCGGCTCGTCCAGGCGCACGAAGACGTCGAAGGCGCGCTCGCCCTCCAGGATCTGACCGACCACCCGGCCCCCGAGGCCGATCTCGAGGGTGTGGGCCAATTCTCCCTGGGCCACGCCCAGCTCGGCCAGGCGCTCCTTGTCCAGGGTGACGTGGACCTGCGGCACCAGCACCTGGGGTTCCAGGTAGAGGTCGGTGACGCCCGGGACCTTCTCGGCCGCCTCCTTGACCTCAGCGGCCGCGGCGGTGAGCACGTCGAGGTCGTCTCCCACCACCTTGATGGCGATCTGGGCCTGGATGCCCGAGAGCAGATGGTCGATGCGATGGGCGAGGGGTTGGCCCACCTCCACGGCGATGCCCCGTGTGTCGCCCACGGCGGCGCGCACGGCGGCCAGGGACTCCTCGCGGCTCTGGTCGTGATCCGGGTCCATGCTGACGAGCACGTGGGAGATGGTGGGCGGCGGCGCGTGCTCGTCGCCCTCCCCGCGGCCGGAGTAGCGCGTGACGGCCTGGACTCCGGGCAGGGCCTGCACCCGCGCGGCCAGCAGGTCGGCCACCCGGGCGGACTCGTCCAGGGAGGTGCCGGGCGGCTGGAAGGCCAGCAGCAGCACGGTGCCCTCGTCGAAGGGCGGCAGGAAGGAGGTGCCCAGGACGGTGGCGCCCAGGAGCCCGCAGACGACGGTCAGGGCGGAGCCCACCAGCACCAGGGAGCGGTGGCGCAGGGCCCGGCGGATCAGGACCTCGCTCACGTCGCCCAGCCAGCGGGTGGCCCGCGGGGGCGGGCGCTGCTCGGTGGGGCCCCGGCGGCCGAGCAGGAGGAGCGAGAGGGCCGGGGTGACGGTCAGGGACACCACCATGGAGGCCAGCAGGGCCGCGATGTAGGCCACGGCCATGGGGCGGAACAGCCGCCCCTCGATGCCGGTGAGGGCGAAGAGCGGCAGGAAGACCAGCACCACGATGAGGGTGCCGCTGAAGATGGGGCCGCGCACCTCGGAGGAGGCCGTCGCCACCAGGCGCTCCAGGGCCGAGCCCTCGGCCGGGGCCTGGCGCAGCCGCCGCACCACGTTCTCCACGCCCACGATGGCGTCGTCCACCAGCTCGCCCACGGCGATGGCCAGGCCGCCCAGCGTCATGGCGTTCAACGAGAGGTCCAGCCCGGCGAAGACCAGGCCTGCGGCGGCGAAGGACAGGGGCAGGGCCACCAGGGTGATGGCGGCCGCGCGCAAATCGGCGAGGAAGAGCAGCAGGACGAGCACCACCAGGATGGCGCCGTCACGCAGGGCGCCCACCACGTTGTCCACACCGCGCTCCAGGAAGGTGGCCTGGCGGAACAGGTCGCTGCGCAGCTCCGCACCCGGGGGCAGGGCGGCGCGCAGGTGCTCCAGCTCGGAGTCCAGGCGCTCGGTGAGGGCGATGGTGTTGGTGGCCGGCTGCTTGAAGATCTCCATGACCACCGCGGGGCGGCCGTCGAGGCGGGCGGAGCCGCGGGCCCAGGCGGCGCCCTCGCGCACCGCGGCCACGTCCCGCACCAGGACGGGGCGCGCGCGGTCGCCCGCGACCACGATGCCCTCGAGGTCGGCGACGCTCTCGGCCCGCCCCAGGTTGCGCACCTGCAGCTCGCGCGTGCCCTGGACCAGGTAGCCACCGGAGGTGTTCTCGGTGGAGGCGGCCCCGGCCGTGGCGAGCTGCTCGATGTCCACGCCATGGCGCAGCAGGAGGTCCGGGTCGGGGATCACCTGGTACTGCTTGAGATCTCCCCCGATGACCACCACCTGGGCCACCCCGGGCACGGACAAGAGCCGGCGGCGCACCACCCAGTCGGCGAGGGTGCGCAGCTCCATGGGGCTGACCGAGCCGTCGGGGCTCTCCAGCGCGATGTCGAGGATCTCCCCGGTGATGGAGCTGATGGGCGCCATCTCCGGCAGGACGCCCGTGGGCAGGTCCGCGGCGGCCAACTGCAGCCGCTCCTGCACGAGCTGGCGGTCGCGGTAGACGTCCGTGTCCCAGGCGAACTGGGCGCGCAGGATGCAGAGGCCGTCGTTGGACTCGGAGCGGACGGACTCCACCCCGGGCACGCCGCCCAGGGCAGCCTCCAGGGGCAGGGTGACCAGGGCCTCCACCTCCTCGGGCGCCAGCCCGTGGGCCTCGGCCATCACGGTGACGATGGGCTGGGACAGGTCCGGGAAGATGTCCACGGGGCGCTGGGCCAGCCCCATGAGGCCCGCCACCAGCAGGGCGGTGGCCAGCAGCAGGACCGCCAGCCGGTGCTTGAGGGAGCCGCGGATCAGGGAGTCGAGCATGGGCGGCCCCTAGTGGTTGTGGTGGTGCCCGGCGGCCTCGCCGCCCCCACCCTCGGCCTGCTTGCACGCCACGTGGACCTGCAGGGCGCCGGCCACCACGATCTCGTCGCCCAGGGCCAGCGGACCGTCCGCGGGCAGCACGGCGACCCGCCCCTCCTGCCGCTCGACCCGCACCTCCACGCGCTCGTAGTCCTCGCCGTCGTCGCGGTAGACGTAGGTGGCGCCGCCCTCCTCCACCAGGGCGGTGGCCGGGATGACCACCCGCTCGCCCACGGGCGCCGTGGCCACCAGCACCTGCACCCGGACGCCGGCGCGCTCCTCCCAGTCCACGAAGCGGGCGCCGTCATGCTGCTTCTCGCTGATGGCGCGGTTGGGCATGGGGACGAAGAAGTGGGTCGTGCGCTCCTGGCCGTCCGCCGTGCCCTCCACGGAGCGGATGCGGAGGCCCTCCACGACGCGGCCTTCGGCGGGGAACAGCACCGTCACGGGGAGATCGTCCCGCGTGGCCTGGCGCACGGCCGCCAGATCGGCCTCAAAGGCCTCGCCCGTGACCAGCAGCCGATCGAGGGCGCACAGCTCGAACAGCGCGCTGCCCGCGGGCACGATCTGGCCGACGTGCACCTCGCGTGCGGTGATCTCCAGGTCGGGCCGGCCGCTCAAGGCGGGGGCGTGGACCTCGATGCGCGTGGCAGGGGTGCCATGCTCGGCCAGGGAAGCACGCTGCCCTGCGGAGAGGCCGGCGGTCTCCAGGGCGGCCAGGATGGTGTCCAGGGTGCTGCGCTGCGCGGCGACCCGGGCCTCCAGCACCTCCAGATCCGCCTCCACCCGCGCGCGCTCCTCGGCCACCTCGGCGTCAGCCGCGCGCAGCGCCTCCAGGTAGCGCGCGGTGCGGGCCTGCTCGGTGCTCGCCTCCAGCAGCGCTGCCCGGGTCTCCGTCGCGCGGATCTGCAGGTGCCGCAGGTCGGGGTCCACCAGCTCCAGCACCGCCAGCCGCTGCCCCGCGGCCACGGTGGCGTGGGGCGGCGCGTCCAGGCTGATCACCCGCACGGCGGTGGCGGTGGCCACGGTGACCTGGGCGTCGGGATCCATGCCCACGACACCCGGGATCTTGAGCTGGTCGTACCAGGCGCGGGGCGCGACCTGCTCGGTCTTCACGCCGATGTTGGCCGCGGCGGCCGCGCTGAGGGCCACGACGTGGCCGGCGTGGTCGTGGCCCGCGTGTTCGTCGCCCGCGTGGTCGTGTCCCGCGTGGTCGTGGTCGTGGTCCTCTTGCCCCGCGTGGTCCGCGTGTTGGTGGGGGGCGGCCTCCTGGTCGTCACCCTCGTGGTCGTGGACATGGGCCTCCTGCTCGTGGCCTGCGTGGTCGTGCCCCGCGGGCAGCAGCCCGCAGCCGGGGAGGAGGAGCCAAGCGGCCAGGGCCAGTTTCAAGGGGGAGGGGATCACGGCATCACCTCTGCGTCGGCGGGGCCTGTGGGTCCGGTGCGGACGGGCCGACCCACGGCCCGCTCCAGGTCGAGCAGGGCTCGACGGCTCTCCAGCAGCAGATCCAGGTGTTCGGCTTCGAGTCGGGCCCAGTCACGCTGGAGGGTCACCAGGTGCAGCACGTCGAGCTGGCCGGCGGCGTAGCGCTCGCGCGCGAGGGCCGCGGCCTGGCGCGTAGGCTCCCGGCTCTGGACGGTCACGGCCAGCAGGGCCACCTCGAGGGTGGCGCTTCGGGCGAGGATCTCGTCGATCTCCCAGGCGGCCTGGCGGGAGATGGCGGCCAGCCGGTCCTGGGCGGCGTGCTCGGTGGCGCGGGCCTCGCGCAGCGCGGCGCCTCCGGGGGCCAACAGGGGCAGCGGGATGGCCACCGCCAGACCCAGGCTGAGGTCCTGTGGATCGCCGGCCACCGCCGGGCCCACGCGGGGCTCGGGTACCATGGCGCGGGCCGCCGCGCGGCGCTCCCAGGCGGCC
>JBDRKM010000212.1:0-29794 GCA_043814015.1 Pseudomonadota bacterium
GCCACCCAGAGGGGGCGTTGTGCCGCGGCGCGTAGCGCCGTCGGTACGAACTCCCCCCCGGGAAGCCGCTCCGCCACCCAGAGGGGGCGTTGTGCCGCGGCGCGTAGCGCCGTCGGTACGAACTCCCCCCCGGGAAGCCGCTCCGTCGGCTTCCCGGGATGTTAGGGGAGCGGGCCGGGGTTCTCCCGGGCCCCCGCGAGGGGCGCAGACCGGAGGGTCCCGCCGTGGCCGACAAGAAGGAAGAGGTCGAGGATCTGCTGGACGACCGCGACCACGGTTCGGCCGGGGCGCGCGCCGGAGCCTGGCTCTGGGATCTCCTTCGCACCTGGGGCCCAGCCCTGCTGGCCGTCCTGGTGATCCGCTCCGTGGTCGCCGAACCCTTCCGCATCCCCTCGGGTTCCATGGTCCCCACCCTGGAGATCGGCGACTACATCCTCGTCAACAAGTTCGCCTACGGCGTGCGCTTCCCCTTCACCACCCTCAAGCTCGTCCCCGTCGGCGAGCCCCAGCGCGGCGACATCATCGTGTTCCGCTTCCCGCTGGACACCTCGGTCGACTACATCAAGCGCGTGGTCGCCATCCCCGGCGACGAGGTCCTGGTGCGGCACAACGTGCTGTATGTCAACGGCGAGCGCGTCGAGAAGAAGTTCGTCGAGGACTACACCTTCGTGGACGACACCTGCGACCCCGCGCCGGCCGAGCGCTACGTCGAGGACATGTCCGGCGTGGAGCACAGCGTCCTGTACTCCCCCATCACCGGGGGGCGGCTCTCGGAGTACGGGCCCTTCACCGTCCCGGCTGGGCAGGTCTTCGCCATGGGCGACAACCGCGACAACTCCTCCGACAGCCGCGCCTGGGGCACGGTCCCCATGGAGAACATCAAGGGCAAGGCCATCGCGGTGTGGCTCTCCCTCGATCACTGCTCGGGCAAGGGCGTGGGCCCCATCCCTTCCCTGCACGTCAGGCTCGACCGCTTCGGCACGGTCCTCCACTAGCGGCCAACAGCTTCAGCTGCGCTTCTTGCGCACCCGCACGGTGGTGGGATCGTCGTCCAGCTCGAGCGCTCGGGAGCCTGGGCGGCGATGCGGGCGCACCGTCGTGGGATCATCCTCGGGGTCCAGGGCCCTGACGCCCGAGACCAGGCCGGTCATCTGGGCGGTGGTCCGCCGCAGGTTGCCCGACACCGACAGCAACAGGTTCCAGAGCAGCTTGACCGCCAGGGTGGGGTTGCCCTTGAGCAACGAGAAGAACGCCTCACGCTGGATGACGAGCAGCTCGACTTCGGTCAGGGCGTCCACGGTGGCCGACCCCATCGGCTGGTCCAGCATGGCCATCTCGCCGAAGGTACTGCCAGGGCCGAAACGGGCCACCCCTGTCCCCGCGGAGACCACCGAGACTTCGCCCTGCACGAGCAGGAACAGCTCGGTTCCCGCCGCTCCCTCGGCGAACACGCGCTCGCCCCCGTCCAGATGCCGCGGCCGGGCCACCGCAGCGACATCGAGCAGCTCCTCCCTCGTGCACCAGGCCAACAGCGGCATCTTGGCCAGGACGGGCAGCAAGGCCACGACACGGTCGCGCGCTTCGGCGGGATCCCCCGGGACCCGGGCCAGGAAGGTACCCAGGGCGCCGGCGGCGCCGCGCTCGCGCGCCATGTGCACCAGCCCACGGGCGGCCTGGTCTGGTTCCAGACAGGCCAGCAGCGTGCGGATATCGGCATCCTCGAGGCGTGACGCGAGGCCGCTGGAGACGAGCGCGACGTGGTCGCCGGGCCAGACCTCGATGAAGAAGGTCTCCACGTCGATCTGGCTGTCCCGCCCGAGCAGGTGGGGCGTCTGCTCGGCCTGGGTCCAGCGGGAGCCCTCCAACGGAGCCGTGGTAGGCTCTGGGCGCCGCCCGCGCGCGAGCCGGTGCAGCAGATCGCGGCGTACCAGGTAGATACCGCCAGCCCCGACGTGGGCCGCGAGGACCTCCCCCGGGAGCCACAGCAGCAGATCGAGGCTCACCGCGAGGGAGCCACCGCGCCGGCGCGCGAACATGAACAGCTCCTGGCTGGCGCGCCGCACGGACTCCTGCAAGGCCTCGATCAGGCGCGCGCGCAGGGCGTCGTCGGGCTGCAGGCGGTGCCGCTGCAGCTCCGCCTGGTGCAGCTCCAGGTGATGGCTCACGGCGTTCAGCGCCAGGTGCACCGCGGCCTCGCCGTCGGCACCGCTGGTGGTGCATTCCCCGAGGGCGAGCAAGCCGAGGTCGGCGTCGGTACGCACCACCAGGGGCGGGGACGCCTCGCCGGGGGCGGGGACCAGCTGGGCGTGGGTAATGGGTTGCCTGGCCATCGGGCCTCCCCGAGCGGCGCGGGCACCGCACCGCGAGCGTACCGCGAGCGTCCGCAGGCGTACCGCGAACGAACCGTGAGCATGTTATCCCGCCAGCCGCCCCCCCGTGGGAGGTCATCATCCCCCTGCCCCGCAGCCTCCGCCGTCCCACACCGCTCCTCGTGGTGGAGGTGCTGGGGGTGCTGGCCTTCCTGGTCCTGGGCGGGCTGGCGCTCCTGGGCTCCTCCGACACCCGCACCCTGCACCCCATCGACCCCGCGGCGCTCTCCGCCGGCCCCGGACAGGACCGCTGGATGGGGATCTTCTTCGAGGACCAGCCCGTGGGGTACGCGGTCTCCTCCCAGATCCCCACCCTGGAGGGCGGCATGCTGCTGCGCTCCCGCAGCGTGTTCAGGCTGGTGGCCATGGGGCGCATCCAGCGGGTGCTCACGGCGGGCACGGCGGTGATGGACACGGACAGCCTGCTGCAGCGCTTCGAGTTCTTCATGGACTCCGATCAGCTCGAGCTGTCCGTGCGCGGCGAGGTGCGGCCGGGCCTGCTGCACATGGAGGTCCTCCAGGCCGGCGAGGTCCAGACCCTCGAGCTGCCCATGGCGCGGCCGCCCCAGCTCTCCCTCTCCCTGGAGCGGGCCCTGATCCGCGACGACATGGCTGTCGGGCAGCGCTTCTCCATCCCCTACTTCGACCCTGTCACCCTGGCCCAGGCCGACCTCGAGGTGGAGGTCACGGATGTAACCATCCTCCCCGGCACCGCCGAGGAGGCCTACTGGCTGACCACCACCTTCGCCGGGGTGCAGAGCCGGCGCCTGGTGACCCCCTCCGGCGAGACCCTGCGGGAGGAGAGCGGGCTCGGCCTCTCGCTGGTGCGCATGACCCGCGACGAGGCCGAGGCGCTGCTGGACCGAGCCGAGCCGGTGGATCTCATCGCCCGGGCGGCCGTACGCCTCGGGCGACCCCTGCCCGACGCGCGCGCCAAGCGGCTCGTCAAGCTGACGGTGAGCGGGATCGATCCGGCGCTCATCCCGGACCAGCCACCCCTGCAACGGGTCGAGGGCGCAGAGGTCACCGTCGAGGTGCCCATCGCGGCCGAGATCCCCGCCCTGCCCCGCTACCTGGCGGGGACCGTCTGGGAGGAGAACGGCTCGCCGCTGCTGCGCGACGCTGCTCCCCTCCCGCCAGCCGACGACCCCACCCTGCTCGCGGCCCTGCGACCAGGCCCGCTGCTCCCCTCCGACCACCCCGAAGTGCGCGCCAGGGCCTTGGAGATCGTGCAGGACATCCCCGACCGCAAGGCCGCCGCCGCGGCCATCGAGCGCTGGGTCTACGCCCACGTCCAGAAGCGCCCGCTGCTCTCGCTGCCCAACGGGCTCGAGGTCCTGCGCCGTCTCGAGGGCGACTGCAACGAGTACACCGCCCTGTACGTCACGCTGGCCCGCGCCGCGGGCGTCCCGGCGCGCATCGCCGCCGGCCTCGTCTACAGCGAGGAGGTCGACGGCAGCCCCGCCTTCTGGTACCACGCCTGGCCCGAGGTCCACCTGGGCGGAGAACACCCCTGGGTGCCGGTGGACCCCACCTTCGGCCAGTTCCCCGCCGACGCCACCCACCTGAAGCTGGCGGAGGGCGACCTGGACCGCCAGGTGGAGATCCTGGGCCTCATGGGCCAGATCGGGCTGACGGTCACCGAGGCGCGGTAGTTCCACGCGCCGGGCGCCGTGCTACCTTGCTCCACCCCGCCGGTGGCCGCCCGAGGCGCCGCGTGTCGAGGTCTCCGTGATCCGCATCGAACAGCTCGAGAAGCGCTACGGGTCCTTCCAGGCCCTCCACCCGCTCGACCTGCACGTGCCTCCCGGCGAGATCTTCGGCTTCCTCGGCCCCAACGGCGCGGGCAAGACCACCACCATCCGCCTGCTCGCGGGGGTGCTGCCTCCCACGAACGGGCGCATCATCATCGACGGCATCGATCTGGCGGACGACCCTCTCCGAGCCCAGCAGCGCATCGGGTTCATCCCCGACCGCCCCTACCTGCACGAGAAACTCACCGGCTACGAGTTCCTGGAGTTCGTGGCGGGTATCTATGGGATGCCTCCCAGCCACGTCCAGGCCCACGGCCGCCGCCTGCTGGAGACCTACCAGCTGGAAGATTTCGCGGACCGCCTGGTGGAGGGCTACTCCCACGGCATGAAGCAGCGCCTGGTGCTGTGCGCCACCCTGCTGCACGAGCCGCGCGTCCTGATCGTGGACGAGCCCATGGTGGGGCTCGATCCGCACGGCGCCCGCCAGATCAAGGACGTCTTCCGCCAGATGGCCAAGGACGGCAGGAGCGTGTTCCTCTCCACCCACACGCTGGATGTGGCCGAAGAGGTCTGCGACCGCATCGGCATCATCAGCAAGGGCCGGTTGATCGCCCTGGGCACCATGGCCGAGCTGCGCGAGCAGTCCGTAGCTGGGGGGGCCGACCTCGAGGAGGTCTTTTTGGCCGTGGTGGAGGAGGCCGCGCGGGGCGGACGGGAGGCGGTGCGGTGAGGCTGGGCGTCGGCGGCTGGGCCCTCCTGGCCGTGCTGGTGGCCGGCTGCGCGCCCAAGCACGCCCGGCAGGGCCGCCGTATCGAGGGCCGCTACCTCACCGGGCAGCCGGGCGAAGGCTGGGTCCACGTCAAGCCCGGCGGCGCGGATCAGGCCTGGTTCCACCAGGGGCTGGACGCCAGCCTCTACACGGACAGCAACTGCGGGCCCCGCTTCCAGGAGGGGCGGCCCGAGAAGCTCATGCAGCAGCTGCTGGCGGGCCTGTACAGCGTCGAGGTCATCGAGGCCGGGCCCCACGCCGTGGGCAGGCGCACCGGCGAGATCAGGGTCGAGCGCGCCACCCTGGACGGCGTCCCCGTGCAGGTCGGGGCGGTCGTGATCAACCGGGGCGCGTGCACCTACGACTTCGTCTACATCGCGCCGCCCGCGCGGTTCGCCGCCGGCTGGGAGGGGTTCGAGCGGGTGCTGGCTGGTTTCGAGCCGGCCGGGGGCGACCTTGACTGAAGGCTGGTTGGGGCTGGCCCCCGCGCGCTTCCTGGGGCATCTGGGCTCCGTCGCGCTCCTCTCCCTCAAGGCAGGCCGGGCCCTGCTGCAGCGCCCCTTCGAGCACGTCGCGCTGGTGGACCAGCTCGACAGCGCGGGCATCGGCTCCCTGTCGGTCACGGTGCCGACCGCCGTCTTCACCGGCATGGTCATGGCGCTGCAGTTCGCCATCGGGCTCAAGCCCTACGGCGCCAGCCTCTACACCGCCAACCTGGTGAGCGATGGCCTCGTGCGCGAGCTCGGCCCGGTGCTCACCGCCCTGCTGGTGGGCGGGCGCGTGGCCGCGGGCATGACCGCCGAGCTCGGCTCCATGGCGGTCTCCGAGCAGATCGACGCCATCCGCGCCCTCGGCGCCGATCCCGTCAAGAAGCTGGTCCTGCCCCGGGTGCTGGCCTGCATCATCGCCATGCCCCTGCTCACGCTGGTGGCCGACATCGTGGGCTGCGTCGGCGGCATGTTCGTGGTCATGACCCAGGTGGGGGTCACCGCGCGCTACTACTGGGTGCAGGTCATGGAGACCGTGCAGGTGCACGATCTGGCCCACGGCCTGGGCAAGTCCGTCTTCTTCGGCTTCTGCATCGCCATCATCGGCTGCTGGCAGGGCATGACCACCACGGGCGGCACCGCCGGGGTCGGCCGGGCCACCACGGTCACCGTGGTCTACGTCTCCATCACCATCCTGGCGGCCGACTGGCTGCTGACCAACCTGTTCTGGGCGCTGTGATGCCCGACCCCCTGATCTCGTTTCGCGACGTGCACAAGGCCTTCGGCAGGAAGGTCATCTATCGCGGGCTCGATCTGGACGTCTTTCCAGGTGAGTGCCTGACCATCATCGGCGGCTCGGGCGTGGGCAAGAGCGTGATGCTCAAGCTGCTGCTCGGCCTGCTCCAGGTCGATTCGGGCAGCATCACGGCCTGGGGCGAGGAGGTCACCACCCTGCGGGGCCCCGCGCTGACCGCCCTGCGCAAACGGGTGGCCATGCTCTTTCAGGGCGCCGCCCTGTTCGACTCCATGACCGTGGCCCAGAACATCTCCTACCCCTTGCACGAGCACGCCTGGGGCGATGCCGCCGCGCGAACCGCGCGGGTGGCCGAGGTGCTGGAGATGGTGGGCCTGCCCGGGACCGAGCACCTCTACCCAGCGGAGCTCTCCGGCGGCATGCGCAAGCGCGTCGGCCTGGCCCGCGCCATCGCCGTGCAGCCTGAGGTGATCCTGTACGACGAGCCCACCACCGGGCTCGACCCAATCAACATCCGCCGCATCAACGGGCTGATCCGCGGGCTGCAGGCGCGCCTCGGCGTGACCTCCATCGTGGTCACCCACGACATGGACTCGGCGTTCACCGTGGCCGACCGCTTCGCCATGGTGCGCGAGCAGCGCATCGGCTTCAGCGGCACCCGCGACGCCACCGAGCGCAGTGAAATACCCTGGGTACGTGACTTCGTAGTCGGAGGTCGCGGCGTGCTGGATCAGGACTGACCTGGAGGGCCCCATGGCCGTAGAGCATGACGAGAAGAATCCCTGGCTCGAGCGGATCAAGGTCGAGCTCGACCCGGACCGGCTCGATGAGACCCTGAAAGGGCTCACCGACAAGCTCAGGCACTACGCCGAGCAGGGGCGCTACACGCGCGTGCGCATCAAGTACAAGGGCAAGCCGATCCTGCCCGACATCCCCCTGTTCGCGCTGCTGGCGGCCGAGGTGGCGAGCCTGTGGTGGGCCGGCCCGCTGCGGGTCCTGGTGGTGAACCTGGGGGTCAAGACCTTCGTGGAGGTGGAGCTGCTGCACGCTGCGGGCGAGAAGGTCCAGGAGGGTCAGGCGCTCTTTGGTGAGGGCGAGACCGAGAAGGCCGAGGCCCTGTACCGCGAGGCGCTGCGCATCAAGCCCGGGGATCCGGCCGCGCTGTACCACCTGGGCGTGCTGCTGAAGGTGACGGGGAAGCGCGACAAGGCCCGCGAGTGCTGGGAGCTGGCGGCCCAGGCGGGCGAGCACCCCGATGCCGTGCGGGCGGGGGAGGCGCTCCAGAAGCTGGGCCAGGGCTGACCATCGGCAGCCCTGGCCCGCGGCGTTCGAGCTGATGACGGCTGCGCCGTCACGGCTCAACGCCGCGGCCGGAGTCGCCAGTACGGGCCGCCACGCGGTCGGTACTCGCCGCTCCGCGGCCGGAGTCGCCAGTACGGGCCGCCACGCGGTCGGTACTCGCCGCTCCGCGGCCGGAGTCGCCAGTACGGGCCGCCACGCGGTCGGTACTCGCCGCTCCGCGGCCGGAGTCGCCCATGCGCGGCACGGAGCGTCGGGCTCTCGCCCCAGCCTCACCGGCACCGCGGCCTGGACTCGCAACTGAGAACGGGAGCGCGCGGGGTCTCCCACACCTCGACGCGGTGTCCCTCGCGAGAGACCGTGTCCACCAGCGGGCAGGAGTCCGTGCAGCCCAGATCCCGGATGGCGACCAGCACACCTGGAGCATGCGCGTGCCAGGTGAACCCCACCACGCGGCCAGGAGCCAGGATCTCGCGCTGCAGGCACACGAGCTGGCGCGATGTGAAGTCCACGTCATCCAGCGCCGCTCCGAGCAGATCTCCGAGCCCGTCGTCCACCTCGGCCGGCTCATCCAGGACGGTCAGCTCGCCCAGGGGGCAGTACGACTCGTCCACGATCCGGTCCAGCAGGTGCTCGGCCTGGGCATCGCGGCCCGCCAGCGCGTCGCAGCCATCGCACGGCTCCGGCGTCGTCCCTGAGCATCGCCCGTCTCCGAGACAACCTCCAACCACAAGGGCGAAGATCGCAAGGTCCCGACCCATCCTGGCGCCCATGGCGACCTCCCGCGTCACGCCCAACCGCAGCGTGCAGAGGGTTCACGGCACGCTAGCACATCTGGGGCGCACCCATGGAGGCAGCGCCCGCGTGCACAGATCCGCATTTCGATTTACAATCTGTGCGAATGTGCTTCGATCCTGGCGGTGCTCTATGCCCATCCCTCGCATGCTCGAACCCGTCGCCCAGAAGGCGGCCCGCCAGTACCCCGTGGTCACCCTCACGGGGCCGCGCCAGTCCGGCAAGACCACCCTGGCCCGTATGGCCTTCCCCCACCTCGAATACATTTCGCTCGAACCTCTCGATCGGCAGCAGCATGTCCGCAGCGATCCCCGGGGCTTCCTGGCCGAGCACCGGGACGGGGCGATCCTCGACGAGGTCCAGCACGTGCCCGAGCTTCTCGGCTACCTGCAGGAGGAGGTGGACTTGCGTCCGGATCCCGGCCGCTTCGTCCTCACGGGATCCCAGCACTTCGGGCTCGGCAACGCGATAGCCCAGTCCCTGGCAGGCCGCACCGCCGTCCTGAACCTGCTGCCTCCGAGCCTGGATGAGCTGACGCGCTTCCCCGGAGCGCCCAGCGAGCTCTTCGACGTGCTCTGGATGGGCGCCTACCCCCGCATCCACGATCGCGGCATCCCCGCCGACCGCTGGTTGGCCGACTATGTGACCACCTACGTCCAGCGCGATGTGCGCCAGGTGCTCCAGGTGGCGGACATCTCCTCGTTCACCACCCTGCTCACGCTGGCAGCCGGCCGCACTGCCCAGGAGCTGAACCTCTCCGGCCTCGGCGGAGATGCCGGGGTGAGCCACAACACCGCGCGTGCCTGGCTGTCGGTGCTGGAGGCAGGCTTCCTGTGCTTCCGCCTGACCCCCTGGCTGCCCAACCTGCGCAAGCGCCTGGTCAAGGCCCCCAAGCTCCACTTCTTCGACACCGGGCTGGTGTGCCACCTGCTGGGCATCGCGAGCCCGGCCCAACTGCGCACCCACCCGCTCCGTGGCGCGATCTTCGAGACCTGGCTAGCATCCGAACTCACCAAGGCGCGCTGGCACCGAGGCCAGGCTGCACACATGCACCACCTGCGCGAGACCCGCGGGGCCGAGGTGGATCTGGTGATCGAACGCGGCACCCGGGTCTGCCTGGTGGAAGCCAAATCCGGGGCCACTCTCGCGACCGACATGTTCTCCCACCTGCACGTCCTGACCGCGGCGCTGCCCGAGGGCGCCGAACCGATCCTGGTCCACGGCGGGGACGGCGACCGGATCGGCGAACGCCAGCGGGTGAAGGTCGTGCCCTGGCGCGCCCTGCACCACGTGGATTGGGGCGATCCCGCCCGCTGACCCTCACAACAGCGACAGCCCCCCGTCCACCACCAGCACCTGCCCCGTGACGAACGCGGCCTGGGGCGAGACCAGCAGCCGCACGGCGCCGGCCATGTCCTGGGGCTGGCCCATGCGGCCCAGCGGGGTGTAGCGGGTGGCGAAGTCCACCATGCGCTCGCGGTCGGGGAAGTAGCGTAGGGCGTCGGTGTCCATCAGGCCGCCGCAGACGGTGTTGACCCGGATGCCGCGCGGGGCCAGCTCCACCGCGAGCTGCCTGGTCAAGGCCTCGACCCCGGCCTTGGCCGCGCCCATGGCAGCGTAGCCGGGCACGTAGCCGCGGGAGCCGGTGGAGGTGATGCCGATGACCGAGGCGCCCGGCGCCAGGCGCTCCAGGCACAGGCGAGTCAGCAGCCAGAAGGGCCGCAACGACGATTCCAACGTCAGATCCCACTGAGGCGTGCGGATCTTCTCGAAGGGCTTCAAGGCGCCGATGGCGGCGTTGTGGACCAGCACGTCGATGCGATCGAGCGCGCCGGCCAGGCGCCTGCAGTCGCCCTCGGAGCGCACGTCGGCCTGCACGACCAGGGGCGTGCCACCGGCCTCGGCCACGAGCCGAGCGGTCTCGTTCGCGGCCGCCTCGTCCTGCAGGTAGTTCACCACCACCCGGCCGCCGCCCTGGGCCAGCTCCACGGCAATGGCGCGGCCGATGCCGCGGCTGGAGCCGGTGATGAGTGCGTCCACGGGCTACTCGCGGATCTCGGCGTAGGGATCGTACGGATCGCCGCGCTCATCGATGGGCTCGCCCTGCATGCGGCGCTCGAAGATGGCGCGGCGCTCCTTCCGGTCCAGATCGTAGACGATGCGCATGGAGGTGAGATCTTCGGCCAGCAGGCCCACCACACCCACGATCTTGAACGCACCGCCGGCCCACTGCACCGCCAGGGAGCGGTCCGCGTCACCCCGGGTGGGCTTGATGCCGACATGGAACAGGGATGGATCGTCGCGGTCCGCGAAGACACGCTTGAGCTGGTCGTAGGAGTCGAAGGCGTTCATGGTCCAGGGGGGGCCATCTTCCGTGCGCGCCACACCTCCCCGAGGCATGGCGCCCAGGTTGATCAGCTCGGCCACCGAGCAGGAGCCGTAGCGCTGCTCCTCGAAGACGTTGTAGCAGGAGACCATCCCCAGGGCCTTCTCGAAGTCGCGGTCGTACAGCGCCTGGTCGAAGTCGCGCAGCATGCCCTTGACCTCGTCGAGGCTGGGGGCGCGCGGCGCCCTGGCGCTCGGTCGGCTGCTGCCCCTGCGCTGCTCGCCGCCGGGCAGCGGGTGTGGGCAGGCGTCGTCGAACATGGCGATGTCGCCTGACACCTTCGGCTGGCCGTCTTCGCCCTTGGTGACGACGAGCTCGCGATGGGTGGTCTTGTAGTCGAGGCACTGGAACCAGGGGCTGGGCTCGCCCAGGCCGACGATGCCGAGGTAGGCCCAATGATCGCCCTTCCACTCGCCCTTGCGCAGGTCGAGGGTGGGGTCGCTGCCCATGTAGATGCACCAGCCCTTCTCCGTGAAACCCGTGATGTAGCGCTGGTTCTTGTAGGTGGGGCTGATGCGCAGGCCCTTCTGGCTCCGGGGGCGCTTGGTGGGGTCGTCGGGGAAGGCCAGGTCGTTCTGGGTCAGGCACTCCTCCTCGAAGAACGGCGCCGACAGCCAGACCGACTTGCCGAGCACCTCCGCGCCGACGCGGCCTGGGGGGTTGGCGGCCTCGAAGGCTTGCTTGATGGCGGCCTCTGCGGCCTCCTCCGGGACAGTGGGGCAGCCGGTGAGGCCGAGGGCGAGCGGCAGGAGGCCGAGGACGGAAAGGGGACGGGGCATGGTTCCTCCGAGGCAGGCCCGGAAAGTATCACGCAGGGCCACCTCAGCGCCGGAAGCGACCCACGACGCGCCGGTAGACCTCCTGGACCTCGGGCACCCCGAGCCTCCAGGCCACCCCCAGGTACAGCAGCCCGCCCAGCCCGCCGGCCGCCGCCAACAACGCGGCGTTGCGGATCGTGAAGCCCTGCTCCCAGGCGCCCAGGCGGCACAGCCCCCAGGCCAGCAGGCCCGCCGGGAGGGCGGCCAGGAGCATCCGGAGCAGCGGGGCGCCCAGGGGTGCCAGGGCCAGGCGCCCGGCGGTCACACGCCGTAGGAGCACCAGGTAGGCCGCGAGCTGGCCACAGGTGGAGGCCGAGAGGGCCAGGGCCAGCCCGGCGACACCGTACAGGGGCGCCAGCCAGGCGCCCAGGCCCCAGGTCAACGCCACCCCCAGGGCGCCGACCGCCACCAGGGAGTTGCGCCGGTTCAACGCGAAGAAAGGCTTCTTCACGATCTGGATGCCGGCCAGGCCGAGCATGTAGGGCACCAGCAGCTGCAGGGTGAGGGCGGTCTGCTGCACGTCGGTCCAGGTGTAGGCGCCCTGGCGGTAGAGCAGCGCCACGAAGGGTGTGGCCAGCAGGGCGACGAACACAGCCGCGGGCATGAGCAGCGCCCCGGCCAGGCGCACGGCCCGCGCGAAGGCGTCCGAGAGGCGGCCCCAGTCGGAGCGCGCCACAGCCTCGGCCAGGGCCGGCAGCACGGCGGAGCCCACTCCCACGGCCACCACACCCTGGGTGAAATCGACCAGGCGGGTGGCGTTCCAGTACCAGCTCACCGCGCCGGTCCCGAGGTGGGATGCCAGGCTGCGCAGCACCACCACGTTGACCTGGGCCATCAGCCCGATGGCCGCCACCTTGCCCATCTCCCGGGCCAGGATGCGGAAGCGGGGGCCCGCCCACCAGTCGAAGCGCGGGCGGATGAAGCCCCAGTGCCTGTAGAGGGGCGGCAGGCAGATCAGCAGGTGGGCCGCGCCGCCCGCGAGCACGCCCCAGCTCAAGGCCTGGGCCACCCGCTGGGGTTCGCCGCCCGCCGGCCAGAAGGCCGCCGCGATGATCACGGCGCTCACCACCCCCGGCGCGATCTTGGGGATGAAGAAGTGGTCCCGGTGGTTGAGCATCCCCTCGCACCAGCTCACCAGGGACACGAACATCACGAAGGGCATCATCACCCGCGTGAGCCGCACGGTGAGGGCGAACTTCTCGGGCTCGGCCCTGAAGCCAGGGGCGAAGAGGTCCACCAGCCAGGGGGCCAGCGGGATCGCGGCGATGGCGATCAGCAGCCCCAGCCCGATCAGCGCGGTCACCGTGCGCCCCGCCAGCTTGCGGGCCATCTCGGCCCCGTCCTTCTCCTCGGCGTCGGCCACCAGCGGGACCAGCGCGCCGGTGAGCCCTTCGTCCGCCACGAAGCGGCGGAACATGGAGGGGATGGTGAAGGCCATGAAGAAGGCGTCCGACGCCGTGGAGGCCCCGAGCACGCGCGCGATGGCCAGCTCGCGGAACAGACCCACCACGCGGGAGAAGCCGGTGCCGGCCACCGAGGCGATGAACGCGCGGAAGATGGAGCGCTTGGCCATGGAGGACCCCGGGGTGCGGGGGGGGCGCCGCGGGGGGAGCCACGGGCGGGGAGCCCAGCATAGCAAGGCGCGTGCCACGGGGGGAGGCGCGCCAGACCGCGCCCGGGCGAGGGGCGCGCGACGGATCATAGCCACCCCGCGACCGGAGATAGCGCCCCGACGCCAACCCGGGTCAGCGGACACATCCTGTCCACCACCCGGATCGCGGGGGCCCGACCGGATAACAGCCCCTCATGCCCGGCCACCGCCTGATCGTCGCCGAGAAGCCCTCCGTCGCCCGCGACCTGGCGCGGGTGCTGGGCCTGCGCGGCCGGAACCAGGGCTGGATCGGCGACGAGCACACGCGGGTCACCTGGTGCCTCGGGCACCTCGCCGAGCTGGCCGAGCCCTCCGCCTACGATCCTTCCTGGAAGCGCTGGTCCTTCGATCTGCTGCCCATGTTGCCCGAGGCGTTCCAGCTCCAGCCCCGCAAGGAGGGCCGCGACCAGTGGCGGGTGGTGCGGGATCAGCTTCGCGAGCGGGGCCTCACCGAGGTGGTGAACGCCTGCGACGCCGGCCGCGAGGGCGAGCTGATCTTCGCCCACGCCTACGAGCTGGCCGGCTGCAAGGCGCCCGTGAAGCGCCTCTGGATCTCCTCCATGACCGATCGCGCCATCCGCGAGGGCTTCCAGCGCCTGAGAGATGGCGCCGCCATGCGCGCCCTGGAGCATGCCGCCCGCTGCCGGGCCGAGGCCGATTGGCTCGTGGGCCTCAACGCCACCCGCGCCATGACCCTGCGCCTCGCCGCCGGCCCCGGCGGGGCCCTGCGCTCGCTGGGCCGCGTCCAGACCCCCACCCTGGCCATGCTGGTGGATCGGGAAGATGAGATCGAGGCCTTCGTCCCCCAGGACTTCTGGCAAATCAAGGCCACCTTCGCCCGTGGCGTGCCCGAGGGCGCCACCTGGGAGGCCCTCTGGACGGGCCCGGATCCCGAGGGCAAGCCCTTCGACCGCTTCTTCGCCCGCGCGCTGGCCGAGGCCGTGCTCGCCCGCGTGCAGGGGCGCGACGGCGTGGTCACCGCCGTCCAGCGCAAGGAGAGCCGCGAGCAGCCGCCCCTGCTCTACGATCTCACCGCCCTGCAGCGCGAGGCCAACCAGCGCTTCGGGCTCACGGCCGAGCGCACCCTGGAGCTCTGCCAGGCCCTGTACGAGCGCCACAAGCTCCTCACCTACCCCCGCACCGACTCCCGCCACCTGAGCGAGGCCGAGGTCCCCGAGCTGCCCAACGTGCTGCTCGGCCTCGACTTCGGGCCCTACGCCCAGGCCGCCGCCCTCGCCCTGCAGCGCGACCCGCACACCCTGGGCCCCCGCTTCGTCGATGACGCGGAGGTCTCCGACCACCACGCCATCATCCCCACCGGCGCCGATCCGCGCCAGCCCAGCCTCACCCTGGACGAGAAGCGCATCTTCGATCTCGTCGCCCGGCGCCTGCTCGGCGCCTTCCACCCCGAGGCCCGCTTCGCTTTGGCCACCGTCGAGGTCCACATCGACGACGATGCCTTCCTCGCCAAGGGCCGCACCTGCGTGGATCCGGGCTGGCAGGCCATCGATCCGCCCCACAGCAAGCGCAAGGAGGTGCTGCTGCCCCCGGTGGAGGAGGGCGAGGTGGCCGTCACCCGCGCCATGGAGCTGCACCAGGGTCAGACCCGGCCGCCCAAGCGCCACAACGACGCCTCGCTCCTCTCCGCCATGGAGCGCGCCGGCGAGGGCCTGGAGGATGCCGAGCTCAAGCGCGCCATGAAGCGCAACGGCCTGGGCACCCCCGCCACCCGCGCCGCCATCCTCGAGACCCTGGTCCAGCGCGGCTACGTCCAGCGCCAGGAGCGCCAGCTCGTCCCCACCCCGGTCGGCCGCGCTCTGGTGGCCGCCCTGCCCGTGCCCGAGCTGCGCTCGCCCGCCCTCACGGGCGCCTGGGAGGCCCGCCTGGTGGCCATGAGCGAAGGTGGCGAGTCGCGCCCGCGCTTCATGGAAGACGTCCGCGCCTTCGCCACGCGCGCCGTGGCCCTCATCCGGGAGGCCGGCATCGATCCCGCCCAGCAGCGGGTGCTCGTGGTCCAGGAGGCCACCGGCGAGATCCTCGGGCGCTGCCCGCGCTGCGGCAACCCGGTGCGCGAGGGCCGCGGCGGTTGGAGCTGCGGCGGCTGCGCGGTCTTCGTGCCCGCCCGCGTGGCTGGCCGCGAGGTGAGCCCCCGGATGGCCAAGCGCCTGCTCTCGACCGGCGCCACCGAGGTGGTCAAGGGGTTCCGCTCCAGGGCAGGCAAAGAGTTCGCGGCGGCTCTCAAGCTCGACGAAGAAGGCTCTGTCAAGCTGCACTTCCCAGACCCCGAGCCCCTCGGCGCCTGCCCCGCCTGCGGCGAGCCCGTGCGGCCGCGGGGCAAGGTCTACACCTGCGACACGGGCCGGGAGTGCGCCTTCGTGGTCTTCGCCGAGATGAGCGGGCGCGCCATCCCCGCGGAGGCCGTGGCCCAGCTCCTGCGAGAAGGCCGCTCGGCCCCGCTCGATGGCTTCACCGATCGCGGGGGCCGCGGCTTCTCCGGGGCCCTGATCTGGAGCGGCCAGCGGGTGGAGATCCGCCCCTTCGACCCCCGCGAAGCCGCCGAAGCTGCCGGGCCCTGCCCCCGCTGCGGCGGGCTCGTGCGCTTCGAGCGCGGCAAGTGGCGCTGCCAGGCCGGCGACTTCTCCATCCCCGCCGAGGTGGCCCAGCGCACCCTGGAGCGCGACGAGGTCGCCCAGCTCCTGCGCGAGCGCCGCACCCCGCGCCTGCACGGCTTCCGCCAGCGCAGCGGGGCGGTCTTCCGCGCCGCCCTCGCGCTCGATGATCAGCTCCGGGTCCAGCTCGACTACCTGCGCCGGCCCGAGGATCCCCCCGAGCGCCCGGTGCCCCCCGGCGGCCCACGCCCGGCCTTCGGCGCGCCGCTCACCTGCCCCTGCTGCACGGCCCGCGCCGAGCGCGAGCCCGGCTATGTCGTGGCCGGCCGCGAGGCCTGGGGCTGCTCTCGCTGGCGCCAGGGCTGCCCCCTGCGCGTCCCCTTCGAGATCGAGGGCTCCCGGCTGGACGAAGAGCAGGCCCAGCGCCTGCTCGGGCGCCAGCGCGCCACGCGCTACCTCTCCGGCCTCGGCGGTCGCCAGCGCCAGGCGCGGGTGGTGCTGGAGCCCGAGGCCCAACCCTGCTGGCGGGTGGAGGAGCGGGGCGCGAAGGGGTGACGCATCGCACCGCGACGCCCGTTACCGGTTGCCCGCAGCACTCTACCCTGTAGTCTCTCTCCGACCACACCCCACCCGAGGAGGGACGATGCTCGTTCTGCTGCTCCTGGCCAGCCTGGCCCACGCCGAGGATCCCACCTTCGTCACCCCCGCCGATGCAGGCCAGAAGTACGAGGAGCCGGAGACCCACCTCTCCGCCGAGCTCGGCGGCGCCATGGCCAGCGGCAACACCGTCTACTACACCGTGAACGGCCTGCTGAACGCCTCCCACCGGTTCAAACGCAACCAGTTGGCGGCCAGCGCCGCCGTCAACCTCGGTCGAGGCGTGCTCGACGCCGATGGCGACGGCATCCTGAGCGAGGCCGAGCGCGCCGCGCCGAGGGTGGAGATCGCCCGCAAGTACCAGGGCGAGGCCCGTTACGACCGCTTCGTCGGCAGCAAGGGCTCCCTCTACGTCCTCGGTGGTGCCCTCTCCGACATCTACGCCGGCTACGACCTGCGCGCCCACGAGCAGGTGGGCTACTCCCGGATACTGCTGGACCGCGAGGACACCAAGCTCAAGGCCGAGCTCGGCGCCGACGTGGCCGAGGAGGACTACATCGCCGGTGTGGACCCGGGCTTCGCCATGATCTACGCGGCACGAGCCATGGTCTCCTTCACCCACGACTTCAACGGCTCCGTGGGCTTCTCGGACAAGGTGGAGGTCTACGAGAACGTCATCGACCCCGCCGACCTGCGCCTGCTGAACGAGGCCGCGCTCTCGGCCAAGCTCTCGGACGTGCTGTCGGTGAAGCTCTCCAACCAGCTCACCTTCGACAACGTCCCGGTCACCGGCTTCCGCAAGCTCGACCAGATCACCCTGGTCTCCCTCGTCGCCACCCTGCTCTGAGGTTCGCCCATGGACTCCGTCTCCTCCCTGCTCGACTTCGCCCTCCCCTTCGCCCAGGATCTGCTGTTCGCCATCGCCATCTTCGTGGCCGGCTGGATTGGCGCGCGCTGGGCCAACAAGCTGGTCCTGCGCGGCCTCCGCAAGGGCAAGGCCAAGGAGGCACTGGCCCGCTTCCTGGCCAGCATCGCGCAGTACACCGTGCTGGCGGCCGCCGTCATCGCCGCGCTGGGCACCGTGGGCATCGAGACCACCTCCGTGGTGGCCGTCTTCGCCTCCGCCGGCCTGGCCGTAGGGCTCGCCCTGCAGGGCAGCCTCTCCAACCTCGCCAGCGGCGTGATGATCCTCTTCTTCGAGCCCTTCGTGCTCGACGACGTGATCACCGCGGCGGGGCACACCGGCCAGGTCAAGGACGTCGGCCTGTTCGCCACCACCCTCATCACCCCCGACAACATGAAGATCATCGTGCCCAACAGCGCCATCACCGGGGGCAGCGTCGTCAACATCACCACCCTGGGTACGCGCCGGGGCGAGGTGGAGGTGGGCGTGGCCTACGGGGCCGATCTGGCCCAGGTGCAGGCCGTGCTGCTCGGCGCCGTCAGCAAGGTCGAGGTGGCGCTGGGCGACCCGGCGCCCGCCGTGGTTTTCGTGGGGCTGGGGGCCTCGAGCCTGGACTTCAAGGTCTTCGCCTGGAGCAAGAGCGCCGACTACTTCCCCATGCTGCACGCCCTGCGCTGCGCCATCTACGACGAGCTGAACGCCGCCGGCATCGAGATCCCCTTCAACCAGATCGTGGTGCACCAGGCTGCGGAGAGCTGATCCGGGGTATCCTGGGCCATGCGTCGGCGTGACCCGTGCTGGGGCGTGGTGGTGGCGGGGATGCTCGCCAGCTGCGACTGTCCACCCATGGGCGCCATGGTGGTGGAGGACCGCTGGGGCCTCGCCACCCGCGCACAGATCGACACCATCTACGACACCATGGCCGACTTCCACGAATGGACCGGGGTGGAGACCGTGTGCTCGCCGGGGGTGCGCATCCGGAAGGCCATGCCCTTCAGCGGCGGGCACACCAGCCTGACCGGCGGCATGATGATCGCCATCGACGACAGCTACCTGCCCGAGATCGAGCTGGCCGTGCGCCACGAGCTGTGCCACGCCTGGGACATCTCGCGGGGCTTCCCCTCGCTGGAGCACCCCGATCTGTTCACGGGCGAAGACATCGACGAGCACAACCTCTACCCCACGGGCAGCCTGCGCCGCCTGGAGAGCTTCGCCCGCGCCTGCCAAAAGGCCCCCGAGGACGATGGGTTTGCCCGGGCCGTCGACGATGTCTGTGGGCTGGAGATCCTTCGGCCGCGCCGCCGCTGGGTGGAGGAGCACGTCTACCGGGAGTACGCGCCCACCTGGCGCTACGCCGGGGAGATCGCCCTGGACATCGAGCGCGTGCCGCTGGAGGGCTGGGCCCCGTGGAGCCTGGCGGTGGGGGGGCGGCGGGTCTACTTCCTCACCCGCGACGAGGCCGTCCAGATCGATCTGATCGACCCACGCACCGGCACCTTGCTCATCCGACGGGACGCGCCCGGCGACGATCCCGATGTCTTCCACTGGAAGCTGATCGACGGCCAGCCCGACCCGCTGCTGATCTGGTCGAACGAGGACCAGGGCCGCGCCTGGCTGCTGCGTGAGGACGGTGCGCTGGAGGAGGTGGCGTTCGCCCCAGGGCTCGGCACGTTCTTCGTGGGCGCGGTCCGCGGCCGGCGCGCGTGGCTGCAGGGGCGCTGGGGCGAGGGTGACCATGGCCTGTGGGAGGTGGACCTCGACAGCGGCGAGGCCACGCCGGTCGAGACCTGGTACGGCGCCCCCATGTGGGCCACCGGGATGCAGGATCTCGGCGGCGATCTCCTGCTCACAGAAGTACGTGATCGGACATGGAACCTGGTGCGCTTCGACCCCGAGGAGCGCGTCGCCAGCACCACTCCGCTGGGTCCCTACCCCACCAACCTCCGCCGATATCTCATGCCGGCGGGCGTGCGCGCCTTGCCCGATGGGCGCCTGGTGGCGCTGCTCCACGCCCAGCCGGCGGACGGAGCCGACCTCTACCTCCCCGCCGTGCTCGACCCCGTGGACCGCACCTTCCGCCTCGACCCCGCCACCTGCGATGATCCCATCACCAGCCCGGGACGCGACATTTTCGCGCAGGAGGCGCGCCTCTTCGTCCTCGACGGAGAGGTCTGGCTCGCGGAGGTGCACGGGGGCGAGCCGGTGCTCACGCGGATCGGGGTGCGGTGAGGGAGGTATCCCCATAGGCGCTAACCTTGGCGACACCGGCTACGGGCTACGGGCTACAGGAAAATCGGCACCTCGGAGGCCTACGATCGGTTGAGGCCGAGCGTGGCGAGCGGGACGATCATCCTCCCCCTTCCGGTGCACCAGGTGTCGATGCGTTTGGCATCCGTGCCGCGCCGATTCCGGCGGTGAACCTGCCGTAGCCCGTGACCCGTAGCCTGTAGCCCAGGGTTCTTGGTTCTGGCTCCGCCGGGCGATGTCAGCGCCTATGGGGGGTATCCCCCCGATCCTGCAACAGGTTCCCGAGGTAAGCCCCCTCTTTCGCTACATTTCAGCGTTCCAGCGCCTCCGCTCGACCTTCGAACGCCCGTTCTCACGCTACCCTCTGCGCACTGCCCGCGGATCTGTAGCGCAAACTCGGGCATACCTCCCCGAGGTGTTGCAGAATCCGGGGCTTACCTCCCCCTGCGCGGGGCGTGTAGGCTGTTCCACGCTGGGCAGCCCATGTCTCGCCGGATGGCCCGCGCCAGGCGCCAACGCTCCAGCCGCGTGTCCTCCCCGGTGGCGAACCGCCACCAGCTCTTGCCGCGCCACTCCGGGTGCAACGCGAGGGCCTCGGGCCATGGGCCCGTCTCCGGCGGCGAGACGTCGGGCGCGTCCTGGCGCAGGAAGGTGGACCTGAGGCCGTCGACACGCAGCGCCCGCAGCCAGGGCACGATGTCCCGCCGCAGATCCCGGGCCCCGCCCCCTCGCAGCTCGGCCGACCGACCGAGCAGCGCGTACTCGTTCTCGAGGTTGGTGGCGAAGATGCCCGGATTGTCGGTGCAGACCATGACGGTGGGGCCCGCGGCGCCGCCACCCTGGTCGCCGGAGAGGGCGAAGACCGGGTGGTGCTCCAGCCCCCCGAACGCACCGATGCGCTGGTTGGAGGAGGGGCAGACCTCGACGGTGAGGCCGCGGCGGGCCGCCTCGGCCACGACCAGTGCCCGCAGGAGGGGGAAGAGGCGAGCGGGGTCGGGGAACGGCGGCGACCAGCTCGTGCGCGCACGACCACGGGCCCAGACGGACCGATCGAAGTGGTGCAGGCAGCAGAGGTGCAGGGCCGCCTGGGGGACCGTGCCCCCGAGCAGCAGCTCGAGGTCGAGCGTGGCGATGCGCCAGGCCAAGCCCCGCCGCGACACCCCGGGGTTGGCGACCGCGACGCAGCGGCCCCACTCCTGAGCGGCGCTCGCCTCGCAACAGCCCTGTCCTTTCGCGTCTGGGCAGGGCTCGCCGCCACCGCACGCGCGCATACGGGCATTCCACACCAGGCAGCCGCCCTCCTGACGGCAGGAGGCCAGGGGTCGGGTGGTGCTGAGCGAGCGGAGCCTTGGGCGCCTGGAATCAAACCGCCGATCCGTGGGCCGGCGGGTCGGCTCGAAGCCGAGGCCGCGCAGCACCGCCAGCACCTGATCGGGATCCATCCAGCGGAGGCGCCAGGCCCAGGCGAGGTCCTGCTGGACGGCGCGGGGACTGTAGCCGGGCTCGCCGCGGTAGAGCGCGTGGAATTCGGCCTCCACCAGCGACTCCAGCTCCAGGACCTTGCGGCGCCCCCCCGCCACCTCCACGTACCCGAGCAGGTCGATCGCCCAGACCAGATCGTCCAGCCGTTCCTCGCGCGGCAGGGCGGGGTCGGCGGAGCTCTGGCGCAGCCACTCGTCGTAGTCGATGCCCAGCACCACCCCGTGCCCGATGCGGTCCTTGGCGCGCAGATCGAGGAACTCCATGGCCTCCCAGACCGCGCGCAGCCCCGAGATGGGGTGCAGGAAGGACTCCCCGGCGTGAAAAGTGGCGCGCAGCGGGGGGTAGCTGCCGCAGCCCTCCCCGGGCCCCCGGTGTTCGGCGGTGGGCGCCGTCCCGCGGCGCAGGTACCGGAAGGCCGGCGCGAAGACCTCTGGAGGCGCGTCGGTCTCGGTGCTGGCCGCGTCGATGCCCAGCAGGCCCCAGCCCACCTCTGGGTCCATGGCGCGCAGCTCCTCCAGGGAGAGCGCCTGGCCCCGAACCTTTTCACGGAGCTGCGCGTGGCGCAGCAGGAACGCGGGATCCGTCACGACCGTCCGCCCGGAGCACGGCGACTCCAGGAAAGGTCCCTTGCCCTTCTTGAAAGCCTTCCAGCGCGGATCGGGCTCCTTGGCGAAGTGAGCCACCAGGCCGAAGTCGCGCCCCAGCCGCCAGGGCGGTTCGAGGCCCGCGTCCAGGGCCGCGTCGATGGCCGGCCGGATGCGGTCCCGGCGGGGCATCACCCGCCCCTCGACGCGGACGCGCCCGTCCATGGTCACCCGCCGCCAGATGGCGCGACCCCAGGAGGGCTCGTCGACCGCGGGCTGCATCGCCTTGCGGGCGGGAGAGCCGTACCACTCCTTGAAGCTCTCGAAGCCCACCCGCCGGGTGTGCTGGGTCGCGGCGCGGTGGAACAGGACCCGGCAGGCCAGATAGATGGCCAGCGCCGGCCCAAACCAGGGTGGCAACGCGCCGTGGACCCCGAGGACACCCAGGAAGCACTCGGCCAGCAGGGCGCGCTCGTCGAGCAGCAGGGCGTCGAGCTGGCTGGCCGGGTCGGCCAGGAAGCGCTCGCAGGTCGGCGAGCCCCAGCGAGGGACCAGCAGCAGGGGGGGCAGCCACAAGCTGGGGTCGGCACCGCAGAGCCCCACGCGCACGGACAAGTGCTCCTCCAGGGGGGCGCGCGCGAACAGCCTCGCCGTGCCCTCCTTCAGCCGCGCTCCGCCTCCCCGCCGTCGCCACTCCGCCACCTGCATCGCCAGCAGGTCGCGCACCTGCCACAGCTCGGTCAGGCGCGACACCACCGGCTGGGGCAGGGGCCTGCGGCCCAGCCCTCGCTTCCAGCTTGCCAGCAGCGCATGCCGGGCGTGGCTGGCGCGTGGGTCGAGCACCGCGGGCCAGAGGTCCGCGGCCCCGAGCACCCCGCCGAGGTGGACGTGGCCGTCCACGAGATCGCCGTCGAGCGCGTCCCCCACCAGGGAAGGCGAAATCCCGAGCCCGTGGGGCCAGTCCACCCGCGGCCGGGCGTTGGCCTGATCGCGGGCGCGCCAGGCGGCCTCCGCCGCGCTCCAGCAGGCCAGCACCTCGAGATCCACCGCCTGCCGGACCGCCTGGAATTCCACCAGGGTCTCGTAGCGGGCCACCGGGAGCCCGCCGTGCACCACGAGGTACCTGCGCGCCAGGCCCGCCACCGACGCGCCCACGCACCCGAGGCGCAGGAAGGCCTCGCGCTCGGGGGGCGCCTCGAACAGCAGGGCGACCTGCTCCAGGGGCATCTCAGGGAAGTCGAGCCCCACCTCCTGGCCTGCCTGCCGCCACTGGTCTGCCCATGCCTTCTGACGTTCTTTGGCAGTCTTCCCGAACCCATGGGTGCTCCACAGCACCTGCTGCCAGCGCGCGAGGCACAGGATCCGCTGGCGGACGGCGTTGGGGAGGGGGGTGGTGGACATGGGGGGTCAGGTGTTGGCCTTCTTGACCTTCTCCGCCTCCTCTTTCAGCATCCTCCGCACGATGAGCGCCAGCTCGTGGGCGTAGGGGCGGGCTTCCTCGCAGGGCTCCAGGTCGGCGTGCAGGCAGTTGAGCATCTCGATGAGGGCGGCGCGGCGGTCTTCGATGCGCCAGAGGGAGAGGGGCCAGGGCGACTCGTTTTTTTCAGGCGACTTCCGCTCGCACAGGTCGAGCCCAGCCCAGGAGAGCCCGGCGAGGTCGAGGAATTGCGTGTTGTCCTCTTCAGCCGGGTAGGGCGGGAGCGGGATGAGCATCAGGGCGCCGAGGGAGACGAGGGTCTCCAGCTCGGTCATCAGATCGTCTCCTGCGGAAGGAACAGAAATGCGCCTTTTCAGTCCATGGAAGTACACTCTCTGAGACCAGGTGTCCGACTCCTCCTTGGACAGCGCTTCTCGAACCTCTTTGACGACTGGCAGCGCCCCTCCCCCTGGCAGGAACAACGCCAGGGGCGGGAAGGAAGCCAGGGCGAGGAAGATGGGGCTCCAGGTCCAGACCTCCGTCTCCTTTCCCGCATTCCTCGCTGCATCGAGGAGATGGGTGAGGTTCTCGTAGAGCGGGTGGTCGGCCCCCTGTCCTGTCTGGCCCCGCCGGGCCGGCCGCTCCACCGCCGCGTACCGCACGAGCTGTGGACGCTGCACCTTGGGATCGCTTGGCCCCTGCAGGGTCTCCACCAGCACGGAATTCAGGAAGTACAGGACCCAGCGCTGGATGATGTCGCCCGCCCCCGAGTTCTGGCCGACGAACTCGAGGTCCATCTCAGTGGACTCGAGAAACACGTTGAACAGCTTCTGCACCTGGTCGAGGCCGGGGCGCAGGCGCCGCCCGTCGAGATCCCTCTCTTCCCTGAACAAATCACGCCAGTAGTCCCACCACTCGGTGATGGCCATGGCCAGCCGCCCGAGCACGAACTCCCAGGCGTCGAGGCGCGTGGCCTGCAGGTTGAGGCGGGTCAGCCGCGGCGGTGAACGGTCTGTCCCGGCGGCCGAGGTCGTCCACTTGAAGCAGGCCTTGTCCAGGGTCCACGAGGCGTGGCTCCTTGGCTTGGCGGGGTCGGCCGGACCGGTGAGCCGGCCGTCGGTGCCCAGGCTGCTGCGGTCATCGAGGCTCTTGGGGTGTGGCGTCTTCCAGACGAAGTGCCCATTCTCTGGATCGGGGAACAGGGACCAGGGATCATCGGCACGGCGCAGCTCGTCCAGGTACTGCTTCCATGCGGGGTCGCCCGCCAGCTCGGCCATGTCCCCCTCGCCGATACCGCTGGTGCGCGACCCGCGCCCCTCGTCCGACAGGGCCGTGGAGACCCCGCGCTCGCCGAGGTGCTCGTTCAGGGCCGCCAGCACGGCGCGGTGGACCCCCTTCATCCACTCCTCGCGCTCACAGGTTGAACGCTCTTCGACGCCCTCGCACCTGTGGACGATACGCTGCAGGAGTGACAGCCCCTGCCAGGGCGAGAGGTAGCTGTGACGTACATCCTCCACCATCCAGCAGTGCAACACCGCCAACGGGAGCGCACCCGCCAGATCGTGGAACATGTCCGCTGAGGGCGCCATCTCGACCACCTCCGGGTGACTTCGCCCGCTCTTTTTCAGGCTGCAGGCCCAGGGCAGGTAGCGGGTGGCCCAGCGGGCGCCAGGCGCATCGACCCCGCGCTCCACTGAGCTCGATCCGGGGCTCCCTCGCTTCGCGGCGAGGAGGGCTTCACGGCACCGCTTCACGGCCTCCTTCTGCGCCAGCGGGAAGCGCACGCGCTCGGGATCGCCCAGCACGCGACGCCAGATCGCGGTGGGCTTGGACTGGTGCAGATCCAGCAGATTCTCGAGGGCTCCCGCGCGCTCCACGAGGCGCACGACCCCTGGCTGGACCGCACCCCCGCGGGCGATCCAGGGCACGAGGCGCTGGTAGAAGCGCCGGTGGGAGTCCATGAGTTGGGCCTCCACTGCCTGCCAGGCCTCAGCGCGCAGCTGAGGCGACCGCTGCCGCGCGAGGTAGTGGGCAGGGACAAACAGCTCAAGCCCCAGCGTGACCACGGGCGGGCTGGGCAGCCGATCGATGACGGCCTCCAGGGCGAACCGCAGGAAGGCCAGGGCCACATTCAGCCGCGGATCGTCCGTGCGCGGGTCGAGCCGAAGGGCCACGTCATGGATCCCGGGGTGGCGCATGAGCAGGTTCAGCACCCGCAGGCCGACCTGCGGCGCGTCGATCAGCTCGCGGAGCTGACGGACCGAGAGGCCGTACCGCACCAGATCGGCGCGCCAGACCGAGGCGAAGGCGAGCAGGATCTCGTCCCGCTTCGCGTAGCTCCCGACGCCGTCGGCCGCTGCGGCCGTCGCGGCGTCTTCCATGGAGCACAGCTCCACGAGATGCCTGGCGTCCTTGGGCACGAGGTACTGATAGCTATGCGTCAGGAAGCTCTCCCAGTCCGAGGGTCGCATCTCGGCGTCGGTCGAGCGCTCGCGCGCGCCCCCACGGGAGGTCTCACGCAGGCAGCAGCGCAGCACGTCGGAGAACCGCCTGGAGAACAGGCTGGCGGTGGTGGTGACTGCGGCGGTGGCTGCCTGCGCCGATCCCGGTGTGCTGGTCTTCCCCTCAGCCTGGTGCTGCTCCTTGTGGATGATCGCCCTTCGAAAGCGCGCCGCCCGCAGCTCAGGCACCATGACCCGCATGTGGGGTGGGAACACCTTCTTGAGGTACTGCTCGACCTTGTCGTCGATCATCTGCTCAGCCGCCGTGAAGTCTCCGGCATCGCGCTGCATCGACCCGAGGGCCAGCTCCACCATCTGGCGGCGGTCGCGCTGACGCATCATCCACGAGAACAGCCGTGGATCGCCGGTGACCACGTTGATCACGCGGCGCGACGTCAGGTAGCGCCGGAGCGAGTCCAGCACCTCGTGGCAGCGCTCCTCAGCGAGATCCACGTCGTCGAAGGCCAGCACCAGCACGTCTTTCCCACGGAGCGCGAGGTAGGCGTCCACGAATTCCCAGAGGGCCCGCTCGAGGCTGTACCCGGAGCGATGCCTCACGAGCTCCTCGTGCAGGCCCTCGGTGCCACGCGCCACGAAGGCGTCCTCCAGCAGGCCCTTGGACAGCAGCGCGGGCAGGTATCGCGTGACCTCCTCGTCGCAGCGCATCAGGGCTTCCGCCCTGCTCTCGTCGGTCGCGGTCCTGGGTGGGTGCTCGAGGAGATATCGCTGAGCCCGGTGCAGCAGGCTGGCGTAGACCGTCGCCACCACATGATCGCCGGTCTCCAGCAGCGAAGGTTCGATCAGGCAGCCGATGTCTACCTGTGCGGGGAGGTCCTTCCACTTCTGCGCAAACGTCCCGCGATCCGCCTCCCCCGTGGCGGCCTGGTCATACGCAACCTGGAAGGCGGCGTCCTGCAACAGCCTGAGGTAGGACAACAGGATGGAGGTCTTCCCAGCGCCGCGGCACCCCAGGATGCCGATGTTCTGGTGCCTGCGCCGGCCAGTAGCGTAGTCCCAGGGCTCGTCCGGGGGCTGCGCGCGGGCGGTCGCGACCACCTCCTGCGTGAGGTCCATTACCCGCAGGACCTCCTCCATGTAGAACTGCGCCGACGCCTCGACATGTCGCGCATCCCGTGACTCGGAGAGGACGATTTTCTCGATCTCGTAGGCCATTCCCTCAGCTCCTTCCCACTGGTTCCCGTTCCATTACCGGCCCCAGGACGGCGCCCGCGCCGCCCCGATGCGCTCCAGCTTGTCCTCGCCCAGCGGGTTTTCGTACCCGTCTAGCGAGTGCAGCCGGATGGAGATCCCAGCCCGAATCTCAAGGGCGTCCATGATCAGGCGATAGAGGGCGCGCCAGCGCTGGACTTCCAGCGGCTCCCAGAAACCAGGCTCTTTTTCCGCAATGTAGGGCGAATGGAGCAGCCAATCGCGCCGAGCCCGCTCACCGCGGCTGATGTTGCTTGTTTTCTCGTCCAACCGGCTCGCGGGGAACTTCCGCAAGACCTCTTGAGCGAGGTACTTGATATCGGACAGCAATACTTCTTGGGTAGCGCCCTCCCCGCTCGCTCCTTCCCGATAGATCTTCCCTGGGTTCAGTATCCGTACAACAAGGTTCATTTCTCCGCACAGATGAACGTAGAGGCGATGCAGGAGATCGGCGAGAAGGGGAGCAGCCTCCCTCGACTTAGACAGCGCATTTGTCGACTCACCCCAACTAACAAGAGCGGAACCCACCGACTCGTAGAGTGGGTCGCCGGTCCCACCGTTGCGCAGCCGGTCAGCAAACGCCGACTGTAATACAACCTTGTTGAACCGACGCTTCCGGTCTTCATCACTCCACCATTTCTCGAAGTCGTTCTTCTCAACCTCGCCAACGTTACCAGAAAGACTCTGATCCGTCGCCTTCAGGAACACCAACACATGCTTCCGGATCTCCAA
This sequence comes from Pseudomonadota bacterium, assembly GCA_043814015.1. GTDB lineage: Bacteria > Myxococcota_A > UBA796 > UBA796 > JAFGLY01 > JBDRKM01. The sequence continues at coordinate 27,366 of JBDRKM010000212.1, forward strand.
AGGATCCTCGAAAGGTGGGAAATACTCACCAAGAAGCAACTCGAGCGGCTGCGGCTGGTGCCGTAACACGACGCTCTTCTTGATGGCCACCGCAATGAAGTGGTGATCCCGGAACCTGTTCGGCTTGAACACCACGAGGTTGTGGGAGGCGTCTCGAATCTGGGTCTGAACCCTGCTCTCCGAGATCACTCCCTCCACCAGGCTGGTGATGAAGATCGGGGTGACCCGCTCTCGTTCGAGGAGCTCGAGCAGCTGCGGCACAAAGTGCTCGTCGGTGCGGACCAGCGGGGTGGTGAGGTCCATGTAGGCGATGTTGTCGATGACGACCTTGTCGTACCCCCGATCTGGAGGAAGCGACTTGAACGTGCGCCGCAACTGGTCGAGGATCTCGCCGCTCGATGTCTTACGCACGGGCAACTCGAGAAGGTCGAGCTTGTCCGCCAGGAAACTAGGTTGTAAGCGCGTTCCTCCTTTGTCCCTAGCGCCCTTGTCCTCCCAAGGCTTCACAGGTTTTCCGTCTTTAGGATCTTTCTCAAGCAGACCAAGCTGGGTCCCAACTGATTGGCACAGGATGTCATTGATGCTCTTCCAGTCGTCACGGAACGAGACAAAGAGAGATCTCTTGTTTCCCCTTCCTTGGTTGCCCTGTAGCTTATCATGCACCAGCCACAGGACCGCAAGCTCTGTCTTGGCAGATCCCGTGGGCCCCATGAAGGTGGTCACGCGTAGCGGCGGGATGCCACCCTTGCCCAGGGCGAAGTCCAACGCTGGGACCCCCGTTCCGAAGGGCTCGGTCGCACCCACGTCGGTCTGCACCCAGGTCGTCAGATCGCCGTGCGTCTCCCCGGAGGGGATGATGCGCACGCCCTCTCCCGTCTTGATTTCCATCAAGTGGATGCCCTTCACGAAAGGCTGGACCCGCGCCTTCTCCACCTCGAACAGCCGCAGTCTCGGCTCGGTGATGTCATGCCAGCCGTGGAAGCGCTGACCGATGGTGAGCTGGCTCAGCCGCATCACCACATCCCCGATGTTGGGCACGAACGAGTACTCGGACTCCTTCGTGTCCGGGTCCACGTCGTGGGTGGTCAGCCACAGCGAGATGCCCTTCTGGGTCACGGACCGGAGGACTTGCTCGGTGTAGTTGCGCACCTCCTGGGTCGAGCGGACGTGCTCGGCCTGGCGTCGGGAGAGCTGGACGGAGTCGATCGGGTCCACCAAGATGAACCTCAACGGGTGCGCCCGTTCGACTCCGCTCATGCTCTCCGTGAAGGTCTCCAACAGCGCTCTGAAGCGCGCCAGGGTCGCGTCCTGCGGTCTGTGGATGTAGAGCAGACCCCGCTGATGCGAGGTGAATCCAAGCTTCTTGCAATTCTCGATGATGGCATGGAAGAGCGCTTCTCCGCTGGCGGGGCTTTCCTCGAGGGCCAACCCGCGGCGCTGCCCAACCCGTTTGATCTCCTCGTCCGGCATCCCGTCCCAGAGGGCGTCGAGCCGGAGGTCGTGGCCGGAGACCCAGCCGAAGTGCCGGGCCTGGGAGAGCACCTCCTGCGCCGACTGCTCCAGCACCATCACGACGCCGAGCCCGCCCTTGCGGGCCATCTCGACGCCGAGCTGGAAGGCCAGGGTGGACTTGCCCGAGCCGAACCGCCCACGGACGACGCCGAGGGTGCCCTGGAGACGGGGAGCGCCCCCCTCCTCCGGATCCCCAGCGTGGGTCTGGACCAGCAGGCCCCCGCCGAAGATGTCATCCAGGCCCGCTATGTCGGTCTTCAACCCGAACAGCTTGGCGGCCAGCACCGCCTCAGAAGGAACGTGGGAGACCGTCATGGGACCCACGAGTGGTCCCCGTAGCATGGAGAGCGCTCTGGCGACCTTGAAGAACGGACGCCACGGCTCGCGCCAACCTACCTTGGCGTCAGTGCGCAATGAACCGTCACGGACATGGCGGACGAACTCCCGCAACCCTCCTCGGTTCCCCGCGTCCAGGCGAAGCTCTTTGCCGCGGTTTCGCACAACCTGTTGATAATACCTCCAGGCGAGGTCTGTCGGACTGAAGAACTCGTACGGCCACTGTCCGCCATTATCGTTCTTGATCCCAAAGAAGACTTCAGTCAGGGCCGATTCTGCCTCATCTCCGCAGACATCGAACGCCCTCTCCAGGGCGTTACCAAGCGAGTCCCAGTCCTCCTGCCGAACATGATCGTCTTCCTGTCCAGCCCTCGCCAGCGCAGTTTCAACCTCATGGACCCAGTTCGAACTCATCCGATCCTCCAGGCAGTCGGTGCGAGAGAACATCTACAACTAGTCTGGACTTGTCAATAGCTTCTTCAATGTTTCTCAAGAATATTCCCCACAACCCCGTCCCCAACGACATCCTCTCCCCCCCTCGCCCCGTACCACCCACCCTTACGCCACGGCGCCCCCCCCCC
>JBDRKM010000213.1:0-7612 GCA_043814015.1 Pseudomonadota bacterium
GCGCGACAGAGCGGCCCGAGATGCGCCATCTCGGGGCGGAGAGTCGCCGGCCGGGGTGCTCCGCCCCCGGAGTGGCGCTGCGGGCCACCTCTGGGTAGCGGGATCATCACGCTGAAATCGCAGCGGCGTACCGTGAGCCCAGCCTTTCGTGGATGCGGAGCCCGCGGGCCTCATCGTCGGCCACCGGGCTCCTGGCCCGCAGTGGCGGCCGAGCAGCGAAGCAAGCGGGACCGCCGTCAGTTCTCCTCCTCCCAACTCAACTCCGAAAAGACCGCGCGCGCCTCGGCCTCCAGCCAGGGCGCGGCGCGCTCCTCGCCGCGCAGGTGCAGGTCCACCCAGGCGGTCACCAGCACCTGGGTGATGCGGTGAGCCTGCTCGATGTCCAGATAGCCCTCGGCCGTCCGGTGGCGGCCGAGGGCGGCGGCGTTCGAGCCGACGGCGATGTCGGAGCGGCTCAACGCCGACCCCTCCTCCTCACACTCCGGCAGGAACAGGTAGGCGATCTGGCAGACGTCGGAGAAGGCGAAGTGCCCGGCGCCGGCCAGGGTGCCCAACGCCTTCGGCCCCGCGACGTGCTCGTAGGTGGGGTGGATGTGCTCTTCGTAGTCGAAGATGTCGTCCAACGTGCCACCCAGCATCAGGACCTCGTCCACGGACCCCAGGCCCTCGCCCTCGGGCCCAAAGGCGTACCAGAGGCCCGGGGACATGGCCACGGGCCACAGGGCGCGGGGATCGCCGGCGATCTCGGCGTCGAGCAGGGCCGGGTCCACCCCGTCCAGCAGGCCGCAGATCCAGCCGCCGCGGGTAGCGCAGTAGTCCACCATGGCCTGCCCATCGAGGGCGGCGCCCACCAGGATCATGCTGGTGATGGCGCCGAAGGAGTGACCCATGGCGCCGTAGCCGGCCTCCGGGTCCACCATCCCGCCGAGGCGCTCGTGGCCGCCCGCGGCCAGGGCCAGCACCTCGTCCACCGCGTAGCGCACGTCGTCGGGCCGCTCGGCCATGACCTGGCCCACGAGGTCCTCGTCCGCGTCGAACAGGGTGTTGTTCGGGTGGTCCGGCGCCACCACCACGTAGCCGTGCTGGGCGAGGACCTCGGTGAGGAAGATGCTCTGGAAGCGGATCCCCGAGTAGCCGTGGGAGAAGGCGATGAGCGGGTAGGGCGCGCCGCGCAGATCGGCCGGGGCCTCGCGGAAGGCCTCGCGGGTGATGGGCAGCAGCGGGTAGGGGTCGGGCTCGGCGCCCTCCGCCGGGATCGCCGGGTACCAGACCTCGATGGTCATGGCCTTGCCGCGGACGTCCACGTACTCGAAGGTCTCCACCCCGGCCTCGTAGGGACCGCGCTCGTCGGGGGCGACCCAGGCCGGCGGGGGCTCTACGACGGGCGCGGTGTCCCCCGAGTCCGGGGCGGGGGTGCAGGCGAGCAGGAAGAGGGTGAGGGGGAGCATGGCGCGCCCATGGTAGCAGGGCCACGGAGCTAGCGCGCGTTCCACCAGCGGCGGGCGAAGATCCGCGGGGGGCCGCTCACCGGGTGGCGCGCCACCTCTCGGCGCTCATACGGTGAGGTGTCGGCCAGCGCGGCGTCCGAGAGTGACACACGCATCCCGGCCACGGCGAGGCGGGCGGCCTCCAGGAGGTGGCCCCGGCGCAGGTGGAGGCCGGCGAGGATCTCCAGACAGACGGCCTCACGCGCGGCGTCGCCACACGCCCGAGAGGCGGCCAGGGCCTCCTCCCGCAGGGCGATGGCTCCGGCGATGTCGCCGCGTCGCACCTGGATGTCGGCGCGGGCCTCGAGGGCGCGGCCGATCGCGGGTCGATCGCCCGCATCGCGGCGCAGGGCCAGCGACTGCTCCAGGTGGGCCTCGGCCGCGTCGATCTCCCGCAGGCGCTGCTCGGCGACTCCCAGCAGGTACAGGACCTCGGAGAGGTCTTCCGGGCCGCCGATGCGCTCACGAATCGCGAGGGCCGCCCGCAGATCCGCAGCGGCCTCGCGCCGTGCGTTGCGGTGCAGGTGCACCTTGGCGCGGCCCTCCAGCGCGCCAGCTTCGTGCCCCTCGTCACCGTGCTCTCGGCACAGGGCCAGCAGCCTGGCGTAGGCGGAGAGGGCCTCGGGCGCACGCCGGAAATCGGCCAGGATCCCTGCGAGGGTCCCCAGGGCCGGGATCTCCTCGGCGGGCTCGCCGCGGACGCGGGCCATCGCGAGGGCCACGGTGGCGTGTGAGATCGCCTCTTCCTCCTCGCCCTGCACGGCACAGGCGAGGGCCAGGGTTCGCAGGCTCTGCCCGCGCTGCTGCTCCCGGTGCTGGGCCTGGTACAGGGTGTCGGCCTCCGTCAGGCAGGCCACGGCCTCGCGGTGGCGGCCTTCTTTCAGGTGGAGCACGCCCAGGGCGTACAGCCGGTTGGCCTGCACCCGCTCCCGCCGACCCTGGCGGCGGCCAGCTCCGCCTCGAGGCGGGCGCGGCGGGTCGCGGTGTCCTCACCCAAGGCTCAGCCCCGCCGGCGCCTCGCGGCCGCCAGCCCCAGCAGCCCGAGCAGGGCACTCAGCGCGAGCCCCCGGCGCGCGGGCACGGCGGCGCAGCCCCCGGGCTGGACCGCGGCTCCGTGGGTGTCGAGGAAGTCCACGATGTCGCCGTAGATGGCCTGCATCTGGTTGATGACCAGGTTGAGGGCCAGGCTCTCCGGGACCGAGTCGTCGTTGAGGGTGGCGTCCACCCACATGGACTGCAGGGTCAGGCCGCCCCCCTGGCCGTGGGGGAGCATCACGTTGAGGTAGTACTCGTCGTTGAGCGCGAAGGAGTCCATGCCCATCACTTCGGAGGGCTGCCTGAGCCCCGAGCGCTGGACCATGGCCAGGCCAGTCTCCAGCTCGACCCAGCGGAAGTCGGCCCAGTTCTCGGAGATCACGTCGCCCAGCAGGGGGTAGTTGTCCTCGAGGTGGTTGGTGGTGCGGAGAAACTCGCAGTCCACCTCGGCCCAGCAGACCTCATCGGACAGGTAGGTGCGGGTGTAGTCCGTGTGGGCGCCGGGGATGACCTCGAGCTGGTCCTCCACGGACATGGCGATACCCAGGGCGTAGGGGTCGTAGCCCTCGATCAGCACGCCGACCGCCGCGCCCAGCATGTCGGCCGTGTTGTGGTTGCGCTCGTCCAGCACGTCCACCATGGCGTCCGAGAGGTTGGTGACCTCGTAGCCCTCGAGGGTGTCCTCGAGGTGGGCCTGCATCCAGGTGTCCAGGTTGGCCAGCCCTGCCTGCATCTCTCGAGGGCTCTCGTCCTCGAAGTGCCCGAAGAGGTAGGCGCACAGCTCATCGAGCTCGACCGGCGCCGGGGGCGGGCGGCAGCCGGAGGCCAGGAGCGCGGACAGGAGGAGGAGATGGAGGGGTTTCATCTCCAGCGCATAGCCGCTGGCGCGCCAAGGCGCCCGATCCCCAGCCGCAGCGCGGGGCTCCGCCCGCAACCCAATGTGGTCGCACCAGCCGCGCTGCCCTTGTTCGCGGGGGGGGCTGCCTCCCCCCGCACCGCTGGCGCTCCCCCCTCCCCGCGCCCTATTGGCGCGCGCGCCTGCGGCGCGTGATCTGCTACCGACGAATTCGTGCGTGGAACGCGCAATTTCGTCGGTAGCAGATCAGGCACCCCGGTAGAACCTCGCCAGCGCCGCGTACAGATCGGGTGACGTGCGCCGGAGCGCGTCGCCCTTCTCGAAGAAGGCCTCGCTGGCCACGGCGAAGAACTCCGCCGGGTTGGTGGCGCCGTAGTCGCGCAGCACGGGGGAGTGCTGGCGCTGCAGCCGCTCGAAGTGCTTCCCAAGCACCTGGGCCCAGGGCCCGTAGTCCTCGGCCGCGCGCAGCGGCGGCGCGCCGTCGAAGCTGCCGTCGGCCAGATCCAGCGCGTGGGCGAACTCGTGCAGGGCGGTGTCGTGCCCGTCGTGCGCCCGCTTCAGGCCGTCCAGGACCGCGGGCCAGCACAGGATCACCGCGCCGTGGTGGTGCGCCTGCCCCAGGAAGCGGGTGCCGTCCTTCGGGTCCACCAGCGTCCGCTGCGGGTAGATCACGATCTCGGTCACGCCGTCGTAGAGCGAGAGGTCCAGGTGCAGGATCAGGCGCACGGCGCAGGCGCCCACCACCACCTTCATCTCCTCGGTGACCGTGAGGCCCCCCGCCCCCACGAAGCGGTGCTCACCCACGAAGATGCGCAGGAGCTCGAGGAAACGCGCGCGGCCCTCTGGCGACAGCCGCTCGAAGAAGGGGACCCGGTGCTCCAGCCACCCGCTCCAGGCAGGAGGGGTGGGCTGGGCGGCCAGGGCCCGGCGGCGGCGGTCGCGGAGCCAGCGGAACATGACGACCTCCGGGTCACTCCGCGCGGCTCGCGCTAGAGTCCACCCATGGACATCCTCTACCTCCATCCCTTCCCCCGCGGCGAGCGCCAGGCTCGGGGCGCCGCCCCGGTGGGCCTGTCCACCTACCCGGTGGTGCCCATGGGCGCGGTGGGGCTGTGCAACCTGCTGCGGTCCCGGGGCCGCGAGGTGACCGGGCTGAACCTCGCGGTGGAGCGCATGCTGGACCCGGCCTTCCGCCCGGAGGCCTGGCTGGCCGCCCGACAGCCCGCCGCCGAGGTCCTGATCGACCTGCACTGGCACGAGCACAGCCTGGGCGCGCTGCAGACCGCGGAGGCGGTGCGCGCCGCCTGGCCGGGCGCGCGGATCCTGCTGGGCGGGCTCACGGCCACGATCCATGCCGAGGAGATCCTGACCGCCTGCCCCGCCGTGGACGGGGTGGTCCTGGGCGACGGCGAGGGCGGGTTCATCACGGGCGCGCCCAACCTGCGGACCCGCGCGGGGGGCCCCACCGTGCCCCCCTGGCACGCCGACAGCGCGACACTCAGCGCCCTGGACACCGTGGACCTCGCCTTCCTGGCCCACGCCGAGGACTACCGCCGGCTGCTCTACAGCCACCCGCGCCGGCCCGGTCCCCCACCCACCGGCCGCCGCGGCCACTGGCTGTGCAACGGCCGCGGCTGCGCCCACGACTGCGCCCTGTGCGGCGGCGGCCGCGCCGTGCACCGCGCGGTCTTCGGGCGCCCCGGGATCACCTGGCGCACGTCAGCCGCCATCGCCCGCGATCTCGCACGGCTGGCCGCGCTGGGGGTGGAGCAGGTGGCCCTCGGCCTGGACCCGGAGCTGGCGGGGCCTGCGCACCTGGAGACCTGGTTGGCCGAGCTGCCCCGGATCGGCCTGTACCTGGAGTCCTTCCGCCTGCCCTCCACGGAGCTGCTGGACACCCTCGCGCGCCGTGCCCGCCTGGAGGACACCGAGCTGGCCCTCTCCGCCTGGAGCGGTGACGAACGCCTGCGCCGCCGCCTGGGCCCAGGCTTCGACGATGCGGCGCTGCTGGCCACGGTGGTCGCGCTGCAGGCCCGGGAGATCTCCGCCTCCGTCTTCTTCGCCCTCGGCCTCCCGGGCGCCAGCGAGGCCACCCTCGCCCGCACCCTGGACCTCGCCCACCGGCTGCTGGACGCCGACCGCCAAGGGCTCCTGCGGCTCGCCGCCACCCCCGTCGCGCTGGACCCGCTGGCGCCCATGGCCCGCACCCCGGGAGCCTGGGGGATGGAGAGGACCCACCCCGGCGATCTCACCGCCCGCCTCGCCCGCGGCCGCGCCCTCGCGGAGGGCCGCATCGCACCCCACAGCCCCGAGGCCCTGGGGTACCGGGTCCCGGGGCTCGACCTCGAGGCGCACATCGCGCGCTGGAACGCCCTGGCCGAGGAGCGACCGGACGCCGTCATCCCCGCCGCCCCGTGAGGTTCGGCCCTCCTCCTGCAACGCCGCCAACAGGCGCTCCATGAGGGCGGTCTCGTCACGATGGATGGCGCCGAAGGGGCACAGGGGCTGGCAGATGCGGCAGCCCGTGCACAGGGACGGATCCATGCGGACGACGGGCTCGCGGTCGGTGCTCATGCTCCATCCAGACGGGCAGGGCAGCAGAGAGGCCTGTCTCCAGACAGGCTGCGCACTGCAGGCTAACATGCCCTCCATGCGCCCCACCCTCCCGCTCCTCGCGGCCGCGCTCGCCGGATGTTCCCCCGACCTCACCGCCCTGGCGGCGGTGGAGGTGCGCGAGGCCTGGATCGAGGACCTCGCCCTCACCTCGGTGGCCCTGATCGGGGGTGCCTGCTGGGGCCGGGGTGAGCTGGTGGTCCTGGGCCAGCAGGGCGAGCACCTCGAGGTGCCCCTGAAGCTGCGTGGCGGGATGGTGGGCGCGGCGTTCGACTTCAGCCGCGAGACGCCGGAGCTGGATCTCGAGCTGCCCGACACCCCGATCCGGGCCGATCGGCTCCTCGGCGGCTACCGCGGCAGCGGCGAGCAGATCACCATTTTCGTGGGGGTCGAGGTGCGCCACCTGCACAACGACCACGGCGTGGGCATCGACCAGGCCAGCCTGACCGAGGGCCTGGCGGTCATGTTCGCCTACGAGTGGCTCAAGCTGCGCCTCGATGACGAGCCCAGCCTCGGGGAGGACACGGGCTGGGACCAGGGGGATCCCTCATGAGACGTGCGCTGCCGCTGCTGCTGCTCGCCGCGGGCTGCGCGTCCACCGAGATCCCCCCTGGGTTCGCCGCGGCGCGGATCGAGCGCGCCTGGCTCGAGGACTACCAGTGGACCGCCGCGGGGCTGATCGGCGGCGGGATCTACGGGCACGCCTGGCTCTACGCCGTGGACGACCAGGACGTGCTCCACACGCAGTACGTGCGCCTGAGCGGCGGGATCGCGGGCTTCGCCTTCGAATACACCTACGGCGGGGGCCGCACCGTGACCCTCGATCTGCCCCCGGCACCCATCCTCGGCGCCGACCTCTTCGAGCGCTACGAGGGCAGCTTCGAGGCCTTCGTGGTGGGCATCGGGTTCGCCTCCCTGCACCTGCGCAACGAGCCCGGTGTCCAGCTCGACGATGATGGCGCGGGCTATCTCATCGGCATCTCCATCTCGTACGCCGCCATGCGCCTGGTCCCGGCCGTGCCGCCGCCCGACCCCGACACGGGCGACACGGGCGACACGGGCGACAGCCGCGTGACGCGGGAGACCGGAGACACCGGAGACACCGGAGACACCGGAGACACCGGAGACACCAGAGACACCAGAGACACCGGAGACACCGACTGACCCCTGACCTTTCTGCGCTGCGCCTCGACACCCCGGTTCCGGACGCGGAACGGGTACGGGTACGGGTACGGGTACGGGTACGGGAACGAGAGTCTGTGGTTTTCTCTCCTCCTGTCCCGTATCCGCGCCTGGGCGCCAGCGAATGACCCACGAGCACACCCTCCCACAGCTCGCGGAGGCCGGCGAGCCGGAGTTGGCCGCCATCCTCGCCATTCGCGCCCTCGCCGCTCCGGATGGCGCCGGCCCGGGGCGGGCCGGGGTGCTCAACGACCTCGCGGTGCTGCGCTTCCAGGCAGGCGATCTGCCCGCGGCGCGCGGCTGTATCGCCGAAGCCACGCGGCTCGCGCCGGCGGATCCGCTGGTGGCCGAGAACGCCGCGGCGCTTGGGGCCGCCGCCGCGGGCGCCCCCACCACGAGCGGCGACGAGCACCCCTTCACCCCCGACGGCGCCGGGCCC
>JBDRKM010000214.1:0-10566 GCA_043814015.1 Pseudomonadota bacterium
TCGTCCAGTGGCTGATCGGGGAGTTCCGGCGCAGCCAGGGTATCGACGTCTCCAGCGACCGCGTGGTCCTGCAACGCCTCCGCGACGCGGCCGAGCGCGCCAAGCTGGATCTCTCCTCCATCACCGAGACCGAGATCAACCTTCCCTTCCTGGTGGCCGACGCCACCGGCCCCAAGCACCTCCAGTGCACCCTGACCCGGCCGACCTTCGAGAAGCTCGCCATGGAGCTGTTCGAGGAGACCTTCAAGGAGTGCCGGATGGCGCTGGACGACGCCGGGCTGGGGCCGAACGATCTGGACGAAGTCATCCTCGTCGGCGGCTCGTCCCGCATCCCGCGTATCCAGGAGATGGCCCGCAACCTGTTCAAGTGCCCTCTGAACAAGTCCTTCAACCCCGATGAGGTCGTGGCCGTCGGCGCCGCCATCCAGGGCGCCATGTTGGGTGGCGAGGTCAAGGCTGTCACCCTGCTGGACGTCACCAACTACAGCCTGGGGATCGAGGTCGAGGGCCATCGCATGGCCTGCCTGATCCCCAAGAACACCACCATCCCCACCGTCACCAACCAGCTCGTCTCCACCGTCGTCGACAACCAGAAGGTCGTCCGCATCCACGTGCTGCAGGGCGAGAACCCCATCGCCAGCGACAACGTGAGCCTGGGCGAGTTCGAGCTGCACAGCATCTCGGCAGCGCCCCGTGGGGTCCCGCGCATCGAGGTCCGCTTCGCCATCGACGTGGACGGCATCGTCAACGTCTCGGCCCGCGACCAGCGCAGCGGCCGCAGCGAGGAGATCACCATCGCGAACCCGGCCGCCATCGGGCCGCAGAAGCACGTCGAGGAGCAGGCCCACGAGGAGGCCGTGGAGGGCGATCCGCACCTGGCCGCGCTACGCGGCAAGGTCGAGCGTGAGCTGGTCAACCTCGAGGCCCTGCTGCGGGAGCAGCGCGGCAAGCTCCACCAGAAAGACATCTTCGAGCTCGAGCTGGCCCTCAAGCGCGGCCGCATGGCCCTGCTCAAGTCTGTCGAGGCCGAGAACCTCGAGGAGCTGCTGGTCTACCTCCAGCGCTTCCTCGAGCACGTCCAGGGCAAGCTCGGCAAGGGCGTCGCGAGCCTCCCCATCCACTAGTTCCGCTCCCACCGCGTCAGCGGGGGCCCCAGGGCCCCCGTCGCCGTCGGTAGGCGCCGCGGCGCGTGACGGCCGCTACTTCTTCTTGTCGTCCTTCTCGACCCACTGCTCCCAGTCCACGACCTCGGCCTCGTAGCCGGCCTCCTGGACCTCACGCAGCATGTCGTCCTTCGAGCCGACGATGGTGATGACCTCGTGGCCGACGCAGCGCTCCAGCATGGCCTGGAGGTCGGGGTTGCTCACCGAGGCGATCTGCTGCGGGTAGTCCTGGGTGCTCTCCAGGGCGCAGCCGCGGGCAGCGTGGCTCTCGAGGTTGCCGAGCACCTGCATGGTGGTCTGGTTCCCGACCGTCACGCCGCGCGCCTGGTTCCACTTGTAGGTCTGCAGCTTCTCGACGTCGACCCCTTCCTGCTGCACGCTCTCGAGGGTCCTGAGCATGGTGGTCAGCGCCAGGTCCACCGCGGCGTCCTCGATGAGGGTGCCGCCAGCCATGTACGCGATCCCACCGCGCTCCTCGCCCTGGTAGGCGTAGGCGCCATAGGTCGAGCCCGAGGTCTCGCGCAGCTCGAGCCACAACACATCGGACACGGCGCTGGACAGCACCTGGCGTGCGACGCGGTTCTCACAGGTGGGCTGCGGAAGCTGGCACATCATCTGGATCTGGGCCTGGGTGGTGCCCTCCTTGGGGAAGATCAGGATCTTGCGCGCCGTGGGCTCCGGCGCGGGGGCGACGCCCGCCATCTTGCCCACCTGCACACCCTTGGTCGCGGTCCAGTCACCGAACAGCGCGCGCACCGCGTTCTCGGTGGCTTCGCCGTCGATGTTGCCCACCACCAGGAGCACGGCGTTGGCCGGCTGCAGCGCCCGCTGGAGCGCCGCGGAGGCGTCCTTGGCGGCGAAGGTCTTTCGCAGCTCGAGCTGCTCATCGGTGGCGTACTTCGACACCACGTGCCCAGGGAAGGTGGCCTCCCAGAGCGCCCGCTCCGCCCAGGTCTCCGGCTTCTTCTCCTCCTTGACCCGCGCCTTTCGCGTGTCCTTGGTCCACTTGGTCACCTGCATGACCTCGAGATCGGCGGTCGCCACCGCCTCACGCAGGTCGGTGATCATCGCGCGGACGTTGCCCGCGGAGCCGACCGCCTGGAAGGAGGAGCTGACGCTCCCGATGGACTCGCCGCGCCCGCCGGCGAAGAGCATGGCGGAGTACGAGTATTCGCGGCTGAGATACCGATCGATCATCTGCCCAAGGCCCCAGGGATCCAGGTTGTCGGTGCCGCCGTAGAACAGCAGCTCGGCGCGGGCGAGGGGCGAGGCGCCGTAGGGCACGATCATGACCTCGAGGCCGTTCTCCAGGGTGAAGTGGCGAGCCTGTTCGAGATCGAGCGGGAGCACCGCCTGCTCGATCACCGCGTCGGTCAGCTCGCCTTTCTCGAACACCACAACGCCCTGGTCGGCGCGGGTGACACCGTCGTAGGTGTCCTCGAGCCCCTTCCGCTCGACCTTCGCCTTCTCCTCCTCCGAGAGTGGCTGGATCACGATGGCGGCGTGCCGCTCGCGGTTGAGGTACTTGTAGGCCATCTCCGCGGCCCTGGACGGGTTGACCGCGTTGAGCTCGTCGAACTGCGCCGAGTAGTACAGCGGGTTGCCGGTGTAGTGCAGCCACTCGCTGACCTCCGCGCCGCGACCGAACACGGAGCTGACGTTCTCCACGCTCTGGAAGACGGCGGTCATCCACGCCAGCTTGGCGTACGTGAAGAAGCGATCGATGGGCAGCGAGTCCACCACATAGTTGCCGCGCTCCATCTGGTAGAAGTTGTCCAGGTTCCACAGCTCGAAGAGGCCGTTCAGGGCCGAGTCGATGTACTTCTCGGGCTTCTCGTCCGCGCCGATCTCGATGAAGCACAGGGCCATGCCCGAGACCTTGCCCGGGTTGTAGAAGCAACCGAAGCTCTCGATCTCCTCGTTCTCATAGTCCCAGTCTGGGAAGAGGTACTTGCCGATGGCGTAGTTCATCATCTGGACCGTGAGGGCCCACTGGGCGTCCATCCCGCGGAAGGAACCCGGCAGGGACCAGCCCAGGACGATGGTGGGGTTGTCCACCATGCCCGAGTAGGTCACGACCTCCTGGCTGGCAGGCGGGGGCGGCTCGGGAGGCACAGCGCTCAGCCGGGGTGGCACATCGACCACCGTCAGGGGCGCCTCCGGGTTCTTGGGGTCGGCGAGCTGGGCGTACTCGAACGCATCCTGGATGAACTTGCCCGTCTCGTCCAGATCGAAGTCACCCACGACCACCAAGGTGGCGTTCGCGGGCGTGTAGCCGGCCTTGACCCACTGCTGGATGCTCTCGAGGGTGATGTTGTTGAGGGTCTCGTGGGATCCGATCACGTTGCGGTGGTAGGGGTGCCCCTCGGGGTAGAGCTGGGTGTTGATGTTGCCCCAGATGTCGCCCGGCCCCTGCTCGAGGTTGCCGCGCAGCTCGTTGCGGACCACCTCGCGCTCCACCTTCATGACCTCATCGGACACCCCGTGCACCGCATCGGTGAAGCGCAGGGACTCGACGCGCAGCAGCGGGATGAGGGCGTCCCGAGGTGCCACGGTGAGGTAGTTGGTGCGATCCAGCGCGGTGGTGGCGTTGAAATTGCCGCCGAGCTGCTTGATGAGATCCATGTTCTTGGGCAGATCGCCGTGCCGCGCGCGGAAATTGAGGTGCTCCACGAGGTGGGCCAGGCCGTCCATGCCCACCGGATCGTCGATGGCGCCCACCTCGATGGTGGTGTTGATAGACACGATGGGCCGCGTGTGGTCTTCCTGGAAGACGATCCGGATGCCAGATGGGAACTGGTAGTCGCGGATGTTGATGTCGTAGGGGATGAGCTTGAGGTCGTAGTCGGCCTTCTCCACCCGCAGGGCTATCGCGGGGGCGGAATACAGCCCGGCGAGGGCCAGCAGGGCGAGGGTACCGAAGGAGCGGCGCGACATGGGGGTCTCCTGGGAGATCGTGGGGAACGGCCCGACAGGGCCACAGGCGTTCCTATCCTTCCGGACCCGGCAGGCAACCACGGGTGTCTGCCAGTGGACCACGGGCGAAGGGCACACGCCTGCCCTTGGGCGCGATCCTGGGGTGTCTCACGGGGACGGAGTGTTGACGTCGGCTCAGCGGCGGCCGCGCCATCTCGCCGAGGATGCTCGAATTCCATGGAGATTCTGCTCGCCAGCTTCGGAATCCGCGGCGATCTGGCCCCGTTCTGCGCGCTCGGGACATCTCTCCCGAAGCTCAAACCCCGCCGTCAGAGGACGGCGGGGTAGATGGTGGACTCGTGGGGACCGGGGGCAGAACAATCCAGCGGGTGGTCCGGGTGCGGACGTCCTGGGAGATCCGGGAGGTCGAGCCGGCGGCCGAGGTAGCTCGGGAGGACCGGGCCGAGGTGTGGGGGCGGTGGCTGGCCGAGGGTCGGTACCGGAGCGGGGCGGAGCTGGCGCGGGCGGCGGGGGTGAGCCGGGAGACGGTGTCGGCGGCGTTGAGGCGGAGCTACAAGGAGCCTGGGCAGGGCGGGGCTATCAGGGAACGGGCAGCCCGTAGATCTGGTGCCCCCGCCGCACCAGCAGAGTGCCGTCGCCGGTGACGAGCAGGGCGCTGGGCGCATCGCCTTCGGGGGTGTGGGGCGGGCGCGGGCCCGGGTCCCACCAGCGGACGGCGGGCGAGGGCGCTGCGGGGTTGGGCACGAAGGCCACGCGGCCGTCGGGGACGGCGAACCAGGCACCTCCGCGGCCGGGGTCCACGGCCACGGCGCAGGGTCGGGTGCCAGCGAGGTCGGGGATCACGGAGACGCGCCCGCCCGCCGCGACGTGGGCCGCGCCAGTGGCGGTGGTCCCCCATAGGACCCCGTCCGGAGCCAGGGCGAGTCCCGTGACCGCGCCCTCGGGGAGACCCGCCCTGCAGGTTGGCTCGGCGTCGAGACGGCACAGCTCGCCGCCAGCGGTCCCGGCCCACAAGGTGCCGCCCGGCGCGGCGGCCAGGGCCGTGATCCCCGCGCTGCGATCCGCGGCCGTGGGCAGCGCCACCCAGCGCCACCCGGGCTCGTCCCAGCCGCGGCAGGCCAGCCCGTCGCCCGCGACACACAGGCGTCCGTCGGCCAGGGCGAGGTGGCGGGCCCAAGACACCGGGACGGGCTCGTTCCGCGCGGGCTCGGCGCCCGTACCGCTCATCAGCTCACCGCTGGCCAGCAGCAGGGCCCAGCGGCCCTCCGCCCAGGCGGCGTCCACCACCGGCACGGCGGAGCGCGGCTGCCCCACCCAGGTGTCCCCGGTCCAGAGGGCGGCCATCCCGTCGACGGCCCAGGCGGGTCCAGCGGCCTCCAGCAGGAGGGGCCGTGGCAGGGCATCCTGGGGCAGGTCGCGGGAGGTACCGTCGGGTGCGAGGACCCGCAGGTGCAGCCCGCGGGCCACCCACAGCGCGCCCGCGGCATCCCAGGCCAGGTCCAGGGCGTGCTCGCCCGCCGCCTCCACGCGGGTCCAGCTCCCGTCCGCGGGATCGTGGCGCGTCACCCCGGTCCACCGGGCCGCTACCCACAGGCGCCCGGCGGCGTCCTCGACCATCTCGCCGATCGCGTCGGCGAAGTAGCGCGACGGCGGGTTGCTCCGTCGCTGGGCCTCCAGGTACCCGGCGGAGATCACCTCCTCCAGGAAGCGCTGCCAGCGGCCGGTGTCGGGGTCGCGGCGCCAGAGACCGTCCTCCACCGTCCCCACCCAGAGGGCGCCCGCTGCGTCCTCGTACAGGCCGCTCACCCGCGCCGTGCCGAGCTTCCCGGTACGCGCGGGCCAGTCGCTGCCCTCCCCCCACACCTGCCAGCTTCCTTCGCGGGGGTCGTAGCGCCCCAGGCCGGCTCCGGTACCCAGCCAGAGGGCACCGCCCCGGTCCTCCAGCAGCGCGGCGATGTAGGTGCCATCGAAGGCGTCGTGCAGCGGGATCGGCGTGGCCCCGCCGCCGCGGGCGGTCTGCCAGAGCTGCCCGTGCTTCAGCGCGACCCACACGCCCCCCTCTCTCCGCCGGGTGAGGACAGCGACGCGCACCTCGGGCAGGCCCGCCGCGCCGACCGCCTGGGTGCGCGGGTCCAGCCAGACCAGGCCGGCGTGGGTACCGACCCAGACGGTGCCGGGCTCGACCGCGAGGGAGGAGATGTCCTCGGAGGGCAGGCCCTCGGCGCGCCCGAGAACCTCCGGGGTGGCGGCCCCTGGGCGGTAGCGCAGCAGCCCCCAGCTCCCGACCCACATGTCGCCCCCTTCACCGGCGGCCACGGCGCCACAGCGGCGCTGCCGGTCCATCCCGCCGTAGGCGAACAGGGTGCGCCCGTCGGCGTCCACCCGGGTCAGACGCCGGCCAGCGAGCCAGGCACCGCCGTCCTCCACCGGCAGGATCTGGTGGAGGTTCCCACCATCCTCGGGCTCGGTCGGCCGCACCTCCTGCCAGTGCTCCCCGCCGTCGAGAGAGCGCGCCATCCCGGCGGAGGTGCCCACCCACAGCCCGCCATGGGCGTCCTCGGCGAGGGTGGTGACGTAGTGCGACGGCAGCCCCTGCTCGGGCCCGTAGCGCCGCGGCGGGGAGCCATCGGACCGGAACTCGTAGAGCCCCTGCCGGGTTCCCACCCAGAGGCGGCCATCCCGCGCCGGCAGGAGGGCCTCGACGGTCTGCTGCAGCGGCGGGGCGTCCGGGTTGAGCGGTAGCTCCCGCCAGCGGCCGGTGGCGGGATCGCGCACCGCGGGGGGCTGCCGATCGCGGCCGAGCCAGACCTCACCTGCGGGCGTGCAGGTCACCGCCTCGCCCCGCCGTAGGTCCAGCCCGTCGGCCTCGGCCGTGACGCTCCAGGCGTCGGCGCCTGGATCGAAGTGGGCCACCCCGGCGCGCAGCGAGGCCCAGAGCTGGCCGTCGGGGCAGAAGGACAGCCCCGTCAGCCCCCCGGTCAGGCCCTGCTCCGCGCCCCAGACGCGCGCGCTGCCGTCGGCCGCTTCGCGCAGGACGCCCCGCTCGCCCGCGACCCAGAGCGCGCCGGGCTGGAGGGGGTCCGGGAGGTAGGCGTGGATGCGGCCGACGTCGGTGGTGCCCGGGCGCCAGGCGCCGTCCTGGGGGTCGAGGATGCCCTCGGTGCCTGCCCCGACGCGCAGGGTGCCGTCGCCCGCGGCCCACAGGGCGGTGACCACGGAGGGCAGACCGGTGGGCACTGGCAGCGGCTCGGTGGGCTCGTCCGCCCGGTGCAGGCCGCCGGGTCCCAGGACCCACAGCCGACCGTGTCTGTCCCAGGCCGTGGCGCCATTCGACCTCCTCCCCCCGGGGACGGCCTCCCAGGCCTCGCCGGTCCATCGCTCGTCGGGGCGCAGGCCCTGGCAGCGGACCACGGGGGCCTCACCTCCCGTGTCCACCAGCCCGGACACACGCCCCCCACAGGGCGCGGCGCCACCCTTCCACAGATCCAACTCCGTCCCGCCCACCCGCAGGCGCCCCACCGCGTTGGCCCATCCCAGCCACAGGCTCCCATCCCGCCCCCACGCCCCGCCTGTGTCCGAGGCGGCGACCGAGGGCAGCGCTACCCGGGCCAGGACCTGTCCGTCTGTGTCCAACCGCAGCAGCGCCGCGGTACCCCGCAGCCAGACCGCGCCGTCGGGGGAGACCAGCACGTCCAGAAGGAGGCCGGCGCCACCGCCGTCGGAGAAGCGCAGCTTGCCGTGGTCCAGGTGCCGCCAGTCGCCCTCTCCGCCCGGCAGCCAGTGCAGGCCCGCGTCGTCGATCACCCAGGGGGTGCCCCAGGGGCGCGCCGCGGGTTGCACACCGAGGGCCCGGACCGTGCCCTGCCAGGCCTCACGGCCGTACCAGGTCCAGCGTTCCGTGGCCGTGTCCAGGCGGCCGATCCCGGCGGAGGTGGAGGCCCAGAGTTGGTGGCCGCGGCCGCGGGCCAGCGTCTTGGCGTAGGTGGGGGGGCCCCCGCAGCAGGGGGGCAGCCAGCGCTGCTCCACGACATCGCCCCCCCTGCACCGACACTCGCAGCAGGCCCCGGCCGACCGGGGCCCAGGCGGTGAACGCGTCCTCGCGGCCCTCGGGTAGCAGCACGAGCGGCGTGCGCGGGGCGAAGGCGCGGGTGAGCAGGGCGGGGGGCGGCACCACCTGGCCGAGCAGGGCCAGCGCGTCTGGTTCGGGGGCAGCGGGCGCCTCCAGGAAGCCATCGGGCGCCGCCGGGGCCCAGGCGCCGAGGGGGGTGGGCGCTCGGTGTTGAGCGCAGGCAGCCAGCAGGGCGAGGGTGAGGGGCAGCGCCACGTGCGCTCCGGGGAGGGAATCCAGTGTAGCACCGGCCCCTCACCTCCGGCGTTCCAAGGTCCCTCCCAAGCGCGTCGCTGCCCACGAGGTGTGCCACCTCTGCGTGCCGGACCATTCGCCGGTGGAATGCCGCCTGCAGCGTCGGGCCTCGGCCTCCAGAGTGGCGACAGGTGCTATCCCGACGAGGCTCTCGGGCGGCATCGAGTGGCGACTTTAATTTCGAGTTGCCACTTTGAGTCGCGCGAGGCAAACCCGGGGCATGCAGGACCTCGCTTCCGCGCTCCGCGCTCTCGGTTTCATCTCCTACCTGGACTGGGCGACCAGTTCGGGCATGGCCGAGGTCGGCATGGACCGTCCAGACTTTGCGAGTCCCGACGGGTCACTTCTCGTCGAGGTCAAGGTTGGTCAGGGCGGCGCGAGGGACCTCCGCGCAGCGGTCGCACACCTCGCGCTCCATGCAAAGGACTCCCCAGAGGCCAGGCTCGTACTGCTCTTCGTCCGTCCCCGGATGTCGCCCGCCGGGCTACGCGCCGAGTGGAACCGGCTCCGTACCGTGCTGGCGCCGGAGATCGCCTCCCGCCTGGGACTCGTCGCGTTGCTCGCGGAAACCGTGGTCGTCGCACCCGACGATGCCACCCTTCGCGGCATCGCAGAGGCGGCCTCGAAGATCTCGGTGGAGAGAAGGCGCTCACGGGTCGACCGCTCCTACGAGGTGATGCGGGTCCTCCTGGCACGCTGGCTGCTCGGTCAGGGCCGGATCGCCATCGGCGAACTCCAGCGCCAGACCGGGCTCTCGCATCCCTCGGTGAGCAAGGGTCTCGAGGCACTCGGCGACGTCGTGGAGCGGACTGCCGACCGGGGTGTCGTCCTGAGGTCCTTCCCGCGGGAGAGGTGGTCGCAACTGCTCGCTCTCGCACCCACCGTCCGGCAGACCGCGGCCTTCGTGGATGAATCCGGCCGCGGCGGCGATCCCCAGCGGCTGCTCGACCGTCTCACACGCGCGTGGCCGGCTGGCGTGGCGGTCAGTGGTGTCGTCGCCGCCCGTCGCTGGCATCCGGGGTTCGATCTTCACGGCTTCCCCCGACTGGACCTGTCCGTTCACGCTCCGGAAGGCCACATGGACAGGGGCTTCGTCGAGACGCTCGACCCGGCTCTCGTCCCCGCTCCCGTGGGTGTGCCGCCCCTCCTCGTCCTGCACGCCATTCCACGAGCGGAGAACCTCTTCACTCCGGGCAGCAGCACCGACCCGCCGATGGCCGACCCGGTCGAAGTCCTGCTCGACCTTCACGAACTCCGGCTCGCCGAGCAGGCCGACTCCCTGCTCCGCCACCTTCGGAAAGCGACGCGATGACGGGAACCGTCGATCCCCGCTCGCTCTTCTCCCGCCTCCGTGCGGAGCTGCCGGATGGCGTGCTCGAGCACGTCTTGGTCGTGGGCAGCCTCGCCGCTGCGTACCACCACGCCAGCGACCTCGTCGGTGGCGGAGTGAAGACGAAAGACGCCGACCTCGTGATCCACCCCGCGGGGCACACCGTGACGGCGCAGGAGATCGCCCGCCGCCTGCCGGAGCGGGGATGGCACGAGAAGACCCCCCTGCCGTTCGAGCCTGGCACCGCCGAGACGCCAGCCGACCAGCTCCCCGCGATCCGGCTGTATCCGCCCGACCACGAGGACTACTTCGTCGAGCTGCTGATGGTGTCGGTCGGGGAGTCCCCTGGAGCGAAGCCCTGGGTCAGCGTCGAGCTGCCCGGCGGGTTCTACGGCCTCCCGGGCTTCGAGTTCCTGTCGCTGGCAATGATCGACCGGCAGCGCGGCCCTGACGGAATCGAGTACGCCATCCCGCGATGATGGCGCTGGCCAACCTGCTGTCGCACCGAGTTCTGGTGGACCACGTTATGAGCTCACCGGTTGGTGGGCGGAAGGTCCAGCGCTACGCGAAGGACCTGGGCCGTGTCCTGGCCCTCGCTCGGCTCGCGTCGCGCGAAGAGGTAGAGTCGTGGGCTGTAGTGCGCCAGGTGCATGCTCCCCCTGGAACGTCAACCGCGCCACGAACTAGGGACCACCCCGGCGCCACGATGAAGGACCCCCCTCTCGTGGCGCACGTGGCGATCTCTGGGTCAGCGGTCACCTTGGGCATCCAGC
>JBDRKM010000215.1:0-7050 GCA_043814015.1 Pseudomonadota bacterium
GGGGGGGGGGCCCCCCCCCCCCTCACACCGGTTTGTGCCTTTGCCCCGCGACGCGGCGGGCGCGCCCGCGCCGCCGGATGCCCTGCACCACCGGTTGGGTGGACCCGCACTTCCGGGCAGCGGCGCTAGCGGCCCCCCAGCCCGTACACCTCCCCCCAGTCGCTGCTCGCCAGCGGCGCGCCCCAGCGGGCGCGGGCCTGGGTCTGCAAGGCTCGCCGCTGGGCGGGCTCCAGGGTCTCGAAGAGCAGCAGCAGGCGGGTGAACCCGGCCGGGTCCGGCGCGGGCAGGCCGGCCTCCACCGCCTCGGCGGCGGCCAGGCCGTCCACGGGGACGCGGGCCCAGTGAGCCAGGGTGACCACCAGCCCCTGATCGGCGGGCTGCCGCCCGCGGCCATAGTCGCCGGCCACGGGCTGGCCGTGGAGCGCGGCCAGGAAAAGGGCGCGTTTGGGGGGGCGCGCGGCCGCACCACAGGGGGGGGTCGCCCACGGGGAAGGTCACCGTGGGCCCGTCCAGCGCGGCCAGCACCGCCGCGTCCACGTCTACGTCGGTGGTGGCGAAGCGCAGGCCCGGCAGGACCAGCAGCGCCTCGGCCAGGGTCGCCGTCGCGAGCAGCAGGGCCCAGCGTGCGCGCTCCCCCAGGGCGCAGGCCCCCCCCACCAGGGCGGGCAGGACGTAGAGCACCACCAGGCGCTGGGCGTTGCCGAGCTGGCGGGTGAGGGGCAACAGCTGCAGCAGCTCCTGGAGGGGGCTCCAGTGGACCGGGGCGCGCGGCACCAGGGTGCGCATCAGGAGCTGGGGGCCCGCGCCCAGGGCGAACAGCGCCAGGGCCAGCAGGGCCCAGGGGCGGCCGCGGCGGGACAGGAGCCCGAGCCCGAGCGCCAGCGCGCAGACCAGGCCGCCGGGGAAGGACTGCAGCGGCCGCAGGTCGCGCCAGGACTCGGTGGGCTTGCGCTCGTCCTGGAGCGGCCGCGCGGGCCGCACCAGGCGCGCCGGGGCGGGGGCCAGGCTGCCGTCCACGGCCATGAGCACCGGGTTCTGAGGGGCCAGCTGGAACCCGCCCGACTGGAAGCGGGGATCGAGGCGTCCTCCGGGCCCGGACTCGGCGACCAGCAGGGGAGCCGCCACCAGGCCGAAGGCCAGCCCCAGCACCAGCCCGACCCGCAGCCAGGGCGTGCGCCGGCCCCGCCAGAGCATCCACGGCGCCAACGCCACCCAGTAGATGACGGCGTAGACGGCGTAGTACGGGCTCGCGGCGGCGACGGCGAGGCCCGCCACGAGGAGCAGCACCCAGGCCCGCCGCCCGGGGTGGCGCAGTGCGTACAGGGCCGCCGCCCCCACCGCGGCCAGCATGCCGAGGGCCAACACCTCCACCACGCCGTCCTGGGCGCTGCGCAGCAGGTAGGGGTGCAGCTGCAGGCCGAGCCCGGCCGCGGTGGCCGCCCAGGGGCCCGCACCCGCCGTTCGCGCCAGGACCCAGCCGCCGAGCCCGGCCGTGAAGAGCAGCAGCAGCACCGCGGTCATCCAACCCGCGGCGATGGCGGTGGCGCCGCCACCCCCGAGCCCCGCCACCATGGCCCCCAGCCCCGTGACCAGAGGGTCCACGGGCCAGAAGCCCATGCCGTCTGGATAGGCGAGCAAATCAGCCCTGCCAGGCCAGGCCCCGCCGCCCAGCCAGCGCACCGCCTGGCCCACGGAGTACAGGTGGCCCCAGCCCTCCCCGAAAGGCTGCCCCAGGAAGCGCCCCGACGCCAGGCCATCCCGCAGGAGCAGCACCGGCGCGATCAGCAGGGGCAGCAGGGGCAGGCCACGGCGCACGGCGGGATGATAGCGCCTGGCGCTGGTGCGCGAAAGGGAGATCGCGGCCCCAGACGGGCCAGGGCGTTATCTGCACCCACCGGCTCCCGCTCCTGGGAGCCGTACGCCGTCTGTTCGCACGGTCCCCTCCGCGCTGGAGTTCACGATGTTCGGGGATGTCCCCCTGGTCCTGGTCCAGGACCCCGCCGCGTTGCGGGAGGCCGTGGAGGCCATGCGACCCCAGGCCGTGCTCGCGGTGGACCTGGAGGCCGACTCCTTCCATCACTACCGCGAGCGGGTCTGCCTGCTGCAGGTGTCCATCCCGGGCACCGACTACGTCATCGACCCGCTGGCCATCCAGGACATCTCGGCCTTCCTCGCCCTGCTCGAAGATCCAGGGCGGGTCAAGGTCCTGCACGGCGCCGACTACGACGTGGTCAGCCTCAAGCGGGACTACCGCGTCCAGATCCGGGGCCTGTTCGACACCATGATCGCCGCCCAGTTTCTGGGGGTGCAGCGCTTCGGCCTCGCGGACCTGCTCGCGAGCAACTTCGACGTGACCATCGACAAGGCCCTGCAGCGCCACGACTGGTCCCGGCGCCCGCTGCTGCCCGCGCACCTGCACTACGCCCGCGGCGACACCCACTGGCTGCTGGCCCTGCGGGAGATCATGCTCTACCGGCTGCGGCGCGCGGGTTGGGAGCGCGCGGTGCACGAGGAGTGCCAGCAGCTCGAGCTGCGCGAGTGGCATGGTCGCACCCCCGATCCGGCCGATTTCCTGCGCATCAAGGGCGCCTCCGAGCTCGACGAGACGGGCAAGCGCGTGCTGCGCGCCCTGTACGCCTACCGTGAGGAGCAGGCCTCCCAGATGGACCGTCCCGTGTTCAAGGTCATCCCGGATCCCGTCCTCGCGGCCATCGCACGGCATCGGCCCAGCACCATCGAGGACCTGGCCGGCACGATGCGCAGGGGATCGGCCCTCATGCGCCAGCACGGCGCGGCGCTGGTGCGCGCGGTGGCCCGCGGCCTCGAAGACGAGAGCTCCCTGCCCAAGCGCGTCGCCGCCCCCCGCACCCCACGAGCTGCCAGCGGCGTGGCCCACGCCAAGGCCGTGGAGCTGCTCAAGAGCTGGCGCCAGCGCCAGTCCAGCCGCGACGGCCTCGCCGCCTCGCTCATCGCCTCCAACAACGTCATCCGGGAGCTCGCCCGCGCCCTGCCCGAGAGCCGTGAGCAGCTCGACGCCGTGGCCGAGCTGCGCTCCTGGCAGGCCGATCACTACGGCGAGGCGCTCCTGGAGGTCATCGCCGAGGCGCGCGATGAGGTGGCGCCAAAGAGCAAGAGCAAGCGGCGACGGCGGAAGCGGAGCTGACGGCTGGAGGGGGCCGCTACTCCACCGCCGCGATGCAGTCGATCTCCAGCAGCGCGCCCAGCGGCAGGGACTTGACCGCCACGGCCGCGCGGGCTGGCCGGGGACCCTGGGGGAAGTGCTGGAGATAGATGGCGTTCACCCTGGGGTAGTCGGCCATGTCGGCCAGATAGACCGTCGTCTTCAGCACCCGCTCCATGCGGCTGCCGCCGGCCTCCACCACGGCGCGCAGGTTGGTGAGCACCTGGTGCGCCTGGGCCTCGACGCCACCCTCCACCAGCTTGCCGGTGGCAGGGTCCAGCGCGATCTGGCCGCAGGTGTACAGCAGCCCGCCGTGCTCGATGGCCTGGCTGTAGGGCGCGATGGCGTCGGGAGCACCGGAGGTGTGGATGGCCTTCATGGCGGCGCTCCCGGGCTAGTGGTCGGCGTTGTTGATCAGCTCGCCCACGCCGCCGGCCCCGGGGACGATGTAGTCCTCGGCGTTCAGGCCGCGCTCGTCCTCGGAGGCGCCGGGGGGCAGGTCCAGGACCGCCTGGGAGGACAGGCCCCGGTCCAGGCGCAGGGCGTGGATGGTGACATCGGGGGCCTCGGCCACCAGGCGTTTGACGTACTTCGGCGTGACGATGAGGTTCACCGACACGAAGCGCAGCGGCGCGCCGGTGTTCTTCTCACGGTAGTGCTGCATGGCCCGCAGCATGGAGGAGCCGGTGGCGCCCATGGGATCCGGGATGATGACGATCTGGCCATCGACCGGGCCGCCGATCTTGGAGCCGCTCATGTCGACGCCGATCACCTCGCCCTTCTCGTTGGTGCGGCGGTTCATGAAGATGTGGTCCTGGCGCACGGAGCTGGGATCCAGCAGGGCGCACAGGCCGTCGAAGAACAGGGCCGACGGCAGGATGCCCGCGCGGGCGACATCGACCACGATCACCCGCCGCCTGGGATCGATCACCTGGGTGTGCAGCACGGCCTCGGGGTTGATGGCCGCCATGCGGGTGGGCTGCTCCACCGTGACGCGCGGCAGCTCGAGCCCGGCCACCTGGCCCAGCAGGAACCCGTACAGATCGCGCAGGATGCTGTTGAAGAGGGGCTGGACCGTGGCCGGAGAGGAGAGCCGGGTGAGCAGGCTGATGGGGTAGGGGAAGGAGTGCAGGAAGACGCGGTCGCCGTAGTGGTGCTCGACGCCGCGGGCGGGCAGGGGGAGCGAACGGAACTGGGAGTCGATGGGGGTGCTCACGGACGGGCCTCCAGCAGAAGATCCAGGATCAGCTTCAAGGTGGTGAGGACCTCGGCCAGCGTGCCGTCGGTGACCAGCTCGGCCAGGAAGGGCAGGGGACCCACCTGCTCGAGGGAGGTGGTCGCCAGCTCTGCCTGCACGGGCTCGGTCTCGACGATGCGCAGGACCGGGGTGGTGACGGCCGCGTCTTCTAACAGGTCTGCGGCGGTAGACAGCAGGCGCCAGTCGGGATCCACCTCCTGCCAGTCCGGCAGGCGGGCCAGGAGCCCGGCGCACTCGGCACCGGGGGTGGTCAAGAGGACCGCCAGGCGGTCGAGACAGGTCCAGGCGGCCTCGCGCGCTGTGACCAGCCGCAGCGCGGGCAGGGCGCGCGCCAGCGGGCTGCGGCCGCCATCGCCGGGCTCCACCAGCAGGGGGACCAGGGCCAGGAGGTCCTGGAGGTCCACGGGATGGAGGCCCCCGGTGAAGTCGGCCTCGTCGTAGCCATCCCAGCTCTCGGCGCCGCAGGAGCTGCCGCCGTCGGCGCACCACGCAGCCTCGCTCCAGGGATCCACCAGGGCGGGCACCAGATCCATGAACAGGGCCACCAGGCGCGCGCCGGCGAGGTCCTTCAGCAGCTCCTCGATGGGCGTGGAGAGGCCCCGCACGTGCACCGCGTCGATGATCTGCACCAGCTCGGGGACGCGGCTCTGGCCGCCCTCCGGCCTGAGCCCGTCGAGCAGCTCCAGCAGCACCAGGAGGAGGTCGCCCACCTCCGGGTCCACCAGGCGCTCGAGGGCGGGGGGCGTCGGCGGCGAACTGGGCCGAATCCACCGTGCACTGACCGGCCAGGGCCTCCACCAGCTGGCCCCAGGACAAGGTCCAGCCGCCGATGTGCAGCAGGAAATCCACGTTGGTGGGCTCCTGGTCGGCCATCAGCTCCAGCAGCCAGACCGAGAGGTCGTCCTCGTGCAGCCACTGGACGCCCAGGGTGGAGCAGCTCACCTCGCGGTGGCCCAGGTGCAGCAGCCGCAACAGCGCCACGAGCGCCGAGTCCTCGCCAGGCTCGAGGCTGCCGCCCGCCACGTCCTCGGTGGCCAGCAGGGCGAGCTGGGCCGGCAGGGGCGCCAGGTGACCCCCGCGGGCCGCCTCCGCCAGGGCCGCCTGCAGGCCGGCGACGACGGCATCATCCTCCAGCATGGTGGCCGCGGGCGCCAGCACCGCCTCGAGCGGGGTGGCGCCGTCGGCACCCTCCGCCAGCAGCGCGGCCGCCAGGACCTCGATGGAGGAGTCTCCGCCCGCCGGGGTGTGGTCGTTGCTGGTGTCTTCGGTGGCCAGCACCGCCGCACCCGCGTCGGCCAACAGCTCGTCCGAGGCCCGGGCCAGCGGACCTTCCTCGGCGCCCGCGGCCGCCAGGAAGGTGGCCACGGCGTCGGCCGTGGTGTCACCGCGCAGGATTTCGGCCAGCAGGCCGGACAGGTCGTCGTCGCGGTCCATGGCCTGGCCCGCGAGCTCACCCAGCAGGGGCAGGGCCGGGACCAGCACACCCTGATCGAGGGCGCTCTGCTCGGCGGAGGGGCCGCCCCAGGCGAGCTGCTGGTAGGGGCGCGCGTAGAGCAGCTCCACCGCCAGCTCGGCCGCGGCCAGCAGCGGGGCGCGCTCGTCCGACAGCAGGGTGATGGCTGCGTCGAGCAGCGCCGCCAGGTCGAGCCCGGTGGCGGGCAGGTGGTTGATCAGCCGGGCCAGCTCCACGCCGGCGGCGTCCCCGGCCCGGTCGGGCTCGTCCAGCGCGTCCACCAGGGGCTGCAGCGGCGTGAAGGCGCCCTGGTCCACGCAGTCGAACAGATCGTGCAGCTCGGAGGTGTCCTCCTCCGAGAGCCCGTCCAGCAGATCGACGCGGTAGCAGGGGCTGTCCGGGACGAGCTGATCCTGCCAGCCGGGCGGGGACTCGTGGAACCCGCACCCGGCCAGCAGCACGAGGGGCGCGAGGCGCATGAGCGGCGGGGCGGGCTAGTCGAAGAGGTAGCGCACGCCGAGGTAGGCGTTGCCGCCGGGGGAGAACTGCTTGCGGTAGCGGATGGCGAAGTCGACATCCGCGTAGACCTGCATGTTGCGGGCGAAGTGGTAGTGCGCGCCGATGCCCACCTCGCCGAGCAGGTACTCGAGGTTGGCACCCTCGCCGGTGGTGCTGTCGACCGTGACCACGGCGGCGCCGACATTCGAGGCGATGTGGGCCTGGAAGCCGGTGGGATCGCCCAGGACGCCCCAGTGCACGCCGACCGTGGCCGTGCCCACGTACAGCGGGCCCCCGGGGACCGCGAAGGTGGGGTTCGGCACCTGGGGGTCCGGGGGCTCGACGGCGGAGGAGTCCACCACGAAGAAACCGCGGGCGACGCCCAGGAGCTTGTCGTCCTTGTCGCCCAGGACGACCTCCAGGCCGAAGCCGTTGTTCGGCCGAAGCTGGGTGTTGAGGTACTGCCGCTCCAGCTCGTCGTAGTAGTAGACGCGGGCCTGGTGGAAGCCCGAAGTGCCGAGCAGGCCGATGCCACCGGCCAGGGCGGGGGCGGCCTGCAGCGAGGTGGCGCCCAGGAGCAGGAGCGCGAGGGGGGTGGTGGGTCGCATCGCAGCCTCGGGGAGGGTCGGGGAGGGGCCTTGACCTGCCGGTGCACGTCCG
>JBDRKM010000216.1:0-7654 GCA_043814015.1 Pseudomonadota bacterium
GAAGCTCTTCTGGACATGGAGGCTGCCCGTACAGATTTCTATACGTGGTTCGATGATGACAGCCCGAAGATAAGTCGCGGGGTGGCGTCCGAGCGGGACATGGACCTGGCCAGCACGAGTGGATGGTTCCGTGAGATGGTCGTGGAGCGTATTGGCGATGCGGTGAGCGAGCTCGGAATCGACCTGCAGGATGTCAGAGTCGCGGCGAGGGTGTGGGCCGACATGCCGGGGTATGGCGTTTCGGAGGGAGTACCCAAGTCGATGCTTCCGAGAGGAGCTCAAGTACTCTTGGAGGGGTCGGACAACACCGAGGTTTCGGTCTCACTGTACGGGGCTGCTAGTGACGTTCTCCTCAGGTTGGTCGAGGCGGGACTGATCGACGATGTTGATCAGGAGGAAGCCTACGTCAGCGTGTCCGTGCAGTACACTGTATACTACATACAAGGAACGAAGCGGCGGAAGGGCAGGAAGAACCCCCGCACGTTCAGAAGAAAGCTCGGAGCGCATCGGAACGCGCTAAGGAGGAGGTAGGGGATCATGACATACTTGCCACCAGAGGCTGTGTTGTATTGGCTTATTAGAACATCAGGCGACTACGTGGAGGACGAATGTGGTACAGTTGTCGGTGCAGCTCCTCTATACATGACGCACGGCGGTGGCTACGTCGGGGTCTGTAGCACGGGTATGATGTACGCCGTTATCCATGACTGGAGAAGAAAATGGAAGCGAAAGGAGATACCCGAGAGTGTTTGGTACAATCTCTGGGTCAAGGTATCAGTGCGCGAGAAGGACGACCCTGCCGTTAGGCTGAGTGCTCCTAAGGGAGAAGAAGTCCTCGTAAAGGGTAATTTTGAAGAACATGGGATGATTGTTGACTATATCGCCTATGTTCCTGGTAGCGTACAGAGCCCGTCGTATTCAGGACGACAGAAGGGCAAGAAGAAACTTCGCACGTTCAGAAGAAAGCTCGGAGCGCATCGGAACGCGTTGCGCGGAAAGAGATGATAAAAAATGAGACGAAGACGAAGGATGGGACGAGGCGGACGAGAAGAGGGCATGACGCGTGAAGAGGGGGAGCGCGACTTCATCAACCGGCTGATCGGTCGATACGACGATCCCTTCGGGGACTACGACGACGGGGTCGGTGCGGATGAGGAGGAGGACTACAACCCCTTCAACGACGACTACAGCACGGAGGAGACCGAGGACGTAACCGGGACCAGAAGGCGACGAAGACGGCCTCGTCCGGGGATGGGACGGCGACGACCGGGCATGAGGCGGCGACGCCAGTAGGAGCTTGACGGCACATGAGACGAAGACGTGGGCGCCGACGTAGGATCGGGCGAGGAACGTTCCCGGAGGAGCGTGAGAGGGACCGGCTCAACGAGCGGTTTGGTCGATACGACAATCCGTTCGACGAGCTGGACACCCGAGACTTCTCACGGGATTACCGAGGGAGCAGCTTCGAGCCCTCAGAGGAGGACTGGGACCCGCTGACGACACTCTCGACACCCTCGGCGACCGCCGCGACGATTCGGCGGATTCACGGTCGAGGGCAGGGGCAGTGGGGCCGTGAGGCTCGAGGTCGCTACCGTCGTCCTGCGAGGAAGTATGCACAGCATGCTGTGATGCTGCTTGCGAACCCGACGCTCCCGGCGACGGAGCGAGCTGCTCTGCTCCAGTCGTTGCAACAGTCGGGGGCTCCAGCGTATGGAGGTGACGCGGTTCGTCGTGCGGCTGCATTCGGGCCCGGAGCGCTCCCCGGTAACGTGGGGCTCATCGGTGGTCGTGGAGGCGGTGCGCTGCATGATACGTCTCTCGAGCTGGAGGTGAGACCGGTCGGTATCATCAGGGCGCTGTGGCCCGTGCGCAAGCCCATCTACAAGCGGCCGGCTTTCCTGATCGCGCTCGGGCTCGCGGTTGGTTACTTCCTCTTCGGAAAGAAGTAGCCGACGTGGGCCAACTAGGCGATATGCTCCGCAAGAACCTGCGTGACAGCGCGCAGGTCGTCTCGGTCTGGCGGAAGAACCGAAAGCAGTATGACTACTACCTCGTCCCGAGGGGTGTCCGTCTCAGGATGGCCCCGGTACCGGAAGGTCGACCTGCCTTTGGCGAGGCGCTCGAGGCGCTTCTCCCGACCTTGCCCAAGGCGTCGATCAAGACTGGCTCCGGGAAGCAAGCTCGGGGTCGCATCGTTGCCGACCGTGGCAAGGGTGGAATGTCCCTCGGAGCTCTCATCGCGATCGGGCTGGACAAGGCCGAGGGAAACCCGGAGCTGGCGGACCAGTTCTCGATCGGCGCCGGAGTCGGAGGAGGGGGGTCGGGGGGCAAGATGTTCGAGGGAAGCGGGGGGACCATGGTTGCGGTGGCTGGCGGCATCTTGCTGTTTGGCATCCTCGCTGGATGGTGGGGTGGTAAGAAGACACATTGACCCCCCCGAGTAACCAGAAGCGTGAAGCCGAATCCGCATGGAAGCTCTTCCACAAGCGGAACGCGGTTGACTGGACGAAGCCGATCGAGCTCAGGAAGCCGTTTCCGTCATCGTGGGGCTGTGCGGGACGTTGCGTAACTACATATTATTCATCGGACAAATGGCAGCAGGACCGTAGCTTCTTCGAGCGCTACTACCACGACCATGATAAGAAGACGTCTATCTGGCTCCCTCGGTCGAAGCAGTTCTCGTGGCTTGGAGACGAGCAGCCTCCCAATGACGTGCTCAAGCCGCCCAAGGCTGTCGCCGTGCTCGGCTTCGCCCTCAGCTTCGACATCATCCGACCGGGGGAGAAGAACGCAGGGAAGCTCGAGCCCGATCGTGGCTCGCTTCTCGTGTGCTCTCCCGACAAGAAGCGTCTCTACGTTCTTGAAGACGACTCGATTACCACTCTCATTTGGGGTCCGGCTTTGCGGGTCGAGTCGCGGGGGATCGTCGGATAGGCTTGGTCGCCGGTCCTTTTCTGACTTCTCTAATCGGTGGACGTTTCGCCTTGGGCTGGTATGGCCGAAGGAACCTGTAGATCGCCTCGCCGCTGATCCTCACGTCACCCTGGTCGCCGAATGTTACCGCCTTGAGCTGCTCCGACTGTAGCCATCGCCAGACGGTTCGGATGCTCACACGCAGGATGTGTGCGACCTCGCCTGTGGTGTAGAGTTTGTTGCGAATGAGCCTGACGTGCCCCGATCCCTGCACGAGTGAGACTGACAAATCGTGCCGCTTTGCCTGAGCCATCGCTTACTGTTTTATCAGAAAACTTCGCAAACCACACTACTACCCCAAATTTTCCTTACTTGAGATGTGTATTCTCGGCGGTTTAGCTTGGATGTGTGAAGTACTTCGAGCCGAATCCACAAACTCTGCTCCTCGTGAACCCGGTCAAGACGAAACGTAAGGCGTCGAAACCGAAACGCAAGGCTGGGAAGCGAAACTCTCCCGAGACGAAGGCCGTGCAGACGAAGGCCACGGAGAAGGTCAAGAAGAGCAAGGAGCATCTGAGGGTGGCCAAGGTCGAAGCGAAGAAGCTACGGGCGCAGCTCAAGGCGAGCAAGGCAGAGCTGAAGGCAGCCAAGATCGCGCATCGAGAGGATGAGAGGAAGAAAAAGATGGCCAAGAACCCCAAGAAGGTTGTCCGGAGGAAGAGGAAAGCTGGCGGAGCTCCCGACATTCGCGCACTGATGGCAGCGGCTGCCGCACCGAAGAAGCGGCGCCCGAAGGGCGAGACCGCGCAGAAGCAGGCAGCGTCGTGGCGCAAGTACGCCAGCGGTCTCGGCATGGGCGTCGAGTCGCTCAAGGCACAGACGTCCGGGTCACTCAAGGCGGCCCGCTCGCTGTGGTCAGCTCAGCAGAAGGCCGCAGGATTCGCCGAGAAGGAAGCCAAGCGGATCGAGCAGTTTGCGAAGATAGCGGCGAAGCTCGGCATGGCGCCTGCGACGGCACTGCGGAAGTACAGGACGATCAAGGCGGCGAAGGCAGCGCTGGAACAGAAGCAACGGTACGGCTCTGAGGAGGCAGCGGAACGTGCTGTCGCCCAGTTGGGTCTCCCCAAGAAGGCGTACGCGGGGCTGAAGGGACTGACGCCGAAGCAGATCCAGGCGATCGCGAAGAAGGAAGCAGCGCGGGTTGCCAGGATGGGAGTGAAGCAGCGCAAGGGTGCGGCGGCGACGCGCAAGAAGCGTGCTCTCCCGAAGGGGACGAAGATCACCGAGCTCGCCGGGTATCCTCCCGTTCCGCCGCCGGCGCCAGGCCCGCTTCTGCCCAAGCGGCAAGGGAAGCGGGTATCGCCACATGACTGGCGTCCGCCGATCATGGGACGTGCAGACCCCGGTTGGTGGCTCTATCCGGAGTCCCCCGGGGGATATGCCTACAAGAGCAACCCCAAGAAGCGCAAGAAAGCCAAGAAGGCCACGGGCATCTCGGCATCGCTGGCCAAGCTGCCGATCGTCGGCGGGATGTTCAAGCCGAAGCGTGGCAAGAAGAACCCCGAGTTCTCCATCGGCGAGATCGCCAAGATCGCGGTCGCGGGCGGTGCGGGCTACCTCGGTGGCGGCATCGTGCAGAGCCTCGGTACGGGCCTTGCCTCGTCCGTAGGTCTCTCCGGACGCGTCGCGGCCGTCGGTGGCGCTGTCGTCACGGTCGGTGCAGCTCACATGCTCTTCAAGAGCAGCGACTTCTACGTCCCGGTCGTGGCCGGTGCGTCCATCGCGGCCATCCAGGGCATCCTGGGCGGCGGTGATGACGAGGACGAGGAGAAGGAGGGCGGGTTCCTTGGGGGCATCACCGGGAAGATCACCGGGATGTTCAGCAAGGGCGGAGAAGAAGAGGAGGACGAGAAGGCCATGGGATACCTCCCGTCAGATGACGACCTCTTGTCGTCGATCGATTCAGGAGTCGGGGGACTCGGGGCCGAGTACATCGACCTGAGCGATTCGTGGGATGCGGGTGACCCGACTCTGAGCGAGTACGTCGACATCCCCATGGAGGATGACGAGTATGACGACGACCTGTCGGAGTACGTCGGCATCGAGCCGATGGGCTCTTACGAGGAGCTCGCCGACGACTACTACGATGACGACGACCTGTCGGAGTACGTCGGCATCGAGCCGATGGGCGACGACGACGTCGCGATGGCCGGCTACGACGACGACATGGAGGACGAGCTCGAGGGTCTCGCTGAGGAGTACAGCTCCGACGCTGGTGTGGACTATGGGTCTCTGACTCCGGAGGAAGCGGCCGACCTGTCGGAGTACGTCGGCATCGAGCCGATGGGCGACGACGATGTGGCGCTCGCGAGCTTCGAGGAGCTGGCGGACGACTTCGAGGAGCTGGCGGACGACTACGAGGAGCTGGCTGGTCTCGGGTATGCCGTGCCTCGCGGAGTGTCACGTCGACTGCGTCAACGGTCTCGCCGTCTGCGCAAGGCTCCGGGAGCTCGTCGGCGTGTCGCGCGTCGGCCCCGCGTCCTGCGTGACCGTGCCAAGACGGTCGCACAGGGCGGGACTCGCAAGTGGGTCGGCAAGCTCGCGGCGCAGCAGCAGGCGGGTGCTGAGGTCGCGCAGGACTTCCGTGCGAAGGTGCAGGAAGCGGTCCTGCAGGCCACTCAGAACACCCAGTTCGAGACGGGCTCGGCGCAGCACTTCCGCGCCGCGTTCAACGCGTTCAAGACCACCGCCGGGACGGCACACGTGTCCCCGGCCATGCGTCGGGCTTTCCTCGTCGCATACCGCGCCGTGACGCGCGGGAAGCGGGCAGGGATGGCGGCGGCGAAGGTCGCGGGTGTCCCGACGGCGGTCGCTGCAGAGGTTGTGCAGCCCCCGGAGGTGTCCGCCGCAGCAATCGCGCAGGGCGAGGCCGATCCCGGCCAGGCCCAGCGAGTGGGCGGAGCGCTCACCAGGCGCGTTCGGAGGCAGCCGAGGACGCGGCGTGTCCGGCGTGCGGGTGAGGGTCGTCAGCGGTTCGGAGGAATCTTCGCGCAGAGCATCTTCGGTGAGCGAGGGCGCTGGCGCTAGGAGTTAGTGAGGTCACCGCAAATCTCCTCAAGCTCGGGATACGCGCCCGAGGGTAAAGAAGGTAGGCGGTTAACACATGTCGGGGGATGAAAGCCCGACAAGAAGGAGAGAAAGAGATGCCTCGAGATCCCAGCAAGATGGAGCGAATCCAAGAGCCCATCTGGGATACCCTGATCCAGGGTACCCCGGGCGCGTTCGTTCCGCGAGCCAACATCACGGGCGGTCCGTTCCCCCTCTACACCGGCGCAATCCAGGCCAACCTCACGGTGAGCAACATGGAGACGCCTGGTGTCCTTCCGGGGACGCAGACCTATCTTTTGCTGGCCATGCGTACTTGGCTTTATTTCCAAGGATGCACCATCGGTGGAGACATCCAGTACGACTTCGTCATGTACCACCACGCGGTTCTCCGCCTCTACTGGCAGCTGAACATCGACCAGAAGCGCTATTTCGTAGCGCCGACCTGGTACCTCAACTCGGGTGGTGGTCTCTGTGGTGACGTCGGCAACACGACGGACGTGTACTTCACCAACGGTACGCCAGGCGCGAAGGACATCATGACGCTCGATCGGCCGATCCCGCTCGTTCGTCAGCAGCCCTTCAACGTCCAGTGCACCGTGGCAGCCGTCGGCGTCGCGTCTCTCGCAGCGGACATAGCCGGGCTGCTCAACGGCGAGGTGAACATCCAGTTCATGCTCGACGGGCTCAAGCTTCGTGACGTGCTCTAGTCGATCCTGACACAACGATGGTCTCCTCGTTTCCTCGTTGTGAGTCGTGCCACCGCTCTCTCGGCGAGGAGACGGGGCCCCCGGCCCGGCATGGTTCACCCCACCGTCCGGGCTGGGGGTTGCTTGACAGTACCCGCTCGACCTGCTAAAGGTTGATTGTTCTTGCTAGAACCTCAGTATGAAGTGCCGCATTCTGATGCTCCACCCGGCTACCAATGCGGGCAAAATTGCCCTGCTGGAAGCCATACGTGCTGAGTACGTCGCCTACGTCCGCATCTGCGTGCAGACGATGCTTGACCGACGGGTCCACACCCTCCCTAGGTCCGCCAAACAGGCGTTCTTCCCTTCAGCAACCAACCTTACCAGCCAGATCGAAAAGAACGCCCGAGACCACGCCATCAACATCGTGTCCACTTGGGCCAAAGGTGTCTACCAGAGGAAGATCAAGTCCATTACCACCAACCTCCGATGTGAAGGCGTGGTCACGGATGAGGACGCAAAGGCGCTTTATACCATCGGCTCCAAACTCATCAGCAAGCCATGGAAGTTCATCACTCAAGATCATCTGGACGCTTATCACGTCTTGCTGACTGAGTATGGGGGCAACTCGCCTTGCGTGAAAGACAGCCTCCCCATGAGGTTGTCCGAGATGACTGCTCGACTGGAAGACCCGGGCGAGGCGGTCACAGCGGACTTCTGGCTCCGGATCTCCGGGCTTGAATCCCGTCAGTCCATCTGGTTGCCCTTGGTCGGCAGCCCCTACGTTCGACAAGCCAATCAGGTCTCCAAGGGCATCCAAGCGCGGAAGACCAAGACGGGGCGATGGCGGTTTGAGGTCGTTGAGAAGTCCAGTTGGGAAGTTCCCGAACCACCCGAAGATGCCCCTCGTCTTGGTGTGGACGTGGGCCTGAACGTTCTTGCTGCCG
>JBDRKM010000217.1:0-38077 GCA_043814015.1 Pseudomonadota bacterium
GGCGCCACGCAGCGCGACGAGTCGACCTGGGGTGCGCCGACGGCCGAGCCACCGGGCCTCGAGCACCCGCCCGCCGTGGCGGCACAGCCGACCTGGGGCGCGCCCGCGCCCTCCGTCCCGCCCTCGGAGCCGCCCGGCCAGGAGCACCCCCCCCGTTCCTGGGCCGCCCCGCCTCCCTCTGCACACCCCTCCACCCCGACCTGGGGCGGGCCCACCACCGACTGGGGCGAGCCCCTGTCCGCGCCGTCGCCCACGGCCGAGCCGCCGGGGTACGAGGATCCCACCGAGCTGCGCCAGGTGCTGGGCGGGGTGCGGGCCCACCGCGAGCCGCACGCCGACGACTACTCCTCCGCCGGCGGCGCCACCTGGGGCAGCCGCGTGGGGGCCGGCGAGCCCTCGGGCGTGCCCCTGCAGATCCAGGAGAAGGCGCGGGTCGTGCGCGCGGTCTTCAAGCGGCGCGGTGGGCTGGACGGCTACGCGCCCACCCACGCCACCCCCGAGAACGGCCTGAGCTGGGGCATGTTCGGGTTCAACCAGCGCACCGGGACCCTGGGCGCGGTCCTCGGCGCGGCCTCGCGGCGTGACCAGGAGTGGTACGCCGACAGCCCGATCTTCGACCAGGTCTTTGGTGTCGAGGAGGCCGCGGAGCTGCGGCGGTTCGCCGCGCGCGAGACCCCCGAGGCCCGCATGGCCCCCGTCGCGCAGAAGCCGCTCACCGATCCTGCCTGGACCGAGCGCTTCCAGAAGGCGGGCCGGTTGCACCGGCCGGCGCCGGAGGGGCTGGGCATCGAGCCCGCCCGTGATCCCTTCAAGCTGGCCCAGAACGAGATCGCCGTGACCGTCTTCCTGGAGGGGGTCCTGCCGAACGCCGCCGCCCTGGGCTTCAACACCGATCGCGCCCTGGCCATGCTGCTCGATCGGGCCGTCGATGTGGGCCCCGCCGAGGCCGCGCGCTGGTTCGGCGTGGCCATGGCCTCGGCCCCCGCCGGGGCGAGCCTCCGTGATCGCCTGGTGCAAGCCGCCTCCACCGCCCCCACCGACGGCTGGGGCGAGCGCCTGCGCAGCCTCGCGGTCGACAGCGCAGACCTGTACGACACCCTGTTCCGGCTGGACGCCTGATGCACGGGCCCACCAGCGCAGCCCTCGAGGCCACCCGCCGCATCCGGCAGAGCCCCGCGTTCCATGGCCTGGGCGCCCGGGAGCGCCAGGCCCTGGACGGAGACCTGGCGCAGATCGAGCGCGTGCTGGCCCCCGATCCCTACGCCGCCGCCTTCGCCACGCCGCTGGATCTGCAGCGCCAGATCTCGGGCAGTTCTGGCGGTGGGCAGGCCGCGAGCCCGCCGCCGACCGCGCCCTCCGCCCTGGCACCCGCCCCCACCGCGCCCCCCACACGCGCGGCCCAGCGCCTCGGCACCGACACGGCGCAGACGCTGGAGGCCGTGGACTTCGCGGGCTTCGTCGCTGGGCTGATCACCGGCACCTTCAAGGCCATCGTCGACGCCACCGCGGAGCAGATGCGGGAGTTCGCCACCCTGGTCTCCAGCCTGGCGCAGTCGGTGGACGACTTCTCGCGCGACAACGTGACCCCCGACCAGACCCGGGTCTGGCTGGCCGAGCGCTACCCGGTCGACCTGCAGGTACGCCCCCCCCGGGCCGGCAGCCGTGACCCGGGCCGGCTCGTGCCGCGCCAGGCGGCGAACGGCACCAGCCCGCCCTGGCTGCAGCGCTTCGGGCTGGAGGGCGAGGAGCTCAACGAGGAGCTCACCGAGGGCGCCCTGCTGCGCGCCGGCCGCCGCTCCATGGCGGAAGAGCGCATGCAGCAGCTCGCCACCATGGTGCTGATGGGCCTCAACCGCATCGTGGTCGATCAGGGCAACATCAAGGCGCGGCTGCAGTTCCATGCCCGCGCCGACGATCGCACGCAGGCCGAGATCAAGCAGATGGTGCTCGGCCAGAAGGCCGGCATCGCGGCGCAGCAGACCGTCCTCTCCCAGGGCGCCACGGCCATGGTGTCCACGCTGCAGGCCAACGTCCAGGCAGCCGAGAGCGTCCGTGCGGACCTGATGGGAGAGGTGAACATCCAGTTCCGCACCGAGACCTTCCCCCTGGAGCGGTTCGCCGACTCCCCGGCCATCCAGCTCATCAACCGCCACGCGCGCTGGCAGGCTCCGGAGGCCACCGCCGCGGCGGCCGCCCCCGCGCCAGCGGACACGGCGCCCGCCGCCCCCACCCCCAGCACGCCCGGGCAGGGTACCTGATGCGCGGCCTCGACGCCCTCCTGCTCGAGCTGGCCGACGGCCTCGTGGAAGAGGCTGGGGGGCCGGAGCAGGGCGTGCGCGTCGAGGTGGAGCGGGTGGAGCTGGCGCTGCCGGTCGAGGCCCGCCTCGACGGCGCCGGACGGATCGTCGCCACGCTGCCGCGCGGCCGCCTGGTCACGGGCTTCATGGTGCCGCCGGGGCGCCTGCGGGTCAGCTTCACGCGGGGGGCGCCATGACCACCCGGCCGGAGCGCAGCTACCCGGTCGAGGAGTTCGTCCAGGCGCTGATCCACCAGTTGGACAACGTGCAGGACGCGCTCGCCCTGAAGGTGCGCACCGGCCGCCCCCTGACCTGGGCCCTCAAGGACCTCTCCCTGGACCTGCGCGTGTTCGTGGACGTGGACGCCCGGGGGATCGTGACCCTGCGCAGCGCCGGCCCGAACGAAGAGGGGGCCTCGACGGTCCACCTCGCCCTGACCACCATCACCCGCCCGATGATCGAGGAGAACACCTACTCCTTCTCCTCGGACGAGGATCCGCGCTCCCTGGACGACATCGGGCCGGGCGCGGGGCTGACCGACGAGCAGAAGCGCCGGCTGTCCTACCTCGGGGTGCGCACCGTCGGGCAGCTCAAGCGCATGAGCGATCCGGGCACTCAGCAAGCCATCCAGGCCCAGGCCGGCATCCCCGTCAACGACCTGATGGCCGCCCTGCAGGCCTCGGCCCGGGCCACCATCGCGGGCCACACCGTCTCCCGTGATCGTGAGGGCCAGCCCCTGGTGCGCATCATGGGGGCCAACCTGTACGACGGGGTCACCCCCGAGGTGCGCCTGGATGGCGACGCGGTGGAGGTGCTCGAGGCACGCTCGCAGGAGCTGGTGGTGAGACCTCGCTCCTCGCATCGTGAGGGGCAGGTGGAGGTGTTCGTCTCGGGGCAGCGGGCCACGGGCTTCTTCCGGCTGCCCGAGCGGCAGCAGGTCGAGGCTCCGGCTGGCGAGCCCGAGCCCGCCTGGACCCGGGACCCCTACGGCGGCCCCGGCCGCGAAGGGGAGCGCTCGTGAGGCCGCAGGTCGCCCCGGCGCGCACCTTCGACCCGGCCCTGAGTCGGCTGGTGGTCAGGGGCCGGATCGAGCTGCGCCTGAAGGACGAGGAGTCCTTCGGTGACATCCCCTCCTGGCGCGACGTCGCCAGCGGGCAGGCCGTGGCCTCGGGCCGCATCGACGGCGGGCGCGTCGACCGCACCATCGCGCGCTTCTCGCCCGCCATGCGCGCCTCCCGGACCTTCTCGTCGGCGGCCGGCCGCCCGGGCCGCGCCCACGAGGGCTGGTCCGAGCTGGAGCGCTCCCTTGGCCTGGCCGACACCCTGCGGCTGGACCTCGACCCCGACATCAGCCTGCTGAACCTCGTAGACGCGCTGGCGGAGCTCGACCTCGTCGTCTCGGTCACCCCGCACTACCTCTGCCAGGCCCCCTTCGCCGCACCCCCGCCGCCGTCCGCGTCCCCCGGCGATCCGAGCGTCTTCGAGCGCGTGGGGGCCGCACGCGCCCTGGCCATGGAGCCGGGGGACGACGCGCTCATCGTCGCCATCGTGGACAGCGGGGTCGCGCTGCGCCACCCGGAGCTGGTCGGCGCGCTGCGCCCCGGAGCAGACACCGTGGACCTCAACGATGTCCGCCTGACGCGGGGCCTGCGGCTGATGGGGGACACCCAGGGCCGCGACCGCGAGCCCGACGACGACA
Source organism: Pseudomonadota bacterium (assembly GCA_043814015.1). Classification (GTDB taxonomy): domain Bacteria; phylum Myxococcota_A; class UBA796; order UBA796; family JAFGLY01; genus JBDRKM01. The sequence continues at coordinate 3,997 of JBDRKM010000217.1, forward strand.
TGGGCCACGGCACCGGCTGCGCCAGCATCATCGCCGCCCGCGGGCTGCGCGTGCATGCTGGGCTGGCCGGGGCGGCCCGCTTGCTGCCCATGCGCGCGCTGGCGCGCGCCCAGAAGGTGGACGGCCGGGAGCCCACCGCCGTGGGCGCGCTGCCGGACATCGACGCGGCCGTGAAGCTGGCGGTAGACCTCGGCGCCCGCGTGCTGAACCTCTCCTTCGGCACCCCGGCGTCGGCGCTCCGGCCCACCGATCCCGTCCCGCACAAAGCCGTGGTCCGCTACGCCCATGAGCACGGCTGTGTGCTGGTGGCCGCCTCCGGCAACAGCGGCGACGACACCGTCTACTACCCGGCCGCCCTGCCCGAGGTGATCGCGGTGGGCGCCGTGGACGCCGCGGATCGCCCGAGCCGCTTCAGCACCCGCGGTCCCCACGTGGCCCTGTGCGCTCCCGGCGAGGCCATCCCCTGCGCCGGGGTCGAGGGCTACCAGGAGAACACCGGAACCTCCTTCGCCGCCCCCTTCGTCACCGCGGCGGCGGCCCTGGTGGTGGCGCGCGCCAACCGCCAGAGCCAGCCCGTGACCCCCGCGGACGTGCGCGCCCTGCTGACCGCCGGCGCCTCCTCCGTCCCGGCGGCCGCCGACGTCCGGGGTTCCGGCGCCGGTGTGCTCGACATCCCGCTGACCCTGAAGCTGGTCGACGCGGCCAGCCGTGGGCCACCCGGCGAGGGCCTCTCCTCTCCGTCCCAGGCCCGCCTCCACCCCCGACCAGCCCTGTGATCCGACCGTGACCCAACCCAGAAGACCCTCCTCCCGCATCAAAAGCCCTACCTCAGGAGCAACCACCATGTCCGCCATCGAGCGCTACCCCGACCTGTTCGATCCAACGCAGCCCAAGCCGAAGACGACCACGGAGGACTACCCGAAGCCGAACGCCGTGCACGGGCGCCTCTACGCCGCGGTGCTCTATCTGCTCAAGCTGAAGTTCGGGTTCGACGGTGGCCTGACCGGTGCCCACCCGAAGTTCCTCCGCGTGACCCCCAACGTCGCGTTCGTGCTGGCCCCGTGGGAGTTCCCGGGCGTGGGCGAGAACGCCCCCTCGGAGTCCGACAAGGTCCAGGTGCTGGCGGTCTACGGGAAGCTGCTGGCGGAGAACCAGGGCGATCCCACCATGGGGCGCGCCGTGGACGCCCCCGCGGTCCAGGACCAGATCCTCATCGTGGACCCGACCCACACCACCTGCGCCCTGAAGCCGGACCCGACCAACCCCTCGCAGTACGTGTACGAGGAGCTGCCCCTGCGCATCGTGCCGCAGTTCGTGCGGGCCTTCATCGAAGCCGTGGAGCACTACCACACGCACAACAAGCTGTACGAGAAGTGCTTCCAGGAGGTCCGGGAGCGCGGCGTCGCCCCCAAGGACGTCCTCGGGGTCAACGGCAGCACCGCGATCTACGCCAGGCAGCTCTCCGAGGTCGTGGACCGGCTGGTGGAGCAGGGCATCGGCGCCGACCACACCCAGCTCAAGGTCTACATCGACAACGCCCTCTCGGAGGCCATCGGCGGCACCCTGACGGGGCGCGCCTCCTCCTTCACGCTCGACCTGCCCGATCTGGAGGAGGACATCTCGGTCGAGATCCTCGGTGACAACGTCCGGGCGCTGAGCGTGCTGTACTTCTCGGCCCAGCTCGAGGACATGCGCCTCTTCGCCGTGGCGGACAAGGTGGCCGAGCAGTTCCAGACCGGGATGCTGCCCGTCTCGCGCGGCCCGGCCGGCGACAACCTCTACGAGTACATCCGGAGTGCCCACAACCGCTTCACGGAGATCGAGCGCCGTGGCCTGTATGCCCGCGCCTTCGGCTTCGCCCAGGGCGGCATCGACGAGTCCCTGCCCAACCGGGAGTTCAACGACCTCTGGATCCGCGCGCTGGCTGCGACCTCAGCCTACAACGCCCAGTACGCGCAGACCTCCGTGCCCGCGACCGCCGCGAGCCAGGTGCTGCCGGCCATCAACGTCGTCAGCCTCGAGCGGCGGGTGAACCACATGCAGGTCTACAAGGCCCTGCGCGATCTGGCGGGCAACCTGTCCCTGCACGGCTACGCCATGGCCCACTTCGCGGCGGTCGAGCTGCAGCAGACCATCAAGCAGATCCGCAAGATGCTGTCCCACACGGAGGTGCTCGCGGCCTACGGGGTGCGCGACTACTTCCAGCTCGTCGAGCGGGTGGCCCAGCTCTACCTCAACAGCCAGGTCAACAGCATCCGCCAGCGCGTCACGGCCCAGTCCGGGTCGCGCATCATCAAGTGGCTGGGAGACAAGGGCCCGATCCTGTCCAGCCCCACGCCCCCCGCGCCCGCCGTCTTCATGGACGCGGAGCTGGTGGACAACGTCGAGAAGTGGCTGGCCGTGACGGGCACCCAGAGCGGCACCGTCCAGCAGTTCAGCGAGCCGGTGGCCGTGCCCACGCAGCCCACCATCCCGACGCTCACGCTGGGGTCCATCCCCGAGGAGCTGAAGAACGCCCTGGGCGCGCTGCCCGTCGGTTCCGTCCCTGGTGTCCCGCTGGCCTAGGAGGCGATCATGCACCCCACCGCAGCAATGGTGGTCAAGCACCACCTGAGTGTGGCCGCCCGGCGTCTGGGCGTGGCGGATCCGCTCCCCACGCTCGGCGGGGCGCTGGATCGCACGTTCCAGCTCCCCGTGGGCGATCCGCGCTACGGCAACAACGCGCTGGCACCCGGTTCGATGCCCTTCGAGCTGTCCTACAGTGAGGTCAGCCCGAGGAACCTGCGCTTCGACCTGGAGCTCGGCGGCCCGCAAGCCTCACCGGAGGCGCGCCGGCACGAGACCAGCCGGGAGACCCGGCGCCTGATCCACCAGCACTTCGGCCAGCCGGCCCTGCGCTGGTTCGACGAGCGCTCCGAGCCCTGGCGCACGGGGCCCGTGGACATGGGCGCGCGCTTCGGCGCCTTCTTCGGTGCCTCCTTCGATGACGGCGGCCTGAACGAGGCCAAGGCCTACTACGAGTTCCGCCCCGATCAGGTGGCCGCCCTGCCGGACAACCTGCAGCACGCGGTGCGCGTCACCATGGCGGCGCTGCCGGGCCTGGTGCCCATCTTCACCTCCATCGCCGCCGGCCGGCAGCGGGGCGCGCAGCGGGTCTACCTGTTCTGCCCCGAGGAGCTGCGCCTGCTCGACCTGGAGCCCCTGATGCACCGGCTCGGCATCGGGCACCAGCTCCCGAGCATCCTCGCGGCCCTCGGCGTCATCACCGGAGGGCGGTTCACGCTGCCGGCCGGCAGCGCCGTGCTCGGGCTGCGCGACACCCCGCGCGGCATCGAGATGAAGCTGGACCTGCTGATGCCCGCGTTCTCGGACCCGCCCCAGAACATGCACGGGCTGATCCAGCTCCACCTGGCCCAGCGCCCCGACTCGCAGCGCTCGCTGCACGACTGGATGCAGGCCGTCACCCCGGACGACCGCGCCGGACCCGGCGACATCAGCGTGGTGGGCGTCAAGGTCAACCCGAAGATGCCCTCCCGTCTGGCGGTCTACCTGCGCCCGGACGAGGCCCGCCCGCGCCGCGTGGAGCCGTCCACCCGCCGTGCGCCGTCCCACTTCGCGCTGGATCCATTCTCCAACGTCCAGGCGTAGCCTACCAGCGTTGAACGCCTAATACCGGCCGGCAGGCCGGGTCCTGGAGGAGCGGTGCCCCCTCTGCTCAGCCCACGTCAGACCGCCGAGGTCGTGCGCCAGGTCGGGATGATTCTCCCGCAGAGCGCGGCCTTCCGCGCTCTCCCCGCCGCGCGCCAGGCGGAGACCCTGGCGCACACCCAGGCGATCGCCGCCCTGCTGCAGGAGGCCCCGGAGCCCGCCGGGGACCCCTACGCATTCGCCCTGGCGGACACCACCGTGTACACCAGCACCACGCCGCCTCCGGGCGGCGTGGACTACCGCAAGGGCTCCTCCGGCGTGCCCACGTCCAGCGGCTACTCGGCGCCCAGCTCCAACCAGACGGCGGCCAGCCAGGACCTCGACAGCTTCCGCGCCGAGGGCACGGCGGCCGGGGTCAAGGCCACGGGGAGCTTCCTGCGGGAGGTGGCCTTCCCGTCCTTCGTGGCCGAGCTGGTCAAGGGGACCTTCCAGGCCATCGTCGAGGCCAGCATCCAGCAGATGGAGGCCTACGCCCAGCTCGTCCAGTCCGTGGTGATGTCGGCCAACGAGTTCCGCGACCAGAACGTCTCCACGGACCAGGCGCGCGATCACCTGGTCAGCAAGTTCCCCAACGTCTTCCAGCTCAACATCGGCGACAGCGGTCCCTCGGTGATCCCGCGCGCGGGCGCCGAGTTCGGGGATCTGCCCGACTTCGCCAGCGAGTTCGGGCTGTCCCAGCCCATCAGCGACCTCGACCAGGAGACCATCGACGAGCAGCTCCTCCCTGCCGCGCGGGACGATCTCGCGCGCAGCCGGCAGAAGATGCTCGCGACCATGGTGCTCATGGGCATCAACCGCATCATCGTCACCGACGGTCGGATCAACGCCAAGGTCAAATTCAGCTTCACCGCGCGTGACACCTTCAACCGGCAGAAGATGGCGGTGGACTACGCCCAGCTCGGCTACACCACGGTCGAGAACCAGGGCGCGAGCTACGACGAGCCGTACTCCCAGGACCAGGAGGGGGCCACGACCGACAGCACCGCCCGCCGCATCGTGACGGGCGCCTACAACTACGTCTCGAAGCCCGAGATCAAGATCCAGTCCATGTCCAAGACCGACACGGAGGGGGGCCTGCAGGCCGAGGGCTCGGTCATGGGCGAGGTGAACATCAACTTCCGCTCCGAGACCTTCCCCCTGGAGCAGATGATCAACAGCGACCAGATGCTGCGCCTGAACGACATCCAGGCCAACGGCAGCCGCGGCACCCCGGCCACCGCCGCCCCGGAGACCGCGCCCGCCCCGCCCGCCCCCGCCTCGCCCGCGCCCGTGGCCCCTGTGGGGTAGCCCTTGAACACCGATCCTGGCAAGCTCTCCACCGTCCGGAGCGAGGTCCGCTCGCTGCTGGAGCGCTCGGCGACCTTCCGGGACCTGCCGGCGGATCGGCGGCGCCAGATCGCCCAGGATCTGGTCAAGGTGGGCGCCTTCCTGGCGGACCCCTCCTGGCTCGGCAGGCCCGCTGCGCCGGAGGCCGGGGCGCAGGCGGAGCAGGTGCTGCACGCCCTGCGCACCGAGGTGCTCGCCAACACCCCGGGGGGCCCCCCGCTCGCCCAGGCCGCGGCGGCCTCGGACGACGTGCAGGCCCGGCTCGCCGAGGCCCCGGGGCAGGTGGGCCAGGACTTCAAGGCCGGCGCGGTGCGGGAGGGCGTGGACGCCTTCCAGAAGATGGTCCAGGCGGTGGACTTCCCGAAGTTCGTCAGCGGGCTGGTCCAGGGGGTGTTCCAGGCCATCGTCGACGCCTCCATCCAGCAGATGGAGGCCTACGGCGAGCTGATGGCCGCGGTCTCGAAGAGCGTCGGGCAGTTCGCCGAGGACCACATCAGCGACGCCCAGGCCCGGGACTTCATCGCCAACCGCAATCCGCGCCAGGTGGTGGTGGTGAACACCCCCGAGGGCGCCCGCCTGCAGGCGAACCCCGCCGCCGAGGACACCTCCGGGCTCGGCCAGCAGTTCGGCCTGACCCGCTCGGTGGACATCGAGGACCCCGCGGGCGAGCAGCAGCTCGTCCTGGCTGCCAAGATGGAGATGGCCCGCTCGCGGCAGCAGCTCATGGCCACCATGGTGCTGCTGGGCATCAACCGCATCGTGGTGACCAACGGGCGCATCAACGCCAAGGTGGTCTTCGACATGCGGGCCTCCGACGAGGCCAGCCGCTCGGCGAGGGCCTCCATGTACGACGACCAGCGGAGCCAGGACCAGTCCGCCGCGGGCGCCTGGGCTCCCTGGGGGGCCGCCGGGGCCTCGCACACCAAGAGCCACGTGACCACCGTGAAGAGCTCGGTGGACGACGACAGCGAGTCCAAGGCCTCCGTCAAGGCGCAGCTCTCAGGCGATGTCCGGATCAACTTCAAGTCCGAGACCTTCCCCCTCGAGCGCATCGCCGACGCGGGGGGGCTGGCCATGCTCAACGCCAAGGCCCAGCCTGGGTCGGCCCCCGCCCCCGCCCGCGCCGTCCCCGCCCCCCTCCCCGCCCCCGTCCCCGCCGCCCCGCCGCGCACCACCGCCCCGGCCAACACCCCGACCCCGCAGGTCTGAGAGGGAGCCATGCTCGAAGCGTCCCAGCCGCACCAGCCCACGCCCGAGGAGGTGGCGCTCCAGGTCCGTGAGCTGCTGCCCCAGGCGCCAGCCTTCCGCGCCCTGCCCGCCGACACGCAGCAGCGGATGATGACCAACCTCGGCAAGGTCATGTCCTTCCTCACGGACCCCGCCGCCGGGGATCCGTCCCTGCGCGAGGTGGCGCGGCGCTATGATCAGGCGCGGCTGGCGGAGGCCCAGGCGGCCACGCCGGGCGCGGTCACGCCGGCGGCCCCCGGCGCCGGGGTCAAGGCCTTCAAGGCCTCCCAGCCCAAGGAGCACGGGGTCGCCAAGGCGGTCACCCAGTTCGATCGGCTGGTCAAGACCGTCGACTTCCCCGAGTTCGTCAGCGGGCTGATCGAGGGCGTCTTCACCTCCATCGTCGACAGCTCCATCCGCCAGATGGAGGCCTACAGCAAGATGCTGGAGGCCGTGGTCAAGAGCGTCGATGACTTCGCGACCGAGAACTTCAACGACGACGACGCACGCGACTACATGCAGGAGAGCTTCCCGAACGCCCTGCAGATCACCTCGGACGACAGCGGGCCCCTGCTGGCCATGAAGGACGGGTTCGACAGCGGCGGCATGCCGGACTTCTCGGCCTTCCTGGGCACCCCGGCCCCCCAGCAGATCGACGACCGCGACAGCGAGGCCGAGCTGCTGCGGCAGGCCAAGCTCAAGATGGCGCGCGGCAAGCAGCAGCAGCTCGCCACCATGGTGCTGCTGGGCATCAACCGCATCGTCGTGACCAACGGCCGCATCAACGCCAAGGTGGTCTTCGACGTGGACGCCACCGAGTCCATGTCGTCCTCCGCCAGCGCGCACGCCACCGACACCCGGAGCCGCACCGGGACCTACTCCAGTGACTCGGGGAGCTCCGGATCGGGCAGCTACGACTCCTCGTGGGATTCCAGCGGCGACTCCGACGACCGCAAGTGGTCGAACAAGGGCAGCGGCAAGGGATCGTCGTCCTGGAACCGGAGCCGCAAGTACTCCTCAGTCAACACGCGCGTCTCCACCCTGGAGCGGGACACCAGCCGGCAGAGCAACGAGGAGATCAACGCCAAGGCGCAGCTCACCGGCGAGGTCTCCCTCAACTTCAAGTCCGAGACCTTCCCGCTCGAGCGCATCGCGGACCAGGGCGGGCTCGCCCTGCTGCAGGACCGCGCCCGGCCCCAGGCCCTGGCGCCCGTCCCCAGCGCGCCCGGCCAGGCCGCGCCGGCCCCCGCACCGCCCGCCGCGTCCCGCTCCTGATCGCCGAGGTATCGATGAGAACCACCACGAACGCCCTGACACCTGAAGAGCGGGACGACGTACGCCGGCAGGTCCGCGCCGTCCTCGAGCGGACCTCCGCCTTCGGCGCCCTGTCCGCGGAGCGCCGCAGGAACCTGGCCAGCGACCTCGTGCAGGTGCTGGCCTTCCTCACGGACCCGGCCGCCGGGGACCGCGACCTGCGCGATGTGGCGGCCGAGGTGCAGGGCGAGCCCTCGCCCATGGTCTCCCAGGCCCTGCAGCGGATGACGCCCGTGGCCCGCGCCCAGGCGGACGACAGCCCCCCCATCCCCCAGCAGCCCACCAAGGGGAGCGTCACGGGCGCGGCCATCGACAAGGGCACCGAGGCCTTCGAGAGCCTCGTGGGCGCGGTGGACTTCCCGGCCTTCGTCAGCGGGCTGATCGAGGGGGTGTTCACCTCCATCGTGGACAGCTCGATCCGCCAGATGGAGGCCTACGGCGAGCTGCTGGCGAACGTCACCAAGAGCATCCAGGACTTCGCCAACGACAACATCACGGACGGCGCCGCCCGCGACTACCTGATGGACCAGTTCCCGCGGAACTTCACGCTGAACCGGCGCGGGAACCGGGCCGTCCTGCAGCAGAGCCCGGGTCTGGACGAGGAGAACGCGCCCGACGTGGGCGCCTTCGTCGGGCTGCCCGGCGCCAACGTGGACGACGAGCAGGCCGAGGCGAAGCTGGTGCAGGCCGCCAAGCTCAAGATGGCCCGCGCCCGCCAGCAGCAGCTCGCCACCATGGTGGTGCTGGGCATCAACCGCATCGTCGTGACCGACGGTCACATCAACGCCAAGGTGGTCTTCGACGTCAAGATGTCCGAGACCGCCGACTTCAAGGCCTCCGCCCAGTACCACGACGCCAAGACCCACGTGGACACGGAGCACAAGACCAAGCGCTCGTTCTGGGGGACGAGCCGCACATCGAGCTCCAACGTCAACACCCGCGTGACGACCCTGGACTCCAACACCAGCCAGCAGGCCCACGAGTCCATCGAGGCCAAGGCCAAACTCACCGGCGAGGTCTCGGTCAACTTCAAGAGCGAGACCTTCCCCCTGGAGAAGCTCGCCAGCCCGGACCAGCTCCTGTCCGTGAGCTCCCTGAGCGGGCAGCCTCAGCAGTGACCCACGCCGCGGCCCGCCTCGATTCGCCGGATCCGACCGAGGGGCTGGGGCTGCGGGGCTGCGAGCGCGAGCTCGATCGGGCCCTGGGCGCGGCGCTGGAGGCCTTCGGCGCGCAGGCCCTCGGCCTGGTGCACCTCCCCCCGCTGGCCGCCACCGGGATGGTACCGGCCCAGCTTCGCGCCGCGGCCGTGCTCCTGTGGCTGCGCGAGGTGGAGGAGGCGGGCGTCCCCGCCTTCGTGGAGGAGCTGGCCGAGCAGCTCGCCACGGGCCGCTTCTTCGCCCTCATGGACCAGGGCGCCGAGGCGCTCGCGCGCTACTGGCGCGCCCGCCATGACCGGCACACGGCACAGGAGCGGCGCGCCATCTTCAGCCGCCTGTTCGGCGGGCCGGGCAGCACCGATCCCAACGAGGCCTTCTCCGGGGACTTCGAGGCGCTGATCGACGGGCTGGCGCCCCAGGAGTACGGGCCGGGGGAGCTGACCCGCCGCGCCCGGATCCAGGCCACCGCCCAGATCCTCGGCGCGGCCCTCTCCAGCCGGGCGGCCGGGTCGAGCCGCTTCGACGCGGACCGCATGCTGGCGGACGTGCGCACCGCCCTGCGCCTGCTCGCCATGCCGGACATCGCGCACGCCCTGGGCGGCGGGCCCCCCTTCCGTATCGTCGAGCTGCACGCGCCCATCATCCTCGGCCACCCCGTGCGCCCGGCCAGGCACCTCGCCCGGGCGCAGGCCGGGTTCGCCGTGATCCGCTGGCTCGCGGACGGGGCGGCGGCGCTGCGCTCGGGCCTGGTGGAGGTGGCGCCGGGCGCCAGGGTGAGCCAGGCCGCGGCCACCTGGCTGGCCTACCGATGAGCGCCCCGCCGGCCCGCGCCGCGACCTTCGCCGAGGTGCGCCGCACGGTACGGCGCCTGCTGGAGGAGACCCCGGCCTGGCGCCACGCGGGCGCCGGTTTCAAGCGGCGGCTGGCCGAGAAGATGGTGGTGGCCGGGATGCTCGCGGCCGACCAGCTCGCCGAGGAGGCCCGCATCACCGGTGAGATCCATGCGCGAAAGGCCGCCGCGCCCGCACCCGTCAGGCCGCCTTCGATCCTCGCCCGGGCCCAATCGGCCGGCGACGAGATCGGGCTACAGGCCACGCGCGAGGCCGGCGACACCCTGCGCGCCCTGCGCGAGGGCATCGACTTCCCGAACTTCGTGAACAACCTCCTCAACGGGGTGTTCCAGGCCATCAACAACGCCAGCATCCAGCAGCTCGAGGCCGTGGCCGACCTGCTGGACGGGGTCAGCGCCTCGGCCGCGGAGTTCGCTGCCGCCAACATCACCGACCAGGACGCCATGAACTGGGCCGTGGGTCGCTTCTCCTTCCTGCGCATCGTCCAGCAGGGCGACCGAAGCCGGCTGGTGGTGCGGGATGACGAGGAGCTCGGCGAGCACCTGGAGCAGATCGCCACCGCGCTGGGTGCCAGCGAGGACGAGGTCGGGTCGGTCTCGGACGACGAGCTGAACGACACCCTGCTGCCGCTGGTCAAACGCAAGATCGGCCGCTCGCGGCAGGCCAACCTGGCCACCCTGGTGCTCATGGGGCTCAACCGCATCGTGGTGGACGCGGGTCAGCTGCACGCCTCCATGGACATGCGGGTCGACACCCGCAGCCTCGCCGAGCAGCGCAAGCACGCGCGGGACGAGTTCGGGATGACCAGCAGCGCCTCGGCCAACGTCGGGGTCGGGGCCTGGGGAGCCAGCGCCAGCATGTCCGTGTCCGTGGGGCGCGTGCGCGACACCCAGGACTACACCAAGGAGGAGGTCGCCAGCCAGGCCGGGCTGCGCTCCAGCGTGGATCTCACCTTCCACACCGAGCCGCTCAACCTGGACCAGATGATCAGCAAGGAGATCCGACAGTCCATCATCTCCAACTCGCGCGGTCCCCAGGCGGACTGGAACCAGGGCAACGCGCTCACCTCCGGGCCCATCCTGCAGCCAGACTCGGGCTCGATGCCGACCCCGCCCGTCGCGCCCACCCCGCCGGCCCCCCAGCCCACCGCGCCTGGGACGTCCGCCACCCCGACCCCACCCGCCGGCGACACCCCGACCCCACCCGCCGACGACACCCCGACCCCACCCGCCGGCGGCGGGAGCGGGGGCGGGGGCGGGGGCCAGGGGCGCACCGGCGATGACCGCCTCCGCACCGCGGCAGACGCCGCGCGCGGCGTCCTGAACATGATCCCAGGCATGCACTGAGAGGCCCCGTGTCCACCGACAAGCCCCCGATCGAGGTCCTGCGTCCGGAGCCCTGTCAGAGCGTGACGAGGCTGCTGGAGGCGGTGGTCCGTTCCCGCCCTGACCTGCGGCAGATCTGCAGCGCCCTGGTGCGGCCGCTCCGCCTCCTGCGGGAGCTGGGCGCCGCCACGGACGGCACACTGGGGGAGGAGCCGTGGACCGCCGAGCGCTTTCGCCTGCTGCTGGGCTCCACCGGGGGCGCCGGCATCCCGCTCCGGGAGGCCGCGCAGGAGCTGGGGATCAAGCTCGCGAGCGAGACCCCGGCACCGCCCCTGGGCCTGCTGCACCTCGGGAAGCTGGCCGCCGTGTCGTTCGCGGCCATCCGCTGCGGCCTGCCCCTCGGGACCGAGGACGCCTTCCTCGAGACGCTGCTCGGCCTCTCCCTCTCCCTCGGCCCCTGCGACGCGATCCTGCGGCTGGGGACGGCGCCCGAGGCGATCGAGGCGCTGGTCCTCGCCTTCGCCGACGCCCTCGCTTCGCGTCAGAAGGACGAGCGCGCGGTCCTCACGCTGCTGCGCGTCCTGCGGGCCGATCCGGTCGAGCGGCAGCGGCAGCGGGCCCTCATCGCGCTGTTCAGCGACCTCGCCGCGGAGGTGGAGCGGCTGCGCGGCGGGGCCGCCGTGGAGGGGGAGTACCGTGGCTGGCGGGAGAGCGAGCCCACCTGGGTGGGGATGGACCCGGCCCTCTTCATCCAGAGCGGCAAGCCGTCCGCGCCCCGGCCGGGCGCCGAGCTGTGGCTGGAGGTTCCCGCCTCCGCGCGAGACCGGGAGAGGCTCCGGCTGCTGTTCGTGAACCCGGACCGCCCCGCGGAGGGCGCGTGGGTGGAGCTGGCTCCGCCCCCGGCCGCGGACGATGGCGCGGACGCGGAGACCGTCGAGCTCGGCGTCGTCGTGCCGCAAGGCGCGGAGCCAGGCTGGCGCGGGCTGATCGCGCAAGAGAGAATCCCCGCGATCAACCTGCTCAGATCGAAGCTGCACGGGTTCTGGTCGAGCCCCGGCCCGCGCTACCTGGAGAGCACGCCGTTCACGCCCGCGCTGCTGCCGCTGCTGCGGGAGGAGCCCGAGGCCGGCCTGCCACCCGTCCCCGGCAGCCAGCCCTTCGACGGCGGCCTGCCGACGCTGGTGGAGGCGGCCGTCCACACGGCGGCCACCGGGGAGGATGGCGGGCTGCTCGCCGCGCCCGGCGAGGAGGTCCAGATAGCCTGGACCTCCCGCGCGGCCGACGGCGTCCTGATCCACCTCGGTGGGCACAGCTCCCGCGAGGGCGCGAGCGGGTCGAAGGCCTTCCCGGCCCCCGCGGCGGAGGGGGAGACCTGGACGCTGAGCCTCACGCCCTACGCGGTGCTGGAGGGCGACGAGCGGCTCCTCGGCCGGTCCATCGCCTACTCCGTCCGGGTCCCCGAGCCGCCCCCGCGGGAGGAGCCGGACCCCCTCGAGCCGCTGAAGGCCGACCTCGTGGCGTTGAGCAAGTCCTTGGCCGCGCTGGTGGCCGCCAAGCAGAGCGCCGCGCTCCTCGCGCAGCTCTCGCCCGCCGCCACCGGCACGGCGCTCCCCCTGTCCTGGAGCCTCGGGGGGACCTCCTTCGCCCAGGGTGGCCTCATCCCGCTGCCGCCGCCGGCCTCCGAGGTGGTCGGTCCCGGGTCGCGCGTCGTGCTGATCGAGCCCGCGTTCGTCCAGGAGGCGCCGCTCGGCATCGGCGCGGAGGGCGCCGGCTCCCCTTCGCCCGACGTCGCATCCGAGCTCACCCGGTTCATGAAGGAGTTCCTCCTCTCGCCGACCTTCATCCGCCTGCCGTGGGTCGCGGACGAGCTCGCCGTGACCTTCGAGCAGGTGGAGGGCAACGACGATCCGGCGACCCTCTCCTTCCTGGACGCGCTCGCGGCCCAGGCGGCGCGCACCCCGGGCCTGGAGGACGCCCTCTGGATCGCGGTGGTGCCCGGCAACGGGGTCGCCGTCATCACCCTCAGCGAAGCCGCCAGGGTCCTCGCGGTGGTCTCCCCCGACCGCATCCGCGACACCTCGGCCCTCCTGGTGGCGGCGCTCCAGGAGTTCCCGCTGGCCACCCGCGTGCCCAGAATCCGGATCAACGGACGGTTGCACGCCCAGGATCGGCTGCTGCTGGATCCCTTGCGCATCGAGACCCGCGCCGCCGGTGGTGGCGCCATGCTCACCGGCCTGGAGGCGGTCGCCCTGGATCGCGCCGGCCGGGAGCTGTCGCGCCGCGCCCTGACCGCGGTCAGGCCCACCCTGCCGGCCACGGTCACCGCCCTGCTGCCCGTCCCGGCGGGCGTGCGCGCCGTGGAGATCCGCCTGGGATCGCGCGTGCTGCAGCGCGTGGACGCGGGCGCCCCTCCGGCGAGCCTGGGGATCTCGGGCCCGATCCTCCAGGACGACGTCGTCACCTGGACCTGCGCCCCACAGGCCTGTGCGCGCCACGTCTGGCTCGAGCTCGGCGTGCCCTCTCCCGTGGGCGACAGCGAGATCTCCTGGGTACCCTTCGGCGCCTTCGCGGCCGCGGGCCGTCAGGGGGCCTTCGTCCGGGCCAGCGCCCTGGGGTGGCGCACGGCGCGGCTGGTGGCCAGTGACGGCTGGTACCACGAGGAGTTGCTGTTCATCGCCGGGAGCCCCCTCACCCACGCGCTCGCCGTGCGCGCCCTGGAGGGCGGCCGGCTCGCCGCCATCTGGACCGAGACCGCCGACAGCGCCCCCATCGCGGTCGAGGCCTCCTGGACCGCCGAGCTCGGGTCCGGATGGAGCCCCCTCGCGGGTGGCGGCCTGCCCGACGGGCCGGCCTGGCTCATCAGCCTGCCGCTCGGCTGGGCCGGGCGGGTCGAGGCAACCTGGGGGGGCGTCTCGAGCGCCCGGGCCGTGGGGTACCCCCCCGCCGTCCTCCCCCTCGGAGCGCCGCTGCCCATCGTCGTGATCCGCCCCACCGCGCTGCGCGAGGGCGATCCGCCCACCGGCGCCCGGGTGGACCCCGTCGGCGCCGCGGGCCTGCTCGCCACCGCCTGCGCCCGTGGCGGGCTGGTGCCCGCGATGGTCGAGCTCCCCTGGGTGCCGGACCCGCTGGCCGTGGTCCCCGCCGCCGACACCCACGCCGACGCCGGCGGTGAGAGACAGCTGCTGGCCGCAGCTACCTTCTCGGCGCTCTCCCTGGGGCTCGAGGACCTGCCATGGATCGTGCTGATGCCGGACCTGGTGGGCGAGCGCTGGGCCAGTGAGGAGCCGACCCCGGGGGCGCTGCGGGTGCTGGTGGGCACCTGTGCTGGTGTGGACGCCGCCCTGGACGACGTCATCCGCGCCTGGAACACCCGCGAACCGGGCACGCCGGTCAGCGGCATGGTGCTGGCGGGCCGGCTCGATGCGCACGACATGATCGCGCTGGACCACGCCTACGGCGCACGTCGCGTGCCGGGACCCGGCGAGGAGGAGGACCTCCGCCTCGATGTCGTCAGCCTCGACGCAGCCGACGCCGTGCTCGCCTCCCACGCCCTGTTCGGCATCCGGACCGGCGCCATCTCCCCGTTCGACGCCTTCGTGCCCCTGCCACCGGCCGCCGCGGCCCTGGAGCTGCGCCGGGATCAGGACACCCTGCTCCGAATGGTGAGCCCCGCGGGCCCACCCACCGTGGACGCCTCGCCCGTCGAGGACCACGCGGTCACGGTCCAGGTCAGCCATCCGGATCACGTGCCCTGCAAGATCTGGCTCGAGGCGCGCGTGGCCTTTCCCCCGGAGCTCGCCGCGCGCCCACCGGCCTGGGTGCGCTGCGGCTGCCTGACGGGCCAGGCCAAGGACGCCGCCCCCACCGGGCCCCTCGCGCTGCGCGACGGCCGCCTCGAGGTCCACGACGGCCTGCGCCTGGCGGTCTCGGATGACTGGAACGTGACCACGGCCGTGCCCGCGGCGGATCCGTCCACCGGGCCGGCCGAGGGGGACCCCGCCCCCGATCCGAGCTGCGCCATCCGCCCCGTCGCAGACGGCCAGTGGGTGCTGGTGCGCGGCCAGCAGATCGCCGAGGACATCTTCTGGGTGTTCCACGAGCAGGACGGCACACGGACCGAGCGCCAGGAGACGGTGATGGAGGCCTCGGGCTCCGGCACGCTCGAGGCCCACGAGGGCTCCTTCGTCGGTCCGCTGCTGGACCTCCGCGCGGTCGTGGACGGGGGCCCCGACCCGCTGCCCTGCGGGGGGGTCGCCGAGCAGGTCGCCCTCGTGCTGCTGCGGCCGGTGGTCATCGGACGCGAGCCGCCGCTGCGGGTCGAGCTGGAGCAGGTGGAGCGGGCGCTCGATCTCGCTGAGCGCGCCACGGGGCTGAGGGCCCGCCTGGAGCCCGAGCTGGCCTGGGTCGAGGACCCGCTCGCCGTAGTGCAGACCACCCCCTGGGGCGAGCGCGACCCCCAGGTGCCCCTGATCCTGGAGCGGTTGGCGGTGCGCGCCGCCCGCACCATCGGCGCCGACAACGCGCTCTGGCTCATGGTCGTGCCGGGGGAGACCCCCTGGTCCGTGGCACGACGCGCCCACGGCGCCGCCGCGCTGGCCATCTCCACGGTGGCCGCCATCCCCGACCTGATGCGACGGCTCGCCCGGCTGCTCAGGGCGCAGGTCACGCGCAGCGTGGACGAACCCCACGTGCGCTTCATCGGCTGGGTGGACGACCAGGCCACCCTGCACGTGAAGGACCTGCGCTGCGAGCAGCGGCGCCGGGCCACCGATCTGCCCGAGCCCTCCGGGGTCAGTATGGCCCTGCTGACCACGGAGGCCAACACCGTGGTGGAGGTCCCGGTCGCCGCGGGTCGCGAGGCCGTGCCGACCTGGTTGACCGCCCTGGTCCCGACAGCGGTGGACGTGACCCGCATGACGCTGTACCAGGAAGGCCGCGTCATCGGGATCGGCCTCCAGGTGCTGGGTGCCCCCTCCTTTGCGCAGGACCCGACGCTGGACGACGCCGGGATGCTCCGCTGGCGCTACCGCCACACCAGCGCGATCGAGCCGCACCTGTCCCTGCGCGCGGGCACCGAGACCCTGCGCACCCCCGTGGGCGTCATCCCCGCGTGCCGGGGCGCGCAACCCGCCGGGCTGCGACGGTTCGGCCACGCCGCGGTGCTGGAGCTGACGGCCTGCGATGGTTGGAACGAGGCCCATGCGCGGGTCGCGCCGCCCCCCTGGTACGCCGCCGAGCGCGAGCGGGCAGAGGGAGACCGGGAGCCCCGGGCCGCCATCCGCACCGACGCCCGCGGTCACTGGTGGTGCGACCTCAGGCGCGAGCTGGACGACGAGCGCCCGACGGTCACCTGGGACCTGTCCGAGGTGCGGGGCCACGGTCAGGCGGCCGCGGCCGTCCGGGGTCGGCGGCTGGCGCTGCCGGCCGCGGCGGAGGGGTCGCTGCAGGTCCACGTCTGGGAGGACTCCGACGTCCCATTGCGCACCCGCGCCTTCGGCACCGGCGAGCCGGCCCCGGCGGCACCCGTCGTCCCCCAGTGGGTGCGGACGATGGCGCTCTCGGCGGACCGCGGCCACATCGCGATCGCGACCGTGGATGACCGCGTCCTTTGGGGGCCCGTGGACGGTGCCTTCGGGGCGCCGCGCGCCTTCACGGACAGCGTCCGCGCGCTGGCCCTCCCGCAGGGGGGAGCGTCGGTCTACGTGGGCCTGGGCTCGGGCGAGGTGCGCCACGTCGGGACCAGCAGCCTGAAGATCGGCCGGCACGGCGCCGCGGTCCGTTGCCTGGCCCTCGAGCGGCACGGCGGTTGGCTGGTGAGCGCCGGAGAAGACGGCGTGGTGTGGGCCTGGAGCCTCGACGGGCGGGCCCCCCTCCTGGTGGACCAGCGCACGGCCGAGGCCACGGCCGTGGCCGTGAAGCTGACGCAGCAGGTGCCCCCCGACGGCAGCGCGGCCCGCCCGGTGCTGCTCGTGGTCACCGGCTGGTCGGACGGCGTCGTGCGTGTCCGCGCGCTGGATTTCCACGTCGACGATCCCATGGCCCAGCAGGCCCCCCTGCTGGTGGGCTGCCACCCCGGCGCGATCCGCACCGTGGACATCGGACGCGGCGACGATGGGCTGCTCCCCGACCCCCGCAACCTGCGGCTGCTCAGCGCCTGTGAGGAGGGTGAGGTCCACGTCTGGTGGCTGCAGTCCCAGGCGCTCTGCAGCGGTGGCGAGGTCCTCTCCTGGCACAGCCTGGGCCTCGCCGTGCCCGCGGATCACACCGGCACGGTGCGCTTCGAGGGCGACGCCGGGCGGCTGGTCACGCAGAGCGAGGGTGCGCGCGAAGGCCGCTGGCAGACCGGCGTGGAGCTGGGCTCGCGCCTCCTGCGCTGGCGCGCTCCCCGGGCCCGCGCGCCCAGCCACCTGCCCGCCCTCGGCGGGACCGGCGACACGGTGACCGCCTGGACCAACCACCCCCACACCAGCGAGACCCTGGCGGGCACCGCGCGCGGGCGGGTGCTGCTCGTCGATCATGAAGGGAGCCGTGAGCTGGGCCAGCACCCCGTCGCGGTCCGCACGGTCGCCATCGATCCCGGCGGCGGCTGGGCTACGACCGCGGACGAGGACGGCCTGGTCCTGCTCTGGAAGCTGCAGGGGCTGCCGGGTCGTCCCCTCACCGTGACCCACCAGGCCGCCGTGGGCGCCGCGCTGGGGCTGCTGCAGGTGGAGGGCGTGGTGGTGGTGGTGAGCGGCGGGTCCGATGGAAAGCTGCGCGTGTGGGCTTTCCACCCGGAGGCCCCGACGACGAGCGCCTGGTCGCTCCCCGAGGAGGTGGGCTACCACGCCACGCCCGTGACCGGCGTGGACGTGGCGCTGGTCCCCGACGAGGCCGCGCCCACGGAGGATCCCGCGCCGGCCCTCGCCTGGGTCGCGAGGTTGCGGGTGGCCTCCTCGGCCCGCGGGGAGCCCGAGCGGATCTGGCGCCCTGTGGACGGCGACCCCACCCGGCCCTGGGAGAGCGCGCCGCTGGACTGCCCCGGCATCGCGGCGGCGAGCGCGCGCTTCAACCAGGAGGGGACGCGCATCGCCTACGCCAACGCGTGGGGGCGGGTCGCCTCGTGGTTGATCGGCTACGACGGCCGCGGGGTGGAGGCCTCGCTCGTGGATCAGTGGGACTACGGCTGGCCGGCCCTGGACGCGCGGTTCCTGGACCGCTCCCACCACCTGCTGGCGGTCCTCGGCACCCGCGGTGACGCTCGCGAGATCGGAGAGGTCGAGCCGGATGCCCTCGACTGATCCGCGCGCCCGGTCGCGCCGCAGCGCCGTGGTCCTCGACCCCGGGCACGGGGGGACCGCCCCGCGCGGCCGCTCCAGCGCCAACCGGGTCACCGGCCCGGGGGGGACCACCGAGAAGGAGATCGTGCTGGACCTGGCGCGGCGCACCGCCGGGATCCTGCGGAGCCTCGGCCTGCCGGTCATCCTCACACGGGACGCGGACGTCAACCGCTCTCTGGCCGAGCGCGCCGCCACCGCGCGGGAAGCGGGCGCGGCGGCCTTCGTGTCCCTGCACCTCGGTGGCCCGGGCGCGCCTTCCGGGCCGCTCACCTGCGTCCACCCCGCGGCCGGTGGGCCGAGCCGGGCCCTCGCGGCGCGGGTGCAGGCCGCGCTCTCCGAGGCGCTCGCCCGGCAGGGAGGCCCGGTGGAGGAGGCCCCCCTGGGGGTGCTCGACCCCGCGCTGCACCGCTGGGACACCGCCTGCTGCCTGGTGGAGCCCCTGGCCCTGAGCGATCCTGAGGGCGAGCGCCGCCTGCGCGATCCCGCCTTCCGCGATGGACTGGCCGGGGCCCTGGGCCGGGCCGTGGGGACCTGGGTGCTGGGTGGCGCCAGCGCGGTCCCGGCGGGCACCACCCGGATTGTGGTCGCCGGCATCGACGACTACGCCACGCTCGGCCGGCGCCTGCGGCTCGCCGGCCGCGATGCCGTGGCCCTCACGGCCGCGCTGATCGCCTGCGCCGGCGTGGACCCGGCGGGTGTGGTGCTGCTGCGCGATGCTCAGGCGACCAGCACCGGAATCCTGGAAGCCCTGGCACGGCTCGCCCGGGGATCGGGCCCACGGGACGCCCTCGCGCTGGTCTTCGCGGGCGTCGGGACCACCGCCGCCTGCTCGCCGGGCGGCCTGGTAGCCCACGACGGCGTCCTGCTCACCTCCGAGACCCTGGCCGCCGCCCTCGAGGAGAGCCCGCTCGGCGGGCTCCAGGTCATCGCCGACGTCGGGATGGCCCCGGATGCGACCGTCCCGGGCAGCCGCAGCGTGAGCGCCGTGTCCCGGCCCCGGCTGCGGCCCCTGGCCGCCCGTGGACTGCGCGGGCGCGTCCGGGTGGGGTGGCTGTGCGCCGCCTCGCCGGGCCAGGACGCCGCCGAGCACGAGGCCGTCGAGCACGGCCTGTTCACCCGGGCGCTGATCGAGGCCCTCCGCCCCCCGCGCACCGACATCAGCCTGGGCAAGCTGGTGACCCTCCTGAGCCGGGCGGTCGGCGCCCTGGCCCTCGAGCACGGTGTCATCCTCAACCAGCGGCCGTGGACCTCCGAGCCCGGCGCGCGCCTCCTGGCCCCCGTGGGCGCCCCCCCGCCCCAGCCGCTGGCGCCGCTGCGGCACACCGTGCCCCTGGTCGCCCAGCGCACGGGCATGTCCTGCTGGGTGGCGGCCGCCGCCATGCTGGTGGGCTGGCGGGAACGTCAGGACGTGGACGGCGCCGAGGTGGCGCGCGGCGCGGGCCGCTGGGAGGCCTACCGCCACGGCCTCCACCCCGCCGACGTCCACGCCCTCGCGCGGGCCTGGGGCCTGCGGATCGAGCCCGCCCGCCGCTACCTCGTGGCCGATCTGTACGCGCTGCTGGCCAGCCACGGGCCCCTGTGGGTGGGAGAGGCGGACCCCGAGCTGCACGTGGTGGTGGTGGTCGGCATGAGCGGCGACGGCACGGAGGACGGCACCGAGGTCGAGATCACCGATCCCTGGCCCGTGGGTCGCGGCGAACGCTACACCCTGAGCTTCCGGGAGTTCAAGCACAACCTGCAGACCGCCGGGGAGGTCATCGGCGTCGAAGCGCAGGTATTGCACACCGGCGGGCTGCGCCGGCATGCACAGACGCCCATCGACCTCGAGGCCCGGAGCTCGGGGCGAACGGTCAGGACCAGCGGGACACCAGGCCCTCGATCCAGGTGAGCTTCGCGCGCGTGATCCGGCAGCCGCGGTTCAGCGTCGGCTGGTCGCCGGATGGACCCGCGACGTGCACCGCGTGGACCAGGAAGTTGTCCACCGAGCTCTGCTGGGTCTCGGTGGCCACCCTGAACACCGGGGAGCCGCTCGCGCCGCCCAGCGTCTGCAGGTTGTAGCCCTCCACCTCGCCGTCGTCCGACAGCCAGCGGACCATGTCGGCGTCGAGGTGCTGCCGCCGGGACGCGGGCGGCTCCAGGGCGGAGTAGCCGCACACCACGGTGGGATCCGGCAGGCACTCCTCCAGCACCTCGAGCCGGAAGTGGTCGTGCGGGGGGCGCTGGGGCACGCGGATGACGGCCATGTCCCCGGGGAGGTTCCCGGATCCGGAGTAGCCTGGATAGACCTTCCAGTTGGCCAGGTGGTCGCTCCCGGTCGCGCGGACCACGTACTCGCCGTAGGGCTTGGCCCCGGCGTTGTAGCCCGGAATGATCGTCAGCTCGGTCCGGCCTGAGACGCAGTGGGCGGCGGTGAGCAGGCGGTCGGGCGCGATGTAGAACGCCGTCCCGACTCCCCAGATGTAGCAGATGGCGGAGTGGGGGAATACCCGGGTGTCCCGGACGCCCACGGTCCAGCTCGCGTAGCGGGTGCACCAGTCGATCCAGGTGCGGATGGCACCCAGGGGGCTGTCGGGCACGTAGTCGGGCAGCACCGTCCCCTGGGCGGTGGCGAGGCCGGCGCCGTAGGTCCTGCCGTCGAGGAACTCCAGGATCCCGGTGGCGACGGCGTCGGCGACGTGGTCCACGGGCGCCGGCTGCCCCGGCCGACCGCCGAAGGGGGCCTCGACGAGACATGCGCCCGTGTCCGGGCTGAACTGCTGCGGGTGGAGGACGGCCAGATCGCCGCTGCCGACCGGGTGGGCCGGACCGCCGTAGCCGTGTGCGAGGCGGCCCTGGATGCGCTCGGCCAGCGCCCGGCTGGCGGGCGAGGCGGTGGTGTGGACCCAGGTGCCCGGCACACCCTGGCTGTCGGGCAGGGAGTGGAGGGAGACGAAGGCGCGCGCTCCCATCCGCGAGGCGAAGGCCGCAAGCGACGGGGTGCGTCGCGCCCCGTGCGCCCCCGCCCGACCCCGGTCACCCTCTGAAAACATGGGTACAAAGGACGGCCACAGGCCGTGGCGTGGGCCCGGTGCCGGGTGGGCCGCCGAGGTGGGCACCGTGGGTGTGTACGGGCGAGCAGCGTCGGGTATGCCCGTTTGGCCACGGTGCCGGAGGCCGAGCAGGCCCCGCGTGGGGGGAGCTGCCCCGTGGCCTGCGGCGCTGCGTGCGGGTCCGGCCATGAGCGCTTCAGCCGGCGCCGGCTACCTCGACCCAGCGTGAGTGGATACGACGCGGCAACACGCCCAGCCGGGTCTCGACGCGGGCGGCGGCCTCGGCCTGGACCTGGGGCTGCTCGGCCAGGCAAGGAGGCACGCTGTGGGCGACTCGAAGGAGATCAGGAAACTCGCAGCCCTGCTGGGGCGCCTCCTCCGGTGCCACGACGCCGGCGTGGACCTGCGCCCCTGGCGGCGTGACCTGCGCGCCCTGCTGGACGGCGACCTGGCCGCCTGCGCCCCCGCGGTCCACGCCCACCTGCACACGTTCTTCGGCCGCTGCCACGACGGCAGCGGCTACGTGACCCGGACCCCCTCGCCGGATGACCGCGAGGTGGCGTTGCGCTGGCCCCACCAGGGCCAGCACCACCTGCGACACACCCACCCATCGCGCGACCGCTTCCTGCACCCCGACCTGGGCGCGCACCTCTCCCGCGAGCTGGACCGCTACCTGCAGGCCGAGGTCCTCGACCTCGATGCCCTGGCGGCCATGGGCGAGGAGGAGGCGCGGCGGGCGCTGGCCCTGGCCCAGGCCGTCCGGGCCGCGGCCCGTCCGATCATCACCATCCTCGCCTCCCTGGAGGGACGCCACCGGCGGCTCATCCTGGAGCCGCGGGTCCTGCGCAGCGCCTGGTGCGTCACCCTGGACCGCGTGCCGCCGGCCCTCTACCCCGCCATCGCGGCGAACGAGCGCCAGGTCCGGCGCTGGCGGGAGCTGTTCGCCATCGAGGAGCTGGAGGGCGGGCAGGGCGCCACCGTCTCCGAGGCCTTCCTCGCGCGCCACCCGGGCCTGGTGGTGGAGACGACCTGCTGGGACGACGGCGGGCGCTTCGAGGCGCGGCTGCTCGCGGCGCTGGGTGAGGGGCTCGAACACCAGGTGACGGCCCTGCTGGTGCGCGGCGAGAACGGCGCCGCCCTGCGCCTGCTCGGCCCGCGGCTGGCCGGCGCCGTCGGGCTCGTCTACATCGACCCGCCCTACAACACGGGCGGCTCGGGCCTCCCCTACGAGGACGCGAGCCCCCACCCGGCCTGGCTCACGAGCCTCGCCGAGCGGCTGGAGCTGGCCCGCGCCCTCCTGCCGCCCCGGGGCGCGCTGCTCTGCTCCATCGACGAGCACGAGGCCTGGCGGGCCCGGGCCCTGCTGGAGGCCGCCTTCGGGCCTGAGAACGTGCTGACCCCCTTCGTGTGGAAGCGGAAGGCGGGCGGCGGCGACGACAGCCGGCACGTGGTCGAGGAGCATGAGTACGTCCTCGTCGCGGCGCGCAGCGCGGGCCAGCTCGCGCTGAACCGCATCGCCCACGAGAGCCCGGCCATGACCGCCAAGTACAACAAGGTGGAGGGCGGCCGGCGCTACTACCTGGAGCGCCTGGACAAGACGAGCCTGACGTACTCGGCCTCCATGGACTACGGGATCGCCGCGCCCGACGGGAGCGTGGTCTTCCCCCCGCAGCCGGACCCGGAGCGCCACACCACCAGCTGGCGCTGGAGCGAGGCCACCGTCCGGAGACGCCGCGACGAGCTCGTCTTCCAGAGAGACCGAGAGGGTGCGTGGCGCGTCTACACCCGCACCTGGGCCCCGGACGAGCGCGGCGTCACCCCCCGCAGCCTGCTGGTGGACCAGCAGTTCGGGCGCAACCGGGACGGGACCCGGGAGCTGGCGGCCATCCTGGGCTCGAAGGTGTTCCGCAACCCCAAGCCGCTGCGCCTGATGTCTCACCTCCTCGAGGTGGCGCTCCCCGCCGAGCCTGGGCTGAGCTGCGTGCTGGACTTCTACGCCGGCTCGGGCTCCACCGGGCATGCGGTGCTCGGTCTCAACCGCGCGGACGGCGGCGCGCGCCGCTTCGTCCTGGTGGAGGCCAACGACACCTTCGACACGGTGCTGCTGCCGCGCATCCTCAGGGCCACGTACAGCCGGAGCTGGAGGGGTGGCCGGCCCGTGGATCGCGCGCCCCTTGTGGGGGGCGCCCTCTACCAGGTGCTCTACCTCGAATCCTGGGAGGACAGGCTCGCCGGCGTGGCGCCCTCCCCTGCCCCAGGGGATCGGTAGGCGCACCGCACCGCCGGGTGTAGGATGGACCCACCACCCCGGAGCCCACCATGGAAGGCTACTTCTGTCCTGCATGCGGCCACCGTCTCACCGACGACCACATGCGCTCCGTGCGCTTGAAAGGCGTGCTGCATGGCGAGGGCTTCAAGGTCAGCTGCCCCTTCGAGCTGCCCGCTCAGCTCGGCGTGTACGGCGCCGAGTGCCGCTACCCCGGGCTCGAGCTGCAGCCTGGCGCGCGGGTGGACTTCCGCTGCCCCGCCTGTGATGCTTCCTTCACCCTCCCGGACCGTCACAACCTGTCATCCCTGGTCTGGGAGACCGCGGGCGGCGAGCGGCGTCAGGTGGTCTTCAACCGCGTGCTGGGCAAGCGCATGACCGCCGTGGTCTGCGTGGACGACGGCACCATCCTGGAGGCCCACGGCGACGAGAAGGACGACCTCATCGCCAGCCTCAAGGGGGTGCTCGGGAGGCTGACGGGGAGGGGGTAGGCTGCGCAGCTACCGCCCGCCCAGCCCCCGCTCCTCCCAGGCGGTGAGGATCTGCGTGCGACGCGCAGCCCGGCTCAGGCGCTGCCAGCTCGAGAGGGCCACGGGCTCCAGCCCCAGGGCCTCCAGCACGCTGCGGACCTCGGCCAGGTCGGTATCGCCGGGGTTGGCGGCTTCGGCGTCCGTCAGCGCGGTCCGGGCGCCCGCGAGGATGTCCTCCCGGGCCGGAGGGCTGTAGACGCCCGCGAGCTGCTCGAGCGCGCCGGCGTAGGCGTCGATGGCGCGCCCCTTGAGCAGCAGGTCGTGCTCAGCCGCCAGCAGCTGGCCCCAGGTGCCGCGCAGGCCGGCCTCCCTGGGCTCCCGGGTCATCACGTCCTCCCAGCGCACCGTGACCTGGACCGGGGCGAAGTCCTCCAGCAGGTCCGGGGCGCAGGTGTGCAGCTGGTTGTAGAACACCATGGCGTCGTTGGGCGCGATGTGCTGGGGGTCGATCTCGCTGGGGTCCGCGCTGTAGCCCTCGCCCGAGAAGTGCACGATCTCCATGCCCGGGGGCAGCACGAGCTGCAGCTGCACGTCCCGGCCGGCCACGCCGAAGGTGTTCACGAAGCGCTCCTCGAAGATGCGGTGGGCCTCGTCGGTGGAGTCGATGAACACGGAGGCGCCCTTGCCCGCGTCGGTCACCGCGTCCATCAGGGCGTCGAAGTAGGTCGAGGGGCTGCCCACCCCGGCGCCCACCAGGTAGATGCCGTCCTCGTCCTGGTCGTCGGCCTGCTCGCCGATGAGATCCAGCGAGGTCACCCCCACGTTGGCGCCGCCGTCGCTCACCAGGACCACGCGGTTGATGCGCTCCGCTGAGAAGGAGGCGCGGGCCAGCTCGTAGCCCTTGACCAGCCCGGAGTAGAGGTCGGTGGCGCCCGAGGCGATCAGGGAACCGGCGGCGTTCTCCAGGGAGCGATCGAGGGGGCCGGTGTAGAGGTGGTTGGCCAGGACCACGTTCTGGGTGGTGTTCCAGGTGACCACGGAGACGTAGTCGCCCGGCCGCAGGGCTGCGTCGGTGGCCAGCAGGATCTCGCGGGCCAGCTCGATGGGCTCGCCGGTCATGGAGCCGGAGGTGTCCACCACGAAGGTCAGGTTCATGAAGGGGCGGTCGTTCCAGTCCTCGGTGGGGCTGGAGACCGCGATCTGCAGCAGCCAGTCCTCGTCGTTGCCCTCCTCCATGGGCATCAGGTCCAGGTGCACCGCCAGCTCGCCTTCCGCCGCCGGGGGGTAGGCGAAGTCGTAGTAGTTCAGGAACTCCCAGCCGCGGATGTGCACGTACGCGAGGTCGCCCCAGCCGCCGAGCACCGCCGCGCGCGCCTGGGCCGCGCTGGACATGGAGTTGGAGTCGTCCGGGGACAGGTAGAGGATGACGGGGTTCTCGTCGTCGCAGACCTCCTCCACCGCCGTGTCGATCCAGGCGCTGTCGGCCGTGTCGGCGCGGGAGGTGTCCTGTGGCTCCTCCTGCGCTCCCGTGTCGTCCGAGCTGTGGTCCTCGCCGGTGCGGCTCTCGTCGCCCCAACCGGCGCTGCCGCTGTGATCGTAGGTGCCGCCGGTACAAGCCAGCGCCAGGCCGAGGCCGAAGACGGTGGTCCAGAGCAGGGGCGAACGGGCGGGGTGGCGATGCATGGCTCCTCCGGGGCTGTCGCGGCGGGAGGGTTTTGCAAGAACCGGGCCTCCGGCGAGGATGCCGTGGGGAGGCGGATCCACCGGGGGGGCGTGCCCGCCGGGGGCCACGGGAGCGCGACATGGGGATCGGGGTACATTCGCTCCGCCCGCGGCGGCATCCCGGGCTCGCTCTGGGAGACCGTGAGCGCCATGGCCAGCACCCGCGGCGGGGTGGTGGTGCTCGGCGTCGTGCAGCGCGACGACACCTTCGAGGTCCAGGGCCTGCCGGATCCCCGACGCGCGCGCCAGCAGGTGCTCGACCTGGCCAACAGCCGCGACAAGATCAGCGCCAACCCCTTCGGCCCAGACGACGTGCGCCTGATCGAGGTGGCCGGCGAGCAGGTGCTCGCGCTGCGGGTGCCCCGGGCTGGCCGCCGGCAGCGCCCGGTCTACGTCGGGCCCAACCCGCTCACCGGCACCTTCCGCCGCGGTGGCGAGGGCGACTACCGTTGCAACGACTTCGAGATCGGGCGCATGTTCGCCGACCGCGACGAGGACGCCGGCGACACCCGCCTCCTGGAGCACTTCGGGCCCGACGACCTCGATCCGGAGAGCGTGCAGCAGTACCGCAACCGCTTCTCGGCCCGCGCTCCCGAGCACCCCTGGCTGCGCGAGGACATCCCCGGCTTCCTGTCCAAGCTGGGCGCGCTGCGCCCAGACCGCACCAACGGGCAACTCGGCCTAACGGTCGCCGGCCTGATCATGTTCGGAAGCGCCCAGTCCATCCGCGATCCCGGCGGCGCCCCGCGCCTGCACCTCGACTACCGCGAGTACGATGACCCCGATCCTGGCGCCCGGTGGACGGACCGCGTCGTCTGGGACGGCACCTGGGAGGGCAACCTCTTCCAGTTCTACCAGCGCACGCTGGGCAAGCTCCATGCCCACCTCAAGACCCCCTTCCAGCTCGGTCCCGACATGTTCCGGCGCGACGAGACCGTCACCCACCAGGCGGTCCGCGAGGCGCTGGTCAACGCCCTGATCCACGCCGACCACGGCGGCCAGGGCGGCGTGGTGATCGAGAAGCGCCTGGATCGCATCGAGATCTCCAACCCCGGCACCCTGCTCGTCGCGCCCGAGCAGCTCTGGCGCGGCGGTGTCAGCGAGTGCCGCAACCCCACGCTCCAGACCATGTTCCTGCTGGTCGGCGGTGGCGAGAAGGCCGGCTCGGGCATCGACAAGATCCTCCAGGGCTGGCAGGCCCAGCACTGGCGCCACCCCCACGTCGAGGAACGCCAGCGCCCGGATCGCGTGGTGTTCACGCTGCCCATGGTCAGCCTGCTGCCACCGGAGGCCCTGGAGCGGCTGGGTGCGCGCTTCGGGCGAGGCTTCACCGCACTGGAACGCGACGAGGTGCTCGCGGTGGTCACCGCGGAGGTCGAGGGCCAGGTCTCGAACAGCCGCCTGCAGCAGCTCACCGACAGCCACCCCAGGGAGCTGACCCAGGTGCTGAGGGGGTTGGTGGAGCGCGGACTGCTGGTGCCCGATGGGCGCACGGTGGCACGGGTGTACCGCACGCGCAAGGCGCCATCCTCGGAGGAGGGGCCTCTACCCTGTAGGACGATGGAGGGTGACACCCCCTCGGTGCAAGGTGAGGCCAGCTCCCCACGAAGTGAGGCCAGCTCCCCGCGAAGTGAGGCCAGCTCCGTAGGCGACTGCGCGGAAGCCCCGGCCTGGCGGAGTACCAGCGAGACTCGCGAACGCATCCTCGATCTGTGCCGGGGTCGATTCTTGTCATCCGCGGAGATCGGCGCCGCGCTCGACCGCAACCCCAAGAACCTCCGCTGGCGCCACATCAGCCCCCTGGTCGAGCAGGGGTCGCTGGAGCTGCGCTACCCGGATCGGCCAAGCCACAGGGACCAGGGCTACCGGACGCGGGAAGGAGGGAGCTGAAGGTATCAGCACCCGACGGACCGCATCATCCAGGCCGGCGCCGGGCGCTGCTCGTCGCCAAGGCGGATCTCCTGCCGTCCGTGGGGTGCTTGCGCCAGGATGGGCCCAGGCTCGGGCGCGAGCCCGCCCCAGTAGCCATCGAGGCAGGGCCAGGACCCGGGCGGGCCCTCGAAGGCGCAAAGATCGCCGTGCCCGAGCTCGGCCCGATCCCCGTGGATGCTCACCTCTACCCCCAGGGGCTCCCCCCCACCCCGCTCCCAGCGCAGGCCGCCACCCGGATCGCGGGACAGGCGCAAGACACCCCGGTGGAGCAGGTCGTGGTGGCAGGAGCAGAGGGTGACCAAGTTATCGGCAGTGTGCATGCCCCCGGCAGTGCGGGGCACCAGGTGGTGAAGCTCCACGTGGCGGTGGTGGCGGCAGCCCGGCACCTGGCAACGTCCGCCATCGCGGACCAGGACCGCTCGGCGCAGCGCGGGCGGGATGCTGCGGGTGAGGCGGCCGGGGGCCCCAGGGCCTGGCTCGCCCGGGGCCCCGGCGCGCGGCGGGCCGCCGGCCGGATCGAGATCGCCCGCCACCTGCTCGGCGTCGCATTCGATCCGCACGCGATCGGGCTCGTGCAGCTCCACCCGGCCGGCACGGCCCTCGGACCAGGCCCGCTCGCAAGCGGGGCAGCGGTGGACGACGACGCGATGAGGGATGGGGTGGCTGTCAGGGTCGAAGGCGGGGGCGCGACACACGTGTGTCGTTTCGGGCTCGGGAGCGGCCGCGGGCTCGGCCCCATCGCCCTCCTCAACCCCCTCCAGCCAGCGCTCGGCCAGCCAGAGCAGGAGCTGGCTGGCGGAGAGGTCCAGATCGCCGAGGTGGTGGCGGGCCTGGGCCAGGGCCTGCATCAGGCGCTCGAAGTGGAGCGGGTCGAGCCGAAAGCGGGCCCAGACCCAGCGCGGGGGCTCCCAATCCTCGGCCCCATCGGGCGGCGCCTCGCCCGCGCATGCCCGGCAAGCCAGCTCTTCCAGCTCGCGGCTGTCGACCTGCAGGGCGCGGGCGACCCAGGCGGCCTCCGTCACGGGCGTGGCCACCTGGGCCAGGGTGCGGGCCTTGGTCCAGCCCAGGGCCCCGCTGCACAGGGCGGCATCCAGCGCGGGGAGGTCCGGCAGCAGGCGCCCGAGGCGGGCGAGCTGGCGGGTCTTGCCCGAGCAGAAGCCGAAGGCCTGCTCGCCGTACTCCGTGAGGCCGGCGTAGCCCAGGGCGCGGTAGTGGCGGCCCTGCTGGATTTCCGCCAGGGCGAGGGCGATCTCGCGCACCGCCCGCCGCTCGAGGCGCACCAGGGCCTGGAGGCGGGTGTGCAGGGCCTGGGCCTGGGCTTCGGCGAGGGACTGGGCGGGGGTGGTCCCGGGCGCAGCGGTGGCAGGATCGAGCATGGTCGAGCCCTCCTGGAGATGGCGATGGCATCCAGGGGGAATCTAACCTGGTGGTGCTTTCGACGGGCGTTTTCTGGCACGCGAGGCGGTCAGTTCCTGTCCGGGTGACGAGCGATGCGAGCGTCGCGCCCGAGGCTCGTCAGGGGTGGGCAAAGCGAGGCATCAGGAAGCTCCGCCGGAGCGCCAGGGTGTCCGCCTGCTCGGCCCAGGCGCGCAGGCTCTGGGCGCGGCGGACTCGCGGCGATCGGGGCGGCGAGGTCACTGCGGAAGAACTTGCGCCGATCCGGGGAGGAACTGCAGGGGAGCGTGCGCGCGGGCAACTGGGCACCAGGCGCTGGCTCAGGGGGACCCGTGCTCACTACCTGCGCCTGTGGCCACAGCTCGAAGATCCGGCCGCCGACTGGAGGGCGGACTTCTGCGCGGTGGTGATCAAGCCGTCGGCCAGGAGCTCGTTGGTGGCATGGGCCACGCAGGAGACATAGGCGCCGTGGTTCTTCCAGGAGGCGTCGCAGGGGCACTCCTGGTCCCAGGAGCAGCCGTCGGTCAGGACCGGATCACCCACGGTCGTCTCGGCGCAGACGTCGTCGCCATCCGGAACGCCGTCGCCGTCCGTGTCGTCATCGCAGGCGTCGCCGGCACCGTCACCGTCGAAGTCCGCCTGGTCGGTGTTCGCCACCAGCGGGCAGTTGTCTTGGTCGTCGATCACGCCATCGGCGTCGTTGTCCGGCTCGCAGGCGTCGCCATACTGGTCGCCGTCGATGTTGGACTGGGTGACGTTGGACACGGTGGGGCAGTTGTCCTCCGACTCGCAGAGGCCGTCGCCATCGGCGTCGTTCTCGACGTCTTCCGGGCAGGGGTCCACGTCGGCGCACATGCCGTCGCCGTCGGCGTCGTCATCGGCGTCCAGCGGGCAGGGGTCCATATCGGCGCAGGCGCCGTCGCCATCGGCGTCGTCCTCGGCGTCCAGCGGGCAGGGGTCCACGTCGGCGCAGGCGCCGTCGCCATCGGCGTCGTTGGCTTCGTCCAGCGGGCAGACGTCGCAACCGTCGGGTGTGCCGTCACCGTCGAGATCCTCGCTGTCGTCCCAGCCCGGGCACTCGTCCAGGTTGCCGCAGACGCCGTCGCCGTCCGCGTCGTTGTCCGGGTCGTCGGGGCAGGCGTCCACGTCGCCGCAGATGCCGTCGCCGTCGAAGTCGTCGTCCGCGTCCCAGGGGCAGGGATCGGCGTCGGCGCAGGCGCCGTCGCCGTCGGCGTCGTCCTCGGTGTCCAGGGGGCAGGGATCGACGGAGTCACAGGCGCCGTCGCCATCGCTGTCGTTGTAGTAGTCCACAGGGCAAGCGTCGCAGCCGTCGGCGGTGCCGTCGGCGTCACCGTCCACAGCGTCGTCGTGGCCCGGGCAGAGGTCGTCGGAGTCGCAGGCACCGTCACCATCGCTGTCGTCAGCGGCGTCCAGGGGGCAGGGATCGCAGGCGTCGGGGGTGCCGTCGGCGTCGGCGTCCGCGGCGTCGTCGAAGCCCGCGCAGCGGTCGTCGCTGTCGCAGGAGCCGTCGCCGTCGCTGTCGTCGGCGACGTCCAGGGGGCAGGGATCGCAGCCGTCGACCACGCCGTCGGCGTCGGTGTCCGTGCCGTCGTCAAAGCCCGGGCAGAGGTCCGCGCTGTCACAGGAGCCGTCGCCGTCGCTGTCGTCGGCGACGTCCAGGGGGCAGGGGTCCGCGCCGTCCAGGGCGCCGTCGCCGTCGCTGTCGTCGTTGTTGGGATCGGTGCCGGCGGCCACTTCGGCCCCGTCGTCCAGGCCATCTCCGTCCGAGTCGGCCTCGCTCGGGTCGGTGCCGTAGGTGTCCACCTCTTCACCGTCGGTCAGGCCGTCGCCGTCGCTGTCCGCCACCAAAGGATCGGTGCCGAAGCCGAAGATCTCGTCGGCGTCAGACAGGCCGTCACCATCGGTGTCCCAGAGGGTGGGGTCGGTGCCGTGGGTGTGGACCTCGCCGGCGTCGAGGAGCGTGTCGCCGTCCGAATCGACCGCGCTCGGATCGCTGCCGTAGGTGGACAGCTCCTCGCCGTCGCTGAGCCCATCGCCGTCCGTGTCGCTTTCAGTTGGGTCGGTGCCGTGAAGCGCGATCTCATCACCGTCGTACAAGCCGTCGCCGTCCGTGTCCTCACCGACGGGGCTCGTGCCGTACAGTGACACCTCGTCACTGTCGTTCAGGCCGTCGTCGTCGCTGTCAGGCTCTGTGAAGTTGGCACCGAACACCTGCTCTTGTTTGTCGGTCAGGCCGTCAGCGTCGGTGTCGGTCCCGTCGTCGCCGCCCTCGCCGATGTCGTTGGGATCGGTCCCGTCCACCAGCACCTCGACCCCGTCCGTGGCACCATCGCCGTCGGTGTCGGGGCTGGTCGGGTCGGTCCAGTACACACCGATCTCCTGTTGGTCATCGAGCCCATCGCGGTCGGTATCGGGATCGGTGGGATCGGTCCCCAGGTCCATGATCTCCTCGGCGTCCCCCAGGCCGTCGCCGTCCGTGTCCCGAGCGTTCGGATCGGTCCCGTGGAGCAGGACCTCATCGCGATCGTCCAGGCTGTCTCCGTCCGTGTCTGACACACGTCCATCGGAGAGCCACACCAGAGCCTCCTCCCAGTCGGAGAGGCCATCGTCGTCGGTGTCAACCACAGTGGGGTCGGTATGGATGAACAGCGCCTCGAAACCGTCCAGCAGCCCATCGCCGTCCGTGTCGGGATCCGTGGGGTCGAGCCCCCAGACCCGCTCGTCCTTGTCTGTGAGCCCATCTCCATCCGCGTCTGTGCCGTCATCTCCGCCAGCGGTCACGTCGTTCGGGTCGCTACCGTCCACCAGCACCTCCACGCCATCGGTCGCCCAATCGCCGTCGGTGTCGGGGTGGGTCGGATCGGTCCCGTAGACGAGGACCTCCTCCCCGTCGCTGAGGCCGTCGAAGTCGGAATCCATGTGCACCGGGCTCGTCTGGTGGATGCCCACCTCCGCACCATCCTCCAGGCCGTCACCGTCGCTGTCGGCATTCTGGGGATCGCAGCCGTAGGCGTCCTCGGTGGCCCCATCCAGTCCGTCTCCATCCAGGTCCTCGTACCGGTCGTCCAGGCCGTTTCCATCCAGGTCTGCCAAGTCAACGTCTTCGCTGTCTGTCGGATCGGAGCCATCGCGCAGCTCGTCGATGTCGTTCACGCCATCGCCGTCTGAGTCCGCGCTCTCGGGATCGGTGCCCAGCTGCGACTCGAACCAGGAATCCAGGCCGTCGCCATCCGGATCGCTCAGCTCTGCATCGTCCGGGTCGTTGGGATTGCCACCGCTGAAGATCTCCACACCATCCAGCACGCCATCCGCATCGCAGTCCGGATCTTCGGGATCGGTGCCGTACACCTCCACCTCGTCGATGTCTGGCATGGCGTCGCCATCACTGTCGTCGTAGACGATGATCTCGGTGTGGCTCAGGTTGCTGAAGGTGACCTCAATGTCCAGCGGCACAAACAGCCGCCAAAGTGTGCGCGTAACGCGGTAGGAATCGCCGACGCGAGCATAGCTTTTATCTCCATACGCCCACAATCCGTACGAGGTATAGTAATTACTATACGAGTTTTCCCAGACGCGCCAACTTGTACAACGGTACTCCACACTCCGGTACCAACCCGTACGAGTCTTCACATAAGTGTAGACAGCGTCACATTCTTTATACAACTTGTTCGTATTTTCAACATAATTTCTGCTGATGTATTGCTTCCCCGCACAGGACGTGAAGGCGCTCGGTTGCTGGGTAGCCGATCCGATCTCGTCGTCAACAACACAGAGGAAGGCGTTTGAGTTGTAATTTTGCCGGTTTTGTTCGATGGACTCGTTGTAGGCCTCTGTCACGGGAACGGTGACGCTCTTGGTGGCGCCTACCGCGCCCTGAAGACCCACGAAGCTGAGCACGGTGGCACCGTTGTGGGAGCCGAGTGAGATCTCGGCGTTGGAGGCAAACTCCCAATCTCCTTGGAACTGGGCGATGTGTCGACCTGATACTCCATCTGCCCACTGACCGTAGGAATTCATTGGACTCTGTGGGTTCCCATCCCAATGGTCCATTCGGTTGGCCACATAGCCATCCATGGAACCGCAAGAAAGCACAGGGGCGGCGGTATCACTGCCGAAGCCGTCGCCATCAGCGTCCCGGTAGAGGTACACAGCGGTAACGTCGTCGTCATCGGTGTCCACCAGCCCGTCGCAGTCGTCGTCGATGCCGTTACACTCCCCGGCCTCGGACGCCCCGGGGTTCACCTGCGAGGCCGCGGGATCGCAGTCCGTGGCGTCGCTGACATAGCCGTCGGGCTGCTCACAAGCCTGGAGGGATGACGCGGGATCGCCATAGGAGTCCCCGTCATCGTCGGAGTACCAAGTGCTCTGCCCGCTGACGTCCGCGTCCTCGTCGTCCGTGGCCCCGTCGCAGTCGTTGTCCAGCCCGTCGCAGACCTCGGCCGCGCCGGGATGGATGGCTGCGTCGGCCTCGTCGCAGTCGCTGCCAGAGCAGGTGTCGCCCGCGCCGCCCGCGGTGCCGTAGCCGTCGTCGTCGACGTCGATGCAGGTGTCGGCGCAGTCGGCCGTGCTGTCACCGTCCGCGTCGCTGGAGCAGTCGGTGGCGCAGGTGTCGATGCCGTCGTCGCAGTCGCTGGCGATGCAGCCGTCACCCAGCCCGCCGGGCACACCGTAGCCGTCGTTGTCAACGTCCAGGCAGGTGTCGGCGCAGTCCGGGATGCTGTCGCCATCCACGTCGGCGAAACAGTCGGTGGAGCAACTGGCCAGAGAGTCGTCGCAGTCGCTGGCGACACAGGCGTCGCCTGCGCCGCCAGCCTCGCCGTAGCCGTCGCCGTCCGCGTCGATGCAGGTGTCGGCGCAATCGTAGATGCCGTCGCTGTCCACGTCCGTGCTGCAGTCATCGCTGCAGCTCGCGACGCTGTCGTCGCAGTCGCTGGCGGTGCAGGTGCTCCCCGCGCCGCCAGCTCCACCGTAGCCGTCGCCGTCCGCGTCGATGCAGGTGTCGGCGCCGTCGTAGATGCC
>JBDRKM010000218.1:0-33251 GCA_043814015.1 Pseudomonadota bacterium
CGACGTGGGCCTGGGCCTGGGTGATGCGCGCGCGCAGGGCGGCGAGGCTGGCTTCAGCGGTGGCCAGCGCGGTGGGCAGGGCGGCGCTCTGGGCGCGGGCGCTGGACAGGCTGCCGGCGCGGGTGAGCAGGGCCAGCTCGACCTGGCGGGCGAGGCGGCGGTGGAGGCGCTGGGGCAGGTACATGGGCTCAGCCCTGGGAGGAGAAGGTGGCGTCCAGGCCCGAGGACAGCTCGGGGTGGGCCCAGCTGAACCCCAACTCGTGCTCCAGGCGCTCGGGTTTGAGGCGCACCGAGGCGGTCAGCAGGCTCAGCATGTCGGGGGTGAGCAGCGGGCGCCGGCCCGCGGCGGCCACGGCCCGCTCGGCGACCCCGGCCATGGCGCGCTGGGCGAAGGTGGGCACGTAGGTGGACCAGAAGCGCGGGGGCTTGCCTCCGACCCGCTCGGCGACGCCCTGGTAGAAGGCGCGGGCTTCCACCGGGTGCCAGGTGGACACGTGATAGATCTTCCCGTCCTCACCGCGCTCCGCGATGGCCATGAGCGCCGCGATGGCGTCCTCTACGTGGATGATGGGCATGAGGTTTTGGCCCTCGCCCGGCAGCCAGCAGCGCCCTCTGCGGATGGCCCCCTCCATCAGGACGGCGAAGCGCGGGCCGTAGACGATCCCGATGCGCGCGATGCGCACGGGCAGGCCGCGCTGCGCGTGGGCCTCCAGCAGCAGGGCCTCGGCCTCGGCCTTGGCCGTGCCGTAGTTGCTCTGCGGGGTGGGCTCCATGTCCTCCTCCAGCCACAACCCGGAGCGGTCGCCGTAGACCGCGCAGGAGGAGGCGAAGACCACTGCCCGTGGGGGCGGGCCGCTGCGGGCCAGGGCCGCCAGCAGGTTGGCGGTGCCCATGCGGTTGATGCGGTCGGAGGTCTCCTGGCCCTTGCCCCGGATGGCGCCGGCCAGGTGGAAGACCACCCCGGCGCCCGTGCAGCCCTGCACCAGGGTGTCGATGTCGTAGAGGTCGCCCAGCAGACAGGCCGCAGCACCCGCCTCGAGCACGCGCGCCTGGCGCCGCTCGGTGCGCGCGAGCCCGACCACCTCGTGGCCGTCGGCCACCAGCGAGCGGATCAGGGGGACGCCGAGCTGGCCGTTGGCTCCGGTCACGAACACGCGCTCGCCCATGGCTCCTCCGGGCTGTGCCTGGCCGCTCTGCGTAGCCGCGCCGCGCGCCCCTGTCGACTCCCCCCGCCGGCTCGGCTACCATCCACCGCGGAGGTGACCATGCGCGCCCTCATCCTCGCCCTCGCCCTCGCCCTCGCCCTCTGCGCCTGCAACCCGGTGGACTACGAGAAGCCACCGGATCACGACGACACCGCCGAAGGCGATGCCGACGCGGACGCGGACACCGACACCGACACCGACACCGATGCGGACCAGGACCACGACGGCTGGACCGTGGAGGAGGGGGACTGCGACGATCAGGACCCCTACGTCCACCCGGGCTGGGACGAGGACCCGGACGACGAAAAGGACAACGACTGCGATGGGCGTGTGGACGAGGAGTTCGACGGGATCACCGTGGCCTTCTACGACAGCGATCCGGTCGAGCCCGGCGCCGCGGACATCGTGGTCCTCGACCGCCTCGGGCGCCTGTACCGCACCATCCCCATCCTGGACCCGGAGGTCTTCCCCCTCTGGCTGGACCACGCCGTGGACGGTGACGGCTGGGTGATCAACAACGCCACCGTCGGCACCCTGGCCCAGGTCCACGAGGACGGCTCCACCACGGTCCTGGTGGAGTTCACCGAGGACGACACGGAGTGGGGGCTGTACGGCATCTGCACCCACCCCGACGGCTACTACCTGGCCACCACCATCGACCACCTCTGGCGGGTGGATCCGGACGGCTCCCACGAGGTGCTGGCCTCCTGGAACACCGACATGTCCGATCCCGCCAGCTTCGACCTGCTGCCCTACACGGTCGCGGTGGACTACAAGACCGGCGAGGTCGGCCTGGTGGGCTACTACGGCGGCTTCGCCCTGTGGAGCGAGGAGGGCGGCCTGGACATCCGCCGCCGGCCCGACATCGAGGCCTGGGACGGCGTGATCGCCTACAGCGGCGCCCACATGGACATGGGCGCCTGGTACAGCGCCAAGTACGACGCCAAGACCGGCATCCAGACCATCGCGCGCTTCGATCTGTCCAGCAACGAGTGGGTCGACCGGGTCGCCTGGGACCAGATGTGGGACCCCGCGGTGCTCGGGATCGACGGCGAGAGCGGCGACTTCTACCTCACCGCCAACGGCGGCTGGTACTACGCCATCTGGTACGTGGGGGCCGACGACGGCTACGCCACCGACTTCTACATCACCGACGGCACCGAGCAGTACCGTGGGTTCTACGGGCTGGCCCTCAACCTCTGAGCGCCCGCTTCCAGGCCGAGAACCCGCCCCCCGCGCGGGTGGCGCGCACCGCGGCCAGGCCGGCTTCGGGCCCACCCTGCGCCAGCATGGCCTCGACCCAGGCCCAGCGGGCGCTCACCGGGCGCATCCCGGCCACGCCGCGCAGGGCGCGCTCCAGGCGGGCCACGCGGCGTTCCACCACCTTGATCCCCGCGTACTGGGCGCCCGCCAGCGGGGTGCGGCGCTTGGGCACGAAGGGGGACAGCGCCAGGTCCACCGGGTGGATGGCGGCCATGGCGCGCAGCAGCGCGGCCAGCTCCTCCACGTCCTCGTCGGTCTCGCCCGGCAGACCGAGCATGGCGTAGAGCTTCACCGCGCGGAAGCCGTGCTCCCGGGCCAGGGCCGAGCAGGCCAGCAGATCCTCGGCGCGGATCCCCTTGTGGATGCCGACCCTGAGGCGCTCGCTGGGGGCGTCGGCCGCGATGGTGAGGGTCTGGTAGCCGGCCCGGCGCAGCAGCCCAGCCAGATCCGGCTGGCGCGCCAGGCGATCCGCCCTGAGCGAGGAGACCCCCACGCCCTGACCGCGGTCCAGCAGGGCCGTGAGGATTTCGGTGAGACGCGGGTGATCGCCGACCGCCGCCCCCACCAGGCCCACCCGGGGGGCGCCCGCGGGCACCGCCGCCAGCACGCGCTCGGGCGCAAACACGCGCATCCCAGGGCCCTCGCCCCGGCGCATCACGCAGAAGGCGCAG
Organism: Pseudomonadota bacterium; assembly: GCA_043814015.1. Classification (GTDB taxonomy): domain Bacteria; phylum Myxococcota_A; class UBA796; order UBA796; family JAFGLY01; genus JBDRKM01. The sequence continues at coordinate 3,140 of JBDRKM010000218.1, forward strand.
GCCCGGGAGCAGCCGCGCTCGGCCTCCACCAGGGCCATGTCGGCGAAGTCGGCCTCGGGCGACCACAGGCGCGCGCGCGCGGGCAGCAGGGCGTCGGCGGCCCGGGCGGGCTCGGGCTCGGCCTGCCCCGTGTGGGGGGCCCAGCCGCCCTCCAGCGAGGCGAACCGGGCCTCCCAGGTCACGCGATCCAGAGCGAAGAAGGCCTGGACCGCGGGGATCACCGTGGCGTCCGCCTCGCCCAGCAGCAGCGCGTCGGCGATGGCGGCCAGCGGGCGGGGGTTGGAGAAGGTCAGCGGACCACCCAGCAGCAGGGCCGGGTGCTCGGGGCCACGCTCGGCCCGCGGGGCCGGGATGCCCGAGGCCTCCAGGGCCCGCACCAGGCCCGGCAGCTCCAGCTCCCAGGCGACGGTGGCAGCCACCAGGGGGAAGTCGCCCAGCGGGCGTTCGCTCTCGAGGGTGAGGATGGGGCCGTCTTCGGGGCGCCAGCCCTCATCCGGCAGGAAGGCGCGCTCCACCGCGAAGCCCGCCTCGGCCAGCAGGTGGGCGATCCACTGGTAGCCCAGGGAGGCCATGCCCACGCGGTAGGAGGCCGGGTAGAGCAGCGCGACCGGCGGGCCCCCGGCCGGCAGGGGCTCGCCACCCTCCCGCGCCTTCAGGGCGCGCAGCCGCTCCACCTGGGCCCAGCGGTCCATGTCAGCGGGCGCGCAGCGCCGCCCGTGCCTCCTCCAGGCGCCAGGTGAGGTCCGCGATGTCATCCTCGCGCGTGCAGCGCGACAGGCCCTCCTCCAGCAGGGCGACGGCCCGCTGGAGGTCGGCGCGCGCGGCATGGTGTGGCGCCTCGATGACCCTGTCCGCCAGCATGGCGTAGGGACCGGAGTGGTCCGGGTGCGCGCGGCGCAGCTCCTCGATCAGGGACTCCGCGGGCGCCACCTCGTCGAGCGCGTACAGCAGCCGCGCGCGCTGCAGGCTGAGGGCGATGTGGTCCTCCCCCTGGCTGAACCGTTCGGCCAGCCGGCGGTAGGCGTCCTCGGCGGCCCGCACCAGCGTCCCGTCGTCGTCCGGCAGCACCACGCACACCTCGTCCAGCTCGAAGAGCCAGTCGGACAGGGTCGTGAGCCCCGGGAACATGGCGTGGGCCACGACCAGATCGTCCACGTCCGGTGGCAGGCACGCCAGCAGATCCGTGACGACGGCCAGCCAGATGGCGCAGCATGCGTCGAGATCATCCTCATCGAGCCGGTCGAAACCCTCCTGGATGCGCTCGTCGAGCAGCTCCAGGGAGGGATGCGCGGGCCGCAGGCGGCGCCACAGCTCGCAGGTGACGAGCCCGATCAGCTCGCGGTCGGCGTCCTCGGCGGCGGACCAGCGCCTGGAGAGGGCCCAGGCCGAGCTCTCCCCTTCGGCGGCGGCCATGAAGGCGGCGGGATCGAGCGCCACGCCCTGGCCGGCGAGCAGCGCCCACAGGGCCTCGTCGTCCAGGGCCCGCACCGACCCGATGGTGTGCACGGGGGTCGCGCCTCCGGGGCCGATCTCCGTGCGCTCGCGGAGCTGGGCCACGACCCAGGGGTGAACGGGCGGATCGCCCGGGATCGCGCCAGACGCGATGGCCTCCGCCTGCTCCCAGGTGAAGGAGGAGTTCTGGAACGTAGCCTCCGGGCCCTCGTCGTCCTCCCAGTCCTCCTCGTCGTCCCAGGGATCGGGGCCCCAGGGCTGCTGCTCCTTCGGCGCCCGCCGGGGGGGCGTGGGGACGGCCGTCGGCCGGGCGTAGGGGTCGTCCTTGCCCTTGAGCAGGCAGCAGCGCTTGTACTTCCTGCCGCTGCCGCACGGGCAGGCATCGTTGCGTCCGAGCTTCTCACCGGCCATGGGGGCTCCGGGGCGTGGTGGGGGAGGAGCGCCTCCGTACCCTGTTCGCCATGCGCCAGCCTCTCGTATGGACCGCCGGCCTCCGGGCTCGCGCGCGGCTGCTATCATGTCCACGCGGGGCCAGAGCCTCCACGGGCCCACCCGGAGACAGCATGGAACCACTCCCCCTGCGCCTCGGCGCCCTCCTGCTCCTCACCCTCACCGTGGGCTGCGATCACCCGCCCGAGCAGCCGGACGACACCAGCCCCGGGTCCGACACGGGCCCCGGAGTCGACACCGGCCCTGGCGAGTGCCTGCTGGAGCGGCAGATCGAGGGCGTCCTCGACGCCGACGCGGCCGTGGACGAGCGCGGGCGCGCCGCGGTCGCCTTCGTGGAGGCGGCCTCGGGCGATCTGCACCTGCTGCGCTGCCGCGATGGCGTCTGCGGGAGCTACACCGACACGGTCCTGCTGGACTGCGATCCTTCTGGCTGCGAATACCCCTCCGTGGCCATCGATCCCGAGGGCCGCCCCCTGGTGGCGTTCATGGACCACGCCGCCGGCGCCGTGCGGGTCGCCGCGTGCGACGATGAGGCCTGCGGTTCGTCCACGCTGCGGAGCCTGGCTCCGGATACGGGCATGGGCACCGACATCACCTTCGGCCCCGACGGGCTGCCCGTGGTGAGCTGGGGCGGGCTCTCCATCGCCCGCTGCGCCGACGCGGCCTGCGCCGGCGCCGTCGTGCAGCAGCTCGACCACCGCGAGGGCGGCATGCCCGCCATGGCCCTGGACGCCGAGGGCCGACCGCGCATCGCCGCCGTGACCTACGATCACGTGGACGGCTACACCTGGGTGGACTGCGCCATCGACCTCTACGTCTGCGCTGACGCGGCCTGTGGGGCGGTCACCACCACCCGGTTCGGCGACTGCCCGAGCCCCGTGGAGTCGCCTCTCGGTATGATCCTCGGCGCGGACGGCCTGCCCCTGGTCGCCCTGGGCAGGGATCTGCAGATCTGCGCCGACGACGCCTGCGCCGCGCGCCAGTCGGTCACCCTGGAGCAGGGCTTCACCACCGCGGTCGCCCTCGCCCTGGACCCGGAGGGGTTGCCGGTGGTGGCCTACGCGCTGGTGAACGAGCAATTCAACGACGCCACCCTGCGCGTGGCCCACTGCCGCGATCCGGCCTGCGCGGCCGTGGACATCCACCCCTGGGAGACGGACGTCCTCGACGTGGCCAAGGCCGCCCTGGCCATCGCGGCTGACGGCGGCGGCGCTCTGGTGACCACCACCCAGGGCGAGCGCTGGGACCTGCACCTGACCGCCTGGCGCGACGCGGAGTGTATGCCCTGAGGTGGGCGGTGTCTGGCGGGTGGGGGCGGCGACCTCCTGCGGGCTCGGCAGCAGGTAGACCTTCACCCGGAAGCTCTCCCGGCAGGTGGCGCTGATCATCAGGTCCGGCAGGCCGTCGGCGTCAGGGTCGGGCCTGGCAGGCGCCCACCGCCTGGGCGGTCGGTGATGCGCTGGGCGGTGCGGCCGACTCAGCGCCCCCACCACCGCTTCCTCCGCGCAGCTTGCTCCCCCTCCAGCAGCGCCACCAGCACCTCGCTGGCACCCGCGCGGCGCGCCTTCCGCGCCAGCCGCCGGTACACGCGGGCCGGGCTGTCCTCGCCATGGGCGATGAGGACCTCCACCAGCGCGGGTCGGTCCAGGGTCACCGCGGGCACCAGCAGGGCTCGGCTCGGGGGCAGACCGTGCTTCAGCAGCAGCACGGCCGCGGCCTCCCACAGGTCTACGGGACGCCAGTGCTGGCCCTCGGCCGCCTCCTCGCCGGTCCGCTCGAGCCAGCCCTCCAGCCCTTCATCGATCGGGGCCCCGTGATCGAGCAGGAGCGCGGCGCGGTCGAGCTGGTAGCCCCACAGCGCCACCTCCAGGGGGCTCTCGCCGCCGGCGTTCTCCACGTGGGGGTCGGCCCCGGCCTCCAGCAGCAGCTCGAGCGGCAGGGGGTCGGCGCAGTCCATGGCGTGGTGCAGCGGGGTGTCACCGGACACGTCGGGGTGGTCCAGCAGGACCCCGCGCTCCAGCAGCACCGACACCCAGCGCGTGGCCCCGTCGTCCAGCGCGCGGGTGAGGGCGCCGCGCCCCCCCTCGTCTTCCGTCTCCAGGCTGGCGCCGTGCTCCACCAGCAGGTCGAGCAGCTCCGGGCGGTCGGCCCGTCGGGCCGCGTCCACCGGGACGCGGTCGGCCCGCTGCCGCGGCTCGGGGGAGGCGCCGCAGGCCAGCAGACCGCGGGTGGCGGCCTCGTGCCCATCCTCGACGGCCAGCACCAGGGCGGTGGGCCGGCCGGCGGGGGAGGCGTCCGGATCCAGCCCGTGGGCGCACAGCAGGGACAGCAGCGCGGGCTGAAGGGCGATGGCCGCCAGCCCCCTGGCGTCGTAGGGCTCGAGGGCCTTCAGGGAGGCGCCGCGCTCCAGCAGCAGGGGGAGGGTCTCGGAGGTGCCCTGCTGCTCGGCATGCACCAGGGCGTAGGCCAGCGGGGTGAGGCCATCCTCGTCCTGGCGCTCGAGTTCGGCCCCGGCCTCCAGCAGGACCAGGGCGCAGGCGGACGCATCGGCCTGGGCCGCCAGGTGCAGTGGGGGCAGGTGGGCCTCGACCGTCTGCAAGCGAAAACCCGGGTCGAGGGCCCGGTTCAGGCCGTCCATGAGCCCGAGGACCGGCAGGAGGGGGAGCATGAGCAGGCCCACCAGGGCCTTGCCCAGGGACGGGCGCCCCCCCGTCAGGGTGCGGGCCAGGTTCCCCAGCAGCGAAGGGTGCGGCTCCGTGGGCACCTTGATGGTGGTGGTCACGACGCAGATCGTGTCGGGATCGGCTCCCTGGGCGAGCAGGACGCGGACCCGCCTCGCGTCCGGTGCGGGGCCGGCCAGGGCCTCGCACAGGGCCACGGTCTCTGCGCGCTGGGCCGGCGGCCCGGGCGGCGACACGGGCTCCTCCTGGGTGATGGCCGCGCCGGCGAGCCCGAAGAACAGCAGCAGGGGCCAGGGACGTGATGGGGGCTGGACCCCGGTTCGGGTGCGGGTGTTCATGGTGAGACGGTACCTCACCCACGAGCCCGCCATCCACAACCTGGAGGCCGGTCTCTACCGAGCCCCCGTGCGGTGTACCCCGCGACCGGGGCGCGTCGGGCCGGCCCCCTTCCTCACCCCCGATCAGAAGTGGAAATTCAACCATCGTGCCGTCGTGGAGCGGATCGTAGGCGATTGTGCCTGCCACGCTCGCGCCCAGTTCCCTACAGTCGTCCGACTCGGCCCAAGGCTCTCGCCGATGGCTCACCAGCTCTCGTCTCCACCGTGGCGACGCATGGCGTGGTGAGCGATGCGCTGTCGTAGCTCCACGGGCCAGCCGGCCTGCCGGTGGGCCGGTCGCGCGTCATCCACCCCGGCGCAGAGGATCTGTCCCCGGTGCTTTTCTCCTGGGTCGGGGGACCCGGAGAGCCTGCTCACGTGGACGGGAGCGGAGAGTGGCGCGGCGTGCACGTACGACATTCCGCCCAGGGGGTGGGGCGTATTTGAAGTTGCACACTCCACTGCGGACAATTTTTGTTGCTTGGAGAAACAAGGTAAGATACCGACGAACAGCCCTCGAACGAACGCTCGTGGGTTTCAACCGCAAGGATACGCAACCCCCATTCACCTGGCACCGCCCTCAACGGGAAAGGGAGAGCCCATGCCCAATACTGCGAAACTCCAGAAGAGCCTTCTGACCGACGCTGACCTCCGCAAGCGCTTCGCCGAGAAGCCCGCAGAGGTGCTGGTGGAGTTCGGGATCAAGCTGCCCGAGGGGGTCAAGCCCCCGGCGGGTGGGATCGATCTCGTCGCCTTGGAAAAGGCGGTGGAGGACGCACGCAAGGACCTGGTGGAGACTGGCAGGACCTTCGAGAGCCTGGCGGCGTCGGACGCCAAGGTGATCACCCGCTACATCGAGGAGAACATGCCCGTTCGGGGCCGCGATCTCGCGGTGATCGAGGGCGCCGTTCGTGGCCGCATCGGCGCTGTGGGGGGCGGCGAGGTCGCTACGGTCGCGGTGGTCGGCGCGGTGGTCGGCGCGGTGGTCGCCGCCGTGGTCGCCGCTGCCGGTATCAGCCAGGAGCTGCGGGAGGCCGTGGTGCGCCCCGAGTTCGGCATCGAAGGCCTCACCCGCACCAGTCGGGGCCTGACCGTCCATGGCCCGAACGGGTTGCGGATCGAAGGCCTCTCCATCGAAGACGTGGCCACGCTCATCACGCGCATCCGCTGACCACCCCCCCTGCACGGAGAGAACACCATGTCGACCATCGAGCTCCAGAAAAGACTCCTGGCGGACGCCGCCCTCCGCAAGCGCTTCGCCAAGGATCCCGAGGCCGTCCTCGTGGAATTCGAAGTCAAGCTCCCAGAGGGCATCAAGGTCCCGGAGAGCCTCGACCTGAACACCGTGAACGAGGGCGTGCGCCAGTTCAAGGAAGACCTCGACGTGAACGCGGTGGACATCGCCGAGCTGAACCTCGCGCCGACCGCCGAGCTGTCCTCCTTCATCGAGAAGAACCTCCCCGTGCGCGGCCGCGACCTGCCCCGCATCGCGCGCATCCACGAGACCCTCGCCGGCGCGGGCGGGGGCGAGGTCGCCCTCGTGGCGGGCGTCGCCGTCGTGGTGGCGGCGGTCGTGGCGGCCGCCGGTGCTGTCGCCGACGTGGAGAAGCTGATCCGGCCGGAGATGGGCATCGAGGGCATCACCCGCACGGGTCGTGGCCTCACCCTCCACCTCCCCAACGGCCTGCGCATCGAGGGGCTCGGGATCGAGGAGGTCGCGGACCTCATCGGCAGAATCCGCTGATTCTGCGCCGAGCCCGGGCACCAGCACCGGACCCAGCGGGGCGCCTTCGGGTGCTTCCGCTGGGTTGTTGCGTTACTTTCGCCATTTCTTTCCCCCATGCTCGTTGACCATTCGGAGCCACCGTGGACGACCTAGCCAAGCCGCCTCCCCTCGATCGCCGGTGCCGAGAGCTCGCGTTTCTCACGGCTCGCACCTGTAATATCGCGTGCCGCCACTGCGGGATCGATTCCTCGCCGCGCAACGCCGAGCGCATGCGACGTGAGGATCTGCGATCGTGGTTGATCGAGGCCGCAACCCTCCCGGGATTCAGCAAGGTCACCTTCACCGGCGGCGAGCCGTTCCTCTTCCAGGACCTCCTCGAGGAGCTCATCGCCCTCGCGACACGGCTCGGGCTGGGCACGCGGGTCGTGACCAACGGGTTTTGGGCGAGGGATCTGGACTGCGGGATCGAGACCCTCGGCCGGATGAAGGCGGCGGGCCTCGGGGAGCTGAACTTCAGCGCCGATCGGTTCCACCTGGAGCATATGGAGCGCCAGGTGATCCACCACGGGCTCGCGGCTGCCGAGCGCCACGGGCTCACGAGAATCCTCTCGTACGTCACGACTTCTCTCCAGCCGCCGCTGGACGAGCTGGCCGCGCTCTACGATCTTCCAAGGGAGAAGCTCGTGGATCTGCACGCGGCCCTCGCGGCCGGTGGCGCGAAGGCGTTCGAGGGTGACCACATCTTCGTGGCCTGCGGAGGCGTGGTCGCCAGGGGGCGGATCATGCAGTACCCCGAGGACATCCGTCACCTGGCGTTCGACCAGTTCCCCGACCTCCAGCCTTGCACGGAGGTCATCCACAAGCCGGTCGTATACCCGGACGGCGCGTTTCAGGCCTGCTGCAGCGCGGGTGGCATGAGTGCGACCTTCGCGGTCGGCGATGTCCGCGGGACGGATCTCGCCACCCTCTTCCACAGGATGGAGGGGCAGAAGCGCTGGCAGTTCATCAACGCGCTCGGCCCCAAGGAGCTGTACCGGATCGTCCGGAAGGCGCGCCCCGATCAGCCCACCGCGAGCTCGTTCAGCTCGATCTGCGACGTCTGCCTTCAGGCCTGCGGGGACCTCTCCGCCGAGGAGGTCGAGGACATCGTCGAGCGCGACATGAACCTCAGATCGCTCATTTCCATGGGCCTGCTGCCTGCCGAGACGGCCTGTGCAGCGTCCGAGACCCTCGGCCGGGCCTGAGCGCTGCGAGAGGCCTCCATGCGCGTCTGCCTCGTCTCGATGCCGTTTGCGCCCGCCAACATGCCCAACCTCGGGGTGAGCACCCTCAAGGCGGCGCTGGCGCGGGATGGCATCGCCTGCGACATCTACTACGGCGCGCTCGACTGGATACGGTTCTTCCTGGAGCCTCACACGAGCTGGTCGCTCGGCGACTACGACATGCTGGCGACCTACCAGGATCTGGGCGAGGTCTTCTGCAGCGGGCCGCTGTGGGGGGAGGGGCCCGCGGGCATGATCGAGGCCCTCGATCTGTTGGAGGAGCAGGCGGGCCCGCGGTTCGATCTGCCCGATCTGTCGGGCTTCTGCGGGCGTGCCCGCAGGTACGCGGCGCGGGCCGACGCCTTCATCGAGCACTGCCTCCAGCGCCGTGACTGGGGCACCTTCGATGTGCTCGGCTTCTCGACCTCTTTCTGCCAGAGCGTCGCGTCCCTGTGCCTCGCGCGGCGGATCAAGGAGCGTCATCCGGGCGTGCACGTCGTCTTCGGTGGGGCCAACACCGACGGGGCAATGGGGCAGCAGTTGCTGCGCTCCTTTCCCTGGGTGGATGCCATCATCCAAGGAGAGGCCGATCACTCCTTCCCCGAGTACCTGCGTCGTCTCCGCGATGGCCGCGAGACGGGTGGAGTTTGCGGCCTGTGGACGCAGGGCGCGCTGGAGTCCCCGGCCCACCCCGCGCTGCCGGTCGCTGACCTGGACGTGTTGCCCATCCCGGACTTCGCCGACTACTTCAAGCAGCTGCCCGGGCTCCTGAGGCACCCGCTCAACAGCGCCAACCTCGCCATCCCCATCGAGACGTCCCGCGGCTGCTGGTGGGGGGCGGTGCGCCACTGCATCTTCTGTGGGCTGAACCCCACCTCCCTGGCCTACCGGACCAAGAGCGGTGATCGTGTCCTGAAGGAGGTGCGGATCAACACCCGGAGGTTCGGCCTGCGGTCGGTCTGTGCGGTGGACAACATCCTCAGCCAGCGGTACTTCAAGGAGGTGCTCCCGGCCCTCGAGGGGGAGGGGCTCACTCTCTTCTACGAGACCAAGTCCAACCTGAGGGAGGCGGAGGTCGCGCAGTTGGCGCGGGCAGGCGTGCGCCTCTTCCAGCCGGGGATCGAGTCGCTGAACAGCCGCCTGCTGGACCTCATGCGCAAGGGTGCGAAGGGCATCCGGCAGATCGAGCTGCTCAAGTGGTGCGTCGTCCACGGGCTGGCGCCCCTCTGGTTCTACATGTACCGGTTCCCCGGTGAGCCGGAGGAGCCCTACCTCGAGGATCTGGCGATCTTCCCGCTGCTCCACCACCTCCCGCCACCCCGGAGCCCCAACCCCGTGGTCATCGACCGGCAGAGCCAGCTCTTCGTCGAGCAGGAGCGTTACGGCCTGCGCAACCTGCGCCCCGCGGGGTTCGGGAGTTTTGCGTGGCGCGGGCTCCCCCGCGAGGAACGGGAGAACATCTGCTACCACTTCGACGCCGATCTGCCGCAGGGGCCCCCGAGCTACGAGCGGGACCTCTGGCAGGGGGTGCTCCGCTGGCAGCGGCAGCACGCGGCGGGGGCGCGCTTCTTCCAGTTCCGTGGGGCCGCCTCCACCCTGCTGGTAGACACCCGGTTCGGGCGCCCGGTCTACACCCTGCTGACGGACAGCGCCCACCTGATCCATGGACTGATCCGCCGCGGTCGCGCCCGATCGTCGATCGAGCGCTGGTGGCCCACCCGCGCCGGCGCCGAGCCCGGGCTGGAGGACCTCGTCTTCGCCGCGACCATCGGGAGCCTGGGGGGCGAATTGCTGGAGGGGCCAGGGGAGATCTCCGACCTCGACGGGTTCCTGGAGACGTTGCGGTTGCGAGGCGCCGCCCTGTTCCGCGACGGGCGCTGGCTGGCGCTGGCGGTGGACTGTCCCTCCACGGCGGAGGCCGAGAAGCTCGGACTCGGCGCGCTGTACGCCCTGCCGGGCGCCCCGGCCCAGGGGTCGGAGGAGGCTGCGTCGCCATGAACCCGCACACGCACCGCGTGGGGCTCGTCTACCCTCCGTTCGCCCCGGGTGGGCTCCCGAGCCTTGGGCTGGCGCTGCTCGCCGCCGGCCTCGAGGCCCAGGGCCTCCCGAGCCGGACCATCTTCTGGAACCTCGAGCTCGCCTCCCGCCTCCCCGGCGCCACGCCCGAGGAGCGGATCGCGGCCTACAGCGCGCTCACCCACAGGATCTGGTTCCCCTTCAACGAGTGGCTGTACGCGGGGGAGCTGCACGGCGCACGGCTCGCCCAGCGGGACGCGACCACCCAGACCCTGCTCGAGCTCAAGATGAGGAGCGACCGCACGCCAGGCCTCTCCCTCGAGGGTCTGCTGACCCTCCGCCACGACGCCGGCCGGGAGCTGCGCGAGCTCGCGGATCGCCTGGCCGACTGCGCCGTGGTCGGGATCAACACCACCTTCTACCAGAACGCCCCCGCCCTGGCGCTGGCGAAGTGCATCAAGGAGCGACACCCAGACATCCTGGTGGGGTTGGGCGGCGCCAACTGCGACGGCGAGATGGGCCTGGCCTGGATAGAGCTCTTCCCCTTCCTGGACTTTGCCTTCTCGGGGGAGGCGGATCACTCCTTCCCGCGGTTCGTGCGGAGGTTCTGCGACGGCGAGCAGAGGGAGGGGCTGCTGGACACCCCGGGGCTGTTTCTCCGCCTCGCGGACGGGAGCGCGCACCGGGGCCCCCCCGCGGCCCCCCTCGGCGCGCTGGACGGCCTGCCCGAGCCGGACTTCGACGACTATGTCGAGGCGCGCCGGGCCTTAGGGTTCGCCGAGCGACCGCTGGTCCTGCCCCTGGAGAGTTCCCGGGGCTGCTGGTGGGGAGAGCGGAAGCACTGCACGTTCTGTGGGCTCAATGCCAACGGAATGGCCTTCCGGGCGAAATCCCAGGCGAGGTTCATGGCCGAGGTCGACTCCGTGACTCGGCGCTACGGCACCCGCTACCTGTTCATGGCCGACAACATCCTGTCCATGGAGTACCTGGGCGAGTTCGCGGGGTGGGCCGCAGAGAGCGGCATGGAGCTGAGCTACTTCTGGGAGGTGAAGGCGAACCTGGATCGTCGGCGGATACGGCGCCTCGCGCAGGCCGGTGTCACCGCCGTCCAGCCGGGCATCGAGAGCTTCAGCACGCCGATCCTCCGCCTGATGCGCAAGGGTGTGAGCGCCATCCAGAACGTGGCCTTCCTCAAGTATGCCAGGGAGTACGGCGTGCTCCCTGCGTACAACATCCTGATTGGCGTTCCGGGCGAGCCGGTCGAGGAGTACGGCAGGATGGCCCGGGACCTTGCCCTGCTCGTCCACCTGCGGCCGCCCTCGTCGGCGCCGAGGGTGGAGTTCCACCGCTTCAGCCCCTTCCACGCCGAACCAGCCGCTTTCGACCTCCACCTTCGGCCCAGCCCCTGGTACCGGCAGGTGCACCCGTTCCCTGAGGACCAGCTCGCGCGCATCGCCTACCTCTTCGTGCGCGAGGAGGGCGAGCCGCGCCTGGAACACGTCGAGCCCCTGATCCGGGCGGTGGATCGCTGGCGTGCGGTCTTCCGGGATGAGGACTGCAGCCTCACCTGGTGGCCGGTGGGCGACGACGTCCTCATCGACGATCACCGCCCTGGGCTGCCGAAGCAGCGCGTCCGCCTGCGGGACCACGCGGCGGTGGTCTTCCAGGCGCTGGATCGCCCTCGGAGCCTGTCCACCCTGGCGCGTGAAGCCGGTGAGGGCGAAGATGAGGCCGCGGCGTTCATGGCGTGGATCTTCGGGTTGCAGGTGCTGCGCGACGGGGACGAGCTGGTGATCTCCTTCAGCCGGGCCCGCTTCGCGGCCGAGCCGGAGGGCTGCATTGAGCCGCTCGTGGAGGCCAGCCTGTTGTACGTCGAGCGCGCTCCGGCCGGGGCCACGCGCTACCTCGCCCTGCCCGTGCGCAGGTCCCCGCGCCCCGTGGGCGAGCGTTGGACCAGGCTCGGCATTTGACGACCATGGACCCGATCGGCCTGGTGCTCGAGAGCCTGCGGCTGGCCGATGTCGGCGCGCTGGCGGCGCGCGAAGGGGTCGCGGAGGGCGACCTGCAGCGGTGGCGCGACGCCTTCCTCGCGGGCGGGCGAGAGCGCCTCGAGGCCCTCATCGCGGCTCGCGCCGCGACAGGCTGGGAGCAGCTCGACCTGGAGCTCGGAGAGGGAGGCCTGGTTCGCAGCTGTGCGCGCCTGCACGGGTTCCTGCGCCGCTGGGTGGACGCCGCCTCGGGTCGCGGCGGCTGGTACGTCGTCAAGCCACCCGGCCTCCGACTGCGCGTGCGGGGTGTCTCGCGATCGGGGGTCGAGGCCCTGGGCTCCGACCTGGTGGGCGCGGGGGTCGCGCTGTCCTGGCGCCGCGGTCTCTACGAGCCGGAGCTGGCGACCTTCGGCGGGCCGACCGGGGTGGACCTGGCCCACCGATGGTTCGAGGCGGACACGCGCCTGGCGCTCGCCTGGCATGCCAGTGCCTGGGCGGACGACGCGGCCGCGGGCGCGCTCGACCTCTCCCTGGCCGCGCTCGGCCCCCTGATCCGCGCCACCACGGCGGACAATCCCGAGGCCGTGGACCTCTGGCAGCGCGTGGCCGCCCAGGGCCGCGAATCGAGGGAGGGCCCTCCGGGGTTTCCGGCCGAGATCCTCGCGGAGGCCCGGCAACGCCTCGAGCGGGGCGTCCCCCTGGCCGGGGCGCTGCGGGCGCCGGTGGAGCAGGCCCTCGAAGCGCTCGCTCGGGAGAGCGCTGCGCTCGCTGTGGCCCACCGCGAGGCGGTCGGGGCGGGGCAGATGCGCCTGGGGCTGCGGGCGCTGGCCGCCTCCCTGGTCATCTTCCACTGGAACCGCCTCGGGCTGGGGCTGCCCGGACAGATCGCCATGGTCCGCATGGTCGGGGAGGTGCTGGGAGGGGACACACGAAGCCTGGCACCGTGCGGCCCCGACCTGGTCGCGGGCGTGCAGGCCTATCCAACCCTGCTGCTGCGGTGTCCGGCCTGGGCCCCTTCGCTGGGCGCGAGCCTGGCCGGAAGCCAGTTGATCGCGGACCACCGGGCGTTCCGGGCGGCGCAGGCGGCCCACCGGGAGGCGGGCCAGCGGCTGGCGGAGGCGCTCGGCGCCCAGGTCCCCGGCGCATCGCGGGGCCGGCGCAGGCGGCTCCTCTCGTGGCGGCGGGACCTCCACAACGGGCGAGCCCTCGGCGGGCCGGACATCCCCGACGAGCTGGCGCGCTGGGAGGCGGAGAGGGCCGCGCTCGAAGGCGCCGCTCAGGACGGGGCCGCGTGGGATGCCGCCCAGGCCAGGGCTCGAGGCGTGCTGGAGCAGCTTGCCGGCGACCCGCAGGTGCGGCTCGCGCTCGAGAACGCCAGCCCCTCGCTGGTCGCCGCGCTGGAGGCCCCCGACCCGACCCCCAGGACCCACCTCAAGCGGGACGCGGCCCTCGCGCGCTACCTGTGGCGCGCCAGCCTGCGCCCTACCCCGTTCGGGCTCCTGGCCTGGACGGGGAGAGCCCGTCTCGGGGACGGGCCTTTCTCCCCGCCGCCGGGCCCCCCGCGGGTCCAGGTCCTCGGGGAGGAGGGGCCTGGACCCCTGGCGAACGATGTCACGAGGTTGCTGCGGGGCGGGTCCGGGCCGGTGCCGCCGGAACTGCGCAGCCAGCACCTCGACATGAGCATGGATGGCGTCGGCCGGATCCCGCGAGACGTGATCACTCCCTTCCTGGTGGAGGTGGCGGGGCTCGCCAGCCGCCGGATGCGGGTGCCGAACCCCGAGCAGCGCGTGCTTCAGGCGGTCTTCGAGCACATCGCCGCGGGGGCGACCGGGGTGCCGCTGCGCCGGTTCCTCGCGGCGTGGGAGGCGCTCTGCCTGGCGGCGGGCTGCGCCTCGGAGCCCACCCACGCCGTGGCCCCCCTCGGGCGCCTCCTGGGGGTCGACACGGCGGACCCGCTGGCCCCCGTGGCGGAAGCGCTGGCGAAGGTACAGGGTGAGGTGAACCTCTCGTCCTCCCTGGGCTCCCTCACGGAGCGCTGGCCGGGCGGGCGGGCGGTCCTCCGCCTGGCGCCGGCGGATGATGGGCCTCGCCGGTTCTGCCTTCGCTTCTGGGGCGCGGATCGCATGTCGCTGCTGCCCCGGTATCTGTCCGCGGCGCCGGAGGACCGGGCGGCCATGCGCGCCTGGTTCGCCCGCTGGCCCGCGATGGCGGACCTGCTCAGGGCCACCGCCCGCCCTGTGGACCGCCGGCCGGATCTCGCACCCTGGGCGCTGTGCCCGCCGGAGCTGGAGCCCCTGGCCAGCGAGATCGGCATCGACGGGCTCCAGGTGGCCCCCCATCCCCGCAGCGGGCTGCCACGCCTCGAACGGAGGGAGGATGGCAGCCCGATCCTGCCCGTGTTCCTGGGGGTCAGCTCACCCGCGGCCATGAGCGCGGGCGCGCGTCTGCTGATGGCGCTCGACGGCCGGCCTCCTGATCTCATCGAGGCGGCGGCCCGCGCCTGGAGCATGCGGATCGCGTGGGTCGACGCCCCGGTCGCGGTCCTCCCCGCGGCAACCCTCGGGCGTTCGACCCTGCTGTGCGGCCCGGCCCACCTGCTCACGCCCGACGTGGTCGGGGTCGCGCCTGGGCCTCCCGAGCGCGCCGATTTCCTGTCGTTCGTTGGTCGGATGGACGACATCGGACTGCCCCTGGGGCCCACCGAGGTCCGCGCCATCCCCGGGGGCCTGGAGCCCCTGGTCGTGGATCTCCGATCGCCCCTCGGCCTCCGGGCCTTACGCCGGGCCGTGAGGGGCTCCGCGCGGCTGTTGCTGACCCCACTGGTCGAATCGGCCTGGGGGCCCAGTGAGTTGTTCGCGGAACTGGACATCAGCGCACACGTCGGGATATCAACGTGCTGAACTTGAGAGTCGCCATGCAGCCCACGCTCACGCTCAGCCCCGAGTTGCTGGTCCCCATTCTGGTGTTGGCGGTCATCGATCTCGTCGGGCGCTTGGTCGCCTTGGTGCAAGCCGTCCGCGCGGAGCGCACCCATGGCCCGAGGGTTGTCTGGGTCGCCGCCATCCTGTTGGTTGGGTTTGGCGGATGGATCAGTTGGTTCATCTTTGGTCGGAGTCAGGATTGAGGGCTATCGAGGCGCGTGGGCTCGGGGTCTCCTTCGGAGACGTGAAGCCCCTCCGCGGTGTGGACCTCGCCATCGACGGCCCGGGGATCTACGGTTTCCTCGGCGTCAACGGCGCGGGCAAGACCACCACGCTGCGGGTGCTGGCCGGGCTCTTGGAGCCGGATCACGGCGAGGCCTTCATCTGCGGCCAGCCGGTCGGAATTCGCCACGTCGAGCCGCGGCGGCGTGTGGGCTGGCTGCCTCAGCACCCCTCCTTTCCACCGTGGCTCAGGGCCCGCGAGGTGCTCGAGCTGGCGGGCGAGCTGTCCGGCCTCGGCCGGCGGGAGGCGCGCGGGCGTGCGGGCGAGCTGCTGGAGCGCCTCGGCCTCTCCGACGCGGCGGCGCGCAGGGTCACGGGCTTCTCCGGGGGAATGCGCCAACGCCTGGGGCTGGCGCAGGCTCTCGTAGGGCGCCCGCAGGTCCTGCTCCTGGATGAGCCCATGTCGGCACTGGACCCAATCGGGCGCGCCGAGGTGGCCGATCTGTTGGTGGAGCTGTCCAGTGCCACCACCGTGTTCTACTCGACCCACATCCTCGACGACGTGGAGCGGGTGTGCGAGTCGGTCGCAGTCCTGCACCACGGCCGGATACTGCTGTACGAGCCCACGCGTCGGCTGCTCGATCGCTTCCGTGAACGGACGATCGAGCTCCGTGTATTGGGAGATCCCGCCGGGCTGGCGGTGGCCGTCCCCGCCTGGGCCGAGTCCATCGAGGTACCGTCACCGAGCCCCGATGGGGGTGATGGGCTCCCTGTGTGGATCCGATGCCGCGATCCCGAGGCCGCCGCCCGGAGCCTCCCCGGTTGGTTGGCGAACGCTGGCCTGGGGCTCATGGATCTCGGCTGGGTCCAACCCTCCCTCGAGTCCGTCTTCCTGAAGCTGCTCGAGCAGGACGACGCCCAGCACCCGCCGGGAGGCCTGCCGTGATCCGCGCGTTGATCCGTGAGCACCTGCTCTACCAGTGGCGGACCTTCCGCCTGCAGGGCTTGCTCCTCGCCTTCACGGTGACCGGGCTGCTGTCGCCGGCGGCGGCCTACTTCACACCGCGTGTCCTCGCGGCGCTACCGCCCGAGGAGCTGGAGGGCATCCAGATCCTCATGACCCGCAGCCCAGCCGCGGACGACGCGTTCGCGCAGTACACCGGCAACTTCTCCCTGGTCTCCCTGCTGGTGGTGCTCGTCGTCTCGGGCGCCCTCGCGGGAGAATTCTCGCGAGGCACCGCCTCGACCCTCTTCAGCCGGCCGGTTCGCCGCAGCACCGTCTACCTCGCCCGCCTGTCGGCCGTCGCGGCGCCGGTGCTCGGGGGCCTCGTGCTGGCGGGCGTGCTGTGCTCGGCCTACACCTGGGCCCTATTCGGCCCCCTTGACTTGGCCACCGTGGCCTGGTTGCACGGCCTGCTCGCGCTCCGCCTTCTGCTCGACGTCAGCCTCGCCATGTCCATGAGCGCCCTGACCTCCAGCACGCTCATGGCTGGGGGGACCTCTCTGGGTGGGGCCTTGCTTCTCAACGTGATCGGCGCGCTCCCTGTCCTCGGCGCTCGCACACCCGGCGCGCTCACCGGGCACGCCACCCGGCTGGCCCACGGGCAGGCTGTGGACGGGCTGCTGCCCGCGGCGCTCGGCGCCGCGCTGTTGGCCCTGGTGCTGACCTGCGTGGGGTTGTGGCGTCTGCGGGACAGGCCGGCTTGATGCGTGGGGTGCGCTTGGTCCTGGTGGGCCTGATGGCGGCGCAGGGGGCATGCCGGGGTGCGCCGGGCCCGGAGAGCCCGGACCTCGCCTTCCTGCTCCTCGATTTCGAGGGCGAAGCCGTGGGGGACGCCCAGGCCTGGCTCGACGGGGGCGGCACCCGCTACGCCTGCGAGACCTGGGACGGCGGTCTGGTCGAGCGCGCGGAGCAGTGGGGGGATGGCTGGTCGATCGCCACCCTGCTGGCGGGACGTTGGACCAACGTCTGGATCGAGGCTGGGCCCTCTGGGACGGCCTGGCGTCGGCGGCGCGGCGTGCAGCAGTCTCGGGCCACATCCGACGCCCCGGCGGTGGGAGTTCTGCTCCAGCAGCCGCTGATGCTGACCGCCGCGGCGTGGCCCTGCGGGATGGCGGAGGCCCACACCGTGATCCGGTTCGCCGCGGAGCGCGGGCTCGACGTGGAGCGCGGCGTCGAGGTGCCCGTCGCCGTCTCCCTCCGCGAGCGGCGCGAGCGTGTCCTCGACGGCGAGACAATCGCTGCGGTCCGCTACCTCGTCCAGACGCCGGGGTTCGCGAGGACGCTCTGGCTGGACGAACAGGATCGGCTGTTGGAGGCCTGGCCAGCGGCCGACTTCTTGCGCCTGAGGCGGGAGGGCCTGGCGCCGCTGGAGGAGCCCCCACCCCCCATGCCCGACGGGGTGGACCGTGAGCCCTTGGTGGCCGCGGGCGAGTTTCCCCTCGGGGTCGAGCTGACCCTGCCACGCGCGGCTGACACGCCGGTCCCTGGCGTCGTGCTCGTGCACGGGTCCGGCGACGCCGACCGCGACGGAAACTCTCCGGCGATGCCCACCTGGGTGGAGCGCGAGCTCGCCGGCCAGCTCTCGGCCGCCGGATACGCTGTCGCCCGGTACGACAAGCGCGGGTCCGGTGAGAGCCACCCGCTGGCGACGGGCCCCGACGCGCCACCCCTGGACCTCGGCTTGGACGCCCTTGCCGGCGACACCATCGCGGTCTGGGAGGCGCTGCGCCAGCACCCCCGGGTGGCCGGGGAGTGTACCTTCCTGGTGGGCCACAGCGAGGGCACCCAGGTGGCGGTGCGTGCGCAGCTCCGCAGCCCCGCCTCCGGCCTCGTGCTGCTCGCACCCCCCATGCGGCCCCTGGATGAGTTCGTCGGGGAGCAGCTCGTGGTGCTCCTCGAAGCCCACGGCGCGACCCCCGCCGAGGTCGAGGAGGCCCGGATTATCCAGCGCGCCCTTCTCAACGCGGCGCGCGCGGGTGACCGCGAGGATCTCGCGAGGCTCGGGGTCGGGCCCGCGGGGGCGGCCTGGTTCACCGAGCGCATGGAGGCGGACCCGGCCGCCGAGCTGGCCCGCGTCGAGGCTCCGGTGCTGGCGGTCTTCATGGGCCAGGACCTCCAGATCTCCGCGCGGGATCAGGCTGTCGCCGAGCGGCTCGCGATGGGCGCGCGCCTCGAGGTGGTGCGTCTGCCTGGGCTGGATCACCTCCTGCGGGCGACGTCGATGCCCGGGACGGGCGCCTACCTCGACCCGGATCTGTTGCCGGACCCGTCCGTGGCTGTGGTCATGGAGGCCTGGCTGCAGAGACAGCCCTGCGTCGCGTCGCGGGTCCAGAGGTCTGCCGTGGGCCTGTAGTCTCGGGTGCCCCCGCTTGTCGCCGTCGTCAGGCTCCCCTCTGCTCCGAACCTCACCTGCGAGCGCGCCCTCTCCCCCCCGCGGTCATTGTGACCGTTTTCGGCGGGTACAGGCCCCCCCGGGCCGGTCACAGCCTGGGAGTGCGATCTCGCGATCCTGGTAGAACCGCCACTATCGAGCGCCGATCGGCCCCCGCTCAGAAGTAGAAATTCACCCCGAGGTTGGTCTGGAACGCCGTGGGCAGCGCCTGATCGGCGTCGTCGCGGTTCAGGTACCCCATGAAGCGCCCCTCCAGACCGATGGCGGTGTTCTGGCCGACGCCGAGCTCCAGGCCCAGGCCGAGGTGGGGGCCGAACAACCAGCCGCTCTCCTGGGCGTGCTCGTAGCCGCCGGGCTCCCACCAGGTGTCGTTGTAGCCGTGGTTGGTCCAGGTGACGCCGGTGGACAGGTAGGGGTTCACCTTGGTCCAGGGGAAGGCGAACAGCTGGACCGAGGCCGCCAGCGGATCGCTCCAGCGCTCGGTGCCGTGGTCCCAGGTCTGGTCGTGGTGCTCCCAGGCGACCTCGAAGCCCAGCGCCTCGGTGGCGCGATAGCGCGCGGCCACGCCCAGGCCGAAATCCATGAAGCCGGGGCCGGCCTCGTAGCCCGAGAGGTAGCTGCCGCCGCGCATCCCGATTGAGAACTTGTGGGCGCGATCCACCTGGCGCCGCGGGGCCTCGCGCTCGGGTTCGGGGACCGAGGTGGAGCCTTCGACGTAGACGGTCTCGTGGTAGTAGTAGGGCGGCGGGCCATACACGAACACGCCGTAGGACCAGTGGGGCCGGTACCAGGGGCCGTAGCCGTAGTAGGGGTGGTGGGGGCGCCACCAGTAGTGGTGGTGGCGGTGATCCCAGGCGTGGTGGCGGTGAGCCCAGGCGCGGTGGGCGTAGTAGGCCCGGGCGGCGTGGTGGTGGCGTGCGGCCTGCGCGTGGCGCGCGGCGGCCTGCGCGTGGGCTACGCGGGCGTCACGCTCGCGCTGCGCCTGGTCGTGGTGGGCCTGCTGCGCATGATCGCGCTGATCCCGGGCGTCGTGCTGGTTCCGGGCGTCGTGCTGGTCCCGGGCGTCGTTGTGGTCCTGCGCCTGGGGCTGCCGCGTGCTGTGCGCGACCCGGCCGTAGGGCCCCGCGAGGTTGTTGGCGGGCGGGCGGTGGACGGTCGCTGGGGAGGCGGCGGCGCCATGGACCCCGGGAACCTGCGGGTTGGGCTGGGCTCCGGCGCGGGGCTGGAGCGCTTGGCCTGGCGTGGGCGTGTGGCCCGCGGGGCCTGCGGTCCGGGCCGGGGTCTCGCGCCCGGGGAGGGTGTTCAGGGGGCGCTGGGGCTGCGCCTGGGGTTGGTGCTGCGGCTGGGCCTGAGGCGCTGGTTGGTACTGCGGCTGGCTCTGGGGCTGCGGTTGGGGCGCGGGCTGCGGTTGGGGCGCGGGCTGCGGCTGGCTCTGGGGCTGGGGCCGCTCCGGCTGGGGGGAGGGGGCTGGGTGACCTTGCTGGGGGGGGTGTTGGCCCGAGCCGGAGCGAGGGGGGGGGCTGCTCTGGCCGCCGCTGGAGGAGCCGCCGCCCTTGCTGCCGGAGCCACCGCTCTTGCTGCCGGAGGAGCCGCTGGACTTCTTCTTCTTCCAGGCGGCCTGGGGGTGCTGTTCGGCCTCGGCCTGGGGGCCATCCGTGGGGGCCTCGGCGCGGGCCTCGGCGATGGTGAGCCCGAGCCCGAAGGCGAGGGTAGCGAGGATGGAGAGTCGGCGCATGGGGGCCTCCTGCCGCGGGCAGT
The DNA here is from genome assembly GCA_043814015.1 of Pseudomonadota bacterium. GTDB lineage: Bacteria > Myxococcota_A > UBA796 > UBA796 > JAFGLY01 > JBDRKM01. The sequence goes on from JBDRKM010000218.1 coordinate 23,388, forward strand.
CCGCGCGTGCGCGCTCCCGACGTACGGTGTCGGGCTTCATTCGAGCCGCCGCGAAAAAAGTATAGCCTCGGCGGCTACTGCCCGCCGCGCAACCACCGCACCGGGAGCGCGGCCGCCACGAAGAGCGCGGCGAGGCCGGCCTGGGCGGCGCCCACGGGCAGGTCGAGGAAGAAGGCCAGCAGGTAGCCGAGGCCGCCGGCGGCGGCGCCCAGGGCGGCGGCCAGGAGGAAGGCGGTGCGCAGGCCGGATGCCAGCAGCAGGGCGGCCATGGCGGGCAGCACCGAGAAGGCGAAGACCGGCAGGGCGCCCATGGCGCGGGTGGCGGCGGCGACCACCAGGGTGATCAGGCCCAGCAGGAGGAGGTCGAGGGCCCGCACCGGCAGGCCCTGGACCCTCGCACCGTCTGGGTCGAAGCCGGTGAAGACCAGGAGGGGCTGCAGCCAGAGCGCCAGGCCCAGGGCCGGCAGGGCCACCGCGAGCACGGCCACCATGTCCGCGGTGGGCACCATCACGGCCGTGCCGAAGAGGATGGCGCCCACGTCGTGGGCCTCCTGGGCGATGCGGTCGCCGGCCAGGACGGCCAGGGCCGCGGACAGGAGCCACAGCAGGGCCATCACCGACTCCTGCGACAGGCGCAGCCGCCGGGCGGGCAGGGACAGGAGCAGCGCGGTGGCCAGGGAGGCCAGGGCGGCGCCCAGGGTGGGGTGGGCAGCCGAGTCCAGCACCATGGCCAGCCAGAAGGCCAGGGCTACCCCAAGAGCGGCGGTCTGGGAGAGGGTGGCGGCCACGAAGACCATGCGGCGGGTCAGGACGTGGACCCCGAGGTAGCCCAGCACGAGCCCGGCCACCGTGCCCGTGACGATGGCCTCCTCGAGCAGGGGCAGGGCGGCCAGCAGGTCCGCGAGCCCGGGGGTGTCACCCATGGCTCACCTCGAAGGCCACATCGCCGTAGCGCGCCCGGAAGGAGGGGTGGGTCAGCACCTCGGCCGGGGGGCCGAGCACGGTGTCCGGCGCGTCTGGGTCGAGGAAGAGCACCCGGCTGGCCAGGCGCAGGGCCACCTCGAGGTGGTGGTTGACCACCACGAGCGCCATGCCGTGCCGGGCTTGCAGGTGGCCGAGCAGGTCCATGGCCTCGCGCTCGGCCACGGCGTCCATGGCGGCGGTGGGCTCGTCCAGGAACACCAGCTTGGCCCCGGACGCGAGCACGCGGGCCAGGAGGACCCGCTGCCTCTGGCCTTCGGAGAGGGAGCGGAAGGTGTGGCGGGCCAGTGGGGTGAGCTGCAGCTCCTCGATGGCGGAGGCCACCCGCGCCCGGCGGGCGGCGGCATCGCCGGGCCGCAGCGCGAGGGTGCCCATGGCCACCACGTCCTGGACCGAGACCGGGAACAGCTCGTCGAAGGCCACGCGCTGGGGCACGTAGGCGATGGTTCCGGCCGAGGTGGAGATGCGACCGGCGATGGCGGGCTGCAGGCCCAGCAGGGTGCGGAAGAGGGTGGTCTTGCCCGCGCCGTTGCGACCCACCACGGCGAGGAAGTCTCCGCAGTGGATCTCCAGGTCGAGCGCCTGGCCGAGGGCGTGCCCGCCGTGGCCGAAGGCCAGGCCTTCCGCCTTCAGGAGCAGGTGGTGGGCGTGGCAGATCTCCCGGTGCAGGGGGTGCGTCTCCATGTCAGGGGCCCGCGGCCTGGACGAGGGAAGAGACCAACCCGTCGATGCGGTCGGCGTAGCTCCCCCCGGCGGCGAAGTCCGCCCCGCCGGGAAGGATGACGAGCTTCATGCTGGTCTTCTCGGCGACGGCCCGTGAGGTGGAGGCCGGGTAGTAGGCCTCCTGCAGCACCAGGCGGACGCCCCGGGCCTGGGCGCGCTGCAGCACCTCCGCGAGCTGCGCGGGGCGTGGCGGGATGCCCGGCTTGGGCTCGAGCTCGGCGATGACCTCGAACCCCAGCCAGTCGGCCAGGTAGCCGAGGGAGCGGTGGTAGCTGACCACGGGCCTCCCCCGGAGCGACGCGGCGGTGGCCTCCCAGGCGGCGATCTTCGCGCTCAGGGTGGTCTCGAAGGCCGCGAGCCCCGCCCGGTACGCGGCGGCGTGGGCCGGATCGATCTGCTCCAGCCGGGCCGCGATGCCGCGGCCGACGGCCAGGCCCCGGCGCGGGTCCAGCAGGTAGTGGGGGTTGCCCCCGGGGTGGACATCGCCCATGGAGCGATCCACCGGGGCGGTGGGGATCTCCAGCACGGCGACCAGGGTGGAGCAGTCCAGGTAGCCTGGCGCGCCCTTCTGGATGCGGGCGTTGCGCGCGCCGGTCAGCAGCACCGGCAGCCAGCCCACCTCCAGCTCCAGGCCGGCGACGATCAGCAGATCGGCGCGGGCGAGGCCCAGCGCCAGGCTGGGCTTGGCGTCGACGAAGTGGGGGTCCTGGCCGGGCTGAGCCATGGCCGTGACCCGCACCTGAGCGCCGCCGATCTCGCGGGCGATGGCGGCGAGGTCCGGCAGGGTGGCCACCACCTCGAGGGTGGCCCGGGCAGGAAGGGGCAGGGCAAACAACAGCAGGAGGAGCAGCAAGCGGCGCATGGACGACTCCATCAGTAGCGGTGGGCCCCGTGGGCCCCGGCAGAGATCTCGAAGGCGAGGAAGGCGGCCAGCAGGGGTTCATCCACCCAGCCGGGCAGATCGGCTTCGCCCTGGAGGCGGACGCGGGAGAACTCGGAGGGCCACCAGGTGAGGGCGGCGGCCACGCGCTGGCGGGTGTCGGCCCAGTCCGGGTCGAGGGGATCGGTGGCGATGCGACCGTCGGACATGGTGGGCGCGCCCCACTCGTAGCGGGCGGCGGCGCCCCAGCGCTTGGAGAAGCGGCCCTCGATCACCGCGAAGGCGGACCAATCCGTGAGCAGGCCGGCGGGGGTGTCGAGGCGGCGGTAGAAGACCTCACCGGACAGGGCCGTGCTGCCCTGGCGCCCGTCGGACAGCGGGCGGTAGCGCAGCATGACGTCGCTGCCCCACAGCTCGCCGCGCCCGTCGTCGGTGGCCGGGCCGGTGGCCCAGGAGAGCCCCCAGGCCAGGTCGAGGTCGCGGCCGAGGGCCCAGAACTGCTCGAGCGCGGCGGTGGTCTGGATGGGGAACTGGACCGCGCCCTCCTCGGGGGCGAAGGTGCGCGCGGTCTCCTCGTCGTCGGCCATGGTGCCCGAGACCAGCAGCTCCGCCGACCAGGGCAGCGGCGCCAGCCAGGAGGCCTCGGCCCCGAGCCCCCGGTTGCCTTCGCCGCCGAAGGCCCGCACCAGGGGGAAGGGGACGTCCACGAAAGACCAGCTGTGCAGGTGGGTGGCGTTCTGGCGCCCGAAGCGGGTCAGGAATTCGCCCGCCCGCACCTGGAGGCGTCCGGGCAGCCCCATCGTGGTGCCGTAGACCTCCTCGACCTCGACCCCCTCCAGGTGGAAGTGCACGGCCGCGTCCATGCGGAAATAGGGATCCACCGCCTTGCTGGCGGCCAGCTCCAGCCCCTGGAAGTTGAACCCCTGCGCGGCCGGATCATGGCCGCTGCCCTCGGGCGCCTCGCCGGGACCGTGCACCGCGAAGGCCAGGTCCGCGATGAGGGAGAGATCGGGGTTGAGGTTGGAGAGGGCGGGCGCCTGGGCCTGCTGGGCCTGGGCGGCGATGACGAGGGCGAGCAACGGAAGCACGGGATCGTCTCCGGGAGGGTAATACCAAGTAATACCCAGCGCCCGTTCGTCAAGCCTGTCAGGTGGGCTCGTGGTCGGCTGCCGTCGTCGGTCGTTGAACCGCACCGGGGGGTGTCAGGCACTAGGATTCAAGATTTTTTTTCAAAAATCTTGAATCCTAGTGCCTGACACCTGTGTCTGTGTCTGGGGACGGCAACGGGTACGAGAGCCTGCGGCTGTTTCTTGATAGTCACCCTCCATGCCTCCCGCCCTCCACAGCCTCGACTGCCCGAAGTGCGGCGCGCCCCTGCGCTGGAAGGGCGAGGCGCGCGTGGTGGAGTGCCGTTACTGCGGCTCCAGCGTGCTGACCCCCACGGGGGAGCTCACGGAGGAGCGCGCGGAGGTGCGCTCGCAGGCGAAGCCGGCGGGAGCGGTCGGGGTGATCCTCGTGGTGGTCGGGCTGAACCTCGCCATCGGCCTGATCGCGGCGGTGGCCTCGCTGCTGGGCGGCACGGGCGGCGGCCCCCTCGGGGGGGTCTCGGTCGCGCAGCTCGTGAAGACCCCCTTCCAGGGCGGCGCTGCGGCCATGGCCGAGGCCCTGGGGGTGAGCCCGGGCGATGACGGGGAGAGCCTGACGGTGCCGCTCGAGGGCAGCGGCTTCGGCTATGGCTGGCTGCGCTGGGACGCCGAGCACCTCGATCAGCCTATCGGCGCCTGCTTCTACGCCAGCGACGGCCACCCCCGGGCGACGGAGGCGCGGGCGCGGCTGACGCGGCTCTTCGGGCGCCGGCTGGTGTGGGACGGCGACGGCTCGGCCGCCTGGCGCTGGGGCGGGGCCTACGTGAACGTGGGAGAAAAGGTCTCCAATATATGTTTCTCGGCCGATGTGGGCGATCCCTCCTGGGTCACGCGGGCGCGGCTGCTGTGGTCGGTGTTCCTCGCGGTGGTGGCCGAGCAGGATCTCACCCTGCAGGAGTCCACCCTCGAGGGCTGGCTCGGCTGGGGCTACACCCTGACGGAGCTGTCCGCGCTGGATCTGCGCTACGACGTGGACGCCGCGCGCGGCTACGTGCCCACCCTCTTCGCGGGGGCGGAGCAGGGGGTGCTGATCGGCCTGGACATCGAGGTGCCGCTGAGCCACGCCTGGTTCGGCAGCGCCACCCTGCACTGGCCCAATGAGCGCGGTGGCACCCTGGAGTCGGTGCGCCTCTCGGCGCCCCCTGGGTCGCAGACCCTCGGGCAGCAGGCCGCCATCGGGCGCTGCCTGGAGGCAACCTTCGGAAAAGGTGAGATCAACGAAGTGGACCACCTGGCCGCTACCTGGTCCGAGCGCTGGCAGGCGCGCGACGGCGCCATGCTGCGCCTCGACCCCTACGCGGTCACCGTCGATCTCGAGGGCTGGCCCCCGCGCACGGGCAGCAGCCCCCAGCGCGTGGGCACCTTCCGCCGGGCGCCGCAGGCCCTGGACGGGTGTGAGCCCAGGTAGCGCTACCCCCTGTGCCCGTGGTGATGCTCGCCGTCGTTCGCGCACACGATGTGCCAGGCGTGGCAGTCGTCGCACTCCTGGATGGCGTGGTGGCGGGCGAACTCGTCCCAGTGGCGGCGCTGGTCCACGCTGAGGATGCCGGATCCCTTGCACAAGGGGCAGGTGGAGTCCAGGGCGTTGAGGATGGCGGCGCGGATGAACTCGGAGCGGTTGGACATGCCCTGGAGGAGGTCGGCGAGGGCGTCGTCCACCTTGAAGGTGATCAGGTTGCTCTTGGACATGGTGGGCCTCGGCTAGTTCTTCAGGAACGCCCCACGCAGGTGGGTCAGGGTGTCGCCGGACAGCTCGTAGATGGGCAGGTGCTCGTCGGCCTGGGCGTAGACCAGGGTGGTCCTCGGATCGGCCTGGAAGGGCGCGGAGACGTCCAGCACGTGCGCGCCGCCGTCGATCATGCCGATGGTGATGCGCGTCTGGGGAGGCGCCAGGCCCGCGGCCCGGAGCTCGCTGCCCTCGCTCACGCGCTCGGCGCGCAGCTGGGCCAGGGCGTTGACGGTGGTGAGGGTCTTGCGCAGCTCGGCGTCCATGACCACGGGCTCCACCACGCGCCAGGCCTTGGTGCCGAGGTCCTGCTGGATGCGGACCCGGTGCCCGCCCTCCTCCAGGGTGATGGAGTCCACCTGCTCGCGAGAGAAGGAGAAGATGTCCTTGTCGCGGAACTCGGTGAGCGGCCAGGCGAGGCGCTCCAGCCAGGTGGCGGCCACGCGGAAGACGTCGTCGCGCCCCAGGACCCTGGCCAGGGCAGCCTGCCCGTCGGGGGCCGCCACCATGGAGATGGTGGTCACCGTGCCGTCGTCCAGGGCCAGCTCGCAGCGCGCGAGGGGCTCCTCCCAGCCGCCGCCGAAGTCGGGGGCGTGGATCTCGCTCGCCCTGAGCCGAGCCACCACGGTGACCAGGCCCGAGACGGTGGGCTGGTCCACGGGGAAGAGGAGGTCGTCGGCCAGGTGCCAGGGGCCGGGCACAGGCTCGGCGCCGGCCTCGCCGGGCACCAGGTCGCGGGTGAAGGTCAGGTCGCGGCCCTGGGCCATCAGCGAGAATCCCACGACGCGCTCGGCGTCCAGATCGAGCAGGGCGCGGTTGCGCCAGGCCGTGGCCTCGCGGTCGAAGCGGTGCCGGCCGCCGACCCGGGCGCGGTAGACGGTGTCGCCGTCGCGCAGGCGCAGCAGGCTGGAGCCGCCCGCGAGGTCCTTGCCGATGACGAAGGACACGGCGGGCGCCTCGCCGGCGGCGAACAGCTCCACGGTGATGTTGTTGGAGTCGTCGAGCTGGTAGTCCTCGAGGTTGCCCTCGTCGACCCGGAGATCCATGGGCACGGGCTTGGTGAAGCCGCGGAGCAGGGAGCGGATGGAGGCGGCGTCGGCCTCGGCCTGCAAGGGCTGGCGCAGGAACCAGCGCTCGCCCTCCCGCTCCATCACGGTGGGTTGGCCCGCCTTGGTGAGCACGATGCGGGAGATGTCCTCGATGTTGACGGCCGCCAGGCCGGGCAGATCCTCCTGGCCGGCGTGCCGGCTGGAGGGGATGGCCAGCAGCGCGCCGAGCACGAGGATCGCGGCGAGCAGGACGCGGGTGGTGCGGGACGGGAACATCAGGCCACCTCCGCCGCGAGGCCGCCGCGCCGCCGCCAGAGCAGGCGCAGCCCACCGAAGATCAAGAGGAGCACGGTGCCGCCGGCGGCCACCAGCAGCTTCAGCCAGTGCAGCGCGGGCGCGGGGGGCGGCTCCAGGGGCGGGATCTGGACCACCTTGCTGCGGATGCCGATCAGGGACTCGTCCTGGCACAGCCAGTCGGCCAGGTTGAGCATCATGGCGATGTTGTTGGCGGCGGCGTCTGCGGAGGCGGCCACCACCAGGCGGGCCGGAGCGCCCTGGGAGATCTTGCTGGCCGGGTCGTCGGGGGTGACGACGGCGGCGCCGAAGGGGGTCTCGGCGGGCACGGGCGGGATGGGCAGCTCGGCGAAGGTGCTGGTGAAGGCGCCCACCACGGCCACCATCAGCGGCCAGGCGCCGGTCTCTTCGCCGGGGATGGGCATCTGATAGGCGCCCGGATCGAGGGTGCGCACGCCCTGGAAGCGGCCGGACTGGGCGGAGGAGCGCGCCAGCACCGTGACCTCGGCCCCCGAGGGGACCAGCTCGGTCACCGTGAGGGAGGAGGCGAAGGGGAAGAGCATCTGGTCGAGGCCCTTGACGATGGGGCTGCTCTGGTCGAGATCGGTCACGCGGGGCAGGGCCGGGTGGTTCACCGGCATCTGCAGCACGTAGCGGCCCTGGCGCACGGGCACGCGCATCTTGCCGTTCTGGGTGCGGTCGATGACCAGGTCGCGGTTGACCACCACCCCGAGCTGGCCGAGGAAGCCCTCCATGCCGTGGTAGATCTCGGTGGGGCGCAGGGTGCGCAGATCCGTGCGGTAGTCGGTGAGGAAGACCGCGAGCGAGCCGCCGCGCATCAGGAACTGATCGAGCTGGTAGCGGGAGCGCTCGTTCACGGGCTGCTGCGGCCCGAGCATGATGAGGGCGTCGACCTCGTCGGGCACGCCCACCTCGCCGCCCAGCGGCACGTTCATCAGGGCGTAGGTCTCCGCGAGCTGGTTGCGCAGGGTCTCCAGCGGGCCGCCGGCCTGCAGCACATCGACCTCGCCGTGCCCCTGGGCGAAGCCGACCGTGGGCTGCTCGTCGCCCGCCAGCAGCTTGTGCACGGTGCGGGCGATGTCGTACTCGGCCGTGCCCACCTGGGTGAGCGCCTCCAGCGCGGCCTGGCGCTCGCCGTAGACGAAGGAGGCGCCCATGAACACGCGCTTGAGCTCGGAGCGGTCGGCGCCGCGGTAGGCGTACTGGATGGGGGTGACGCCGAAGCGCTGCGCTTCCTCCTCCAGCTCCTTGCGGCCGGTGGGATCCACCACCTGGATCTCCATCAGGCCGTGGGAGTAGGCGCGGAACTCCTCGAGCTTGTCCACGAGGATCTGCTGGTGGTTGTTGTACGGCGCCTCCAGGCCCGCGGTGAAGTAGACCTTGACGAACAGGGGCTTCTCCAGGCGACCCGCCAGGGCGCGGGATTGATCCGAGAGGGTGTAGACGTGATCGCGGGTGAGATCGAGCCGCGCGAAGTGGGCCGCGGCCAGCAGGTTGACCAGCACCAGCACGGCCACGAGGGCGAAGAGCTGGACCCAGGCGTCGAGGAGCAGAGCCTTGCGCTTGTGCATGACGCCTCCTCAGGCCAACCGACCCTGGCGCAGGGCCAGGACCGCGACCGCCAGGCCAGAGGCCGCGACGGAGAGGAAGTAGATGAAGTCGCGCGTGTCGAGCACGCCGCGGGAGAGGTTGCCGAGGTGGTAGTCGAAGGAGAGGTACTGGACCACGGGCAGGGCGGCGGCGGGGACCTGGTGCAGGAAGTAGCCGGTGGCGAAGGGGACGAGGCAGAGCACCATGGCCAGCAGGAAGGCCACCACCTGGTTGGAGGTCACGGCGGAGGCCGCGATACCCACCCCGCACATGGCGCCGCCCAGCAGCAGCAGCCCCAGGTAGCCGCCGATGACGGGGCCCCAGTCCAGATCGCCCAGGGCGGCCAGGGTGATGGGGTAGGGGGCGGTCAGCAGCAGGGCCACGGCCAACAGCGCCAGGGCCGAGAGGTACTTGCCGAGCACCACCTGGGTCTCCGACAGCGGGAGGGTGACCAGCAGCTCGAGGCTGCCCGTGCGGCGCTCCTCGGCGAACAGGCGCATGGTCACGGCCGGGACCAGCACCACGCAGAACAGCGCGGCCCAGAAGAAGAACGGCCGCAGGGAGACCACCCCCTGGGAGAAGAGGTCCTGGAACCAGAGGGCGAAGACGGCCACGAGGCCGAGGAAAACCGGCACGACGATGTAGGCCAGCGGCGAGTCGAAGGCGCTCGCCAGTTCCCGTCGGAACACGGTCAGCACGTTGCGCATGGGGGCCTCCCGGGAGAGGGTGGGGGACTAACCCGGTGGGAGGCGGGGAGGGGGGAGATGGGCTTCGGGTGCCGGAAGGTGCGGGGAGCGGCGAGGAGGGGCTTCTGAACCGTGGGCGTCGAAAACACCACAGGCGCGCCCGGGAAGCGACGACCTCGGGAGGAAAAAAGCCTTGACAGCCGCCCTTCCTCGTGGGACCGTGGAGCAGCGGGAGGCGCCATGGGCGCAGCGATCTTCGACGAGGGCCAGGAGCGAGCGCGGTACGCGATGCTGCTGCGCGGTGTGGCGGCGCGTCAGGGGTTCAAGCTGGCCTACGACTGCGACCTGGAGCGCTTTGTCGCGGACGGGCCCGGTTTCCCGCGCCTGCTGGCCTGGGCCGAGGCGGCGGGGGCCGCCGTGGAGCACATGGTCGCCGATGCCCGCGCGCTCGCCGGGCTCTGCGCACCCGGGGTCGAGGCTGAAAACGCCGGTTGCCCCCCCCTATGGCGGGCTCGGCCGAGCCCTCCGAGGCTGATCTGCGCGCCGCGCGCGAGCGGGGCGCGCTGTGGGGCTGCGTGCACCCGGACCTGGAGGCCATGGTCCGCCGCGACGCCGTGATCCTGTTGGCGGGCTCCGAGCCGAGCGCGACCGGGGTGCGGACCCACCTGCTCGGGGCCGCGCTGCTCGCCGGGGCGGAGGAGGCGGTGGGCCCGGAGGCCCCGCTGGCTGGGCCGCGTCCGGTCTCGCGCCGGGGGGTACTCCCCCCCCT
>JBDRKM010000219.1:0-14666 GCA_043814015.1 Pseudomonadota bacterium
CCCGGCGGTGGAGAGGGCCTCGCCCGCGTCCGAGCAGTCCGTGTCGGTGGAGGTGACCGTGGTGGTGGCCCGGTAGAGGTCGTGATCGGCGTCGGCGTAGCAGATCTCGCCGCCGTCGCAGTCCTCGTCATCGCCGTTGCCGATGGTCTCGGTGGCGCCCGGGTGGTCTGCGGAGTCGGTGTCGTCGCAGTCGGTGGCCACCAGCGAGCCGGTTCCGGAGTCGCAGTCCAGCGAGGAGCCGTCCACCACGGTGCTGGTGCCGTAGTTGTCGCCGTCCAGATCCTGGTAGCAGGAGTCCACCCCGTCGCAGTCGTCGTCGTCGCCATCGGCCACGGTCTCGGGGGCGCCCGGGTAGTCCGAGGCGCTGGCGTCATCGCAGTCGGTGCCGGCGGTCACGCCCGACGGCGGGCTGATGTCGCCGTAGCCGTCGGCGTCGGCGTCCTCCCGGCAGGAGGTGGCGGACTCCAGCTCGGCGGCGCCGGGGAAGGCGTTGGCGTTGCTGTCGAGGCAGTCGATGCCGGCAGTGGAGAGGGCCTCGCCTGTATCGGAGCAGTCGGCGTCGGTGGAGGTGACGGTGAGGGTGCTGCTGCGGTACGCGTCGTGATCGGCGTCGGCGTAGCAGATCTCGCCGCCGTCGCAGTCCTCGTCGTCGCCGTTGCCCACGGTCTCCGTGGCGCCGGGGTGGTCGTTGGCGTCACTGTCGTCGCAGTCGGTGAAGGGATCGGTGGCCCGGCCCTCGTACTGATCCGTGCAGTCGGTGTCGGTGGAGGACCGGGTGGAGGGGGAGGCCAGCAGGTAGCCGTCGTCGTCGGTGTCCTGGTAGCAGGTCTCGCGCCCGTCGCAGTTGTAGTCCACCTCGTCGCCCACGGTCTCGGTGGCGGCCGGGTTGATGGCCGCGACGGCGTCGTTGCAGTCGGTGGTGGGATCGGTGTTGGTGCCCTCGTTGGCGTCGGCGCAGTCCACGTCCGTGGAAGTGCGGGTGTCGCCGGTGGCGTCGAGGTAGCCGTCGTTGTCGTCGTCGTCGTAGCAGACCTCGTGCCCGTCGCAGTCCTCGTCGTCGCCGTTGCCCACGATCTCGGTGGCGCCGGGGTAGTCGCCGCTGTCGGTGTCGTCGCAGTCCACGACGGCCGAGGCCAGGATGTAGCCCGTGGGCTGGTAGCACTGGGTCAGGCTGACGGAGGAGTTCCCGAAGTTGTCCTCGTCGGAGTCCTGGTACCAGGTCCGGGCGTCGTCGGCGTCGTCCTCGTCCACGTCGCCGTCGCAGTCGTCGTCGTGGGCGTTGCAGTACTCGGTGGCGGCCGGGTTGGTCAGGGCGCGACCGTCGTCGCAGTCGGTGTCGTCGGCGACGTACCCGGTGGGCACGTAGCAGTCGAAGTCGCTGACCGCGGGATCGCCGTAGGTGTCGTTGTCGGTGTCGGCGTACCAGTACTGGGCCTCGACAGCGTCATCTTCATCGAGCGTGCCGTCGCAGTCGCTGTCCACGCCATCGCAGTGCTCGGTGGCGCCCGGATAGGTGGTGGCGGTGGCGTCGTCGCAATCGCTGTGGTCCAGGGTGGTGTAGCGGCGCGTGCTGTCGGGCCCGCACAGGCAGAGGCTGGTGCCGGCGATGGTGCCGTAGCTGTCGCGGTCGTTGTCCAGGTAGTACCAGGTGCAGCTGAGGGCGTCCTCGCCGGGATCCGTGTCCTCGTTGGTGTCGCCGTCGCAGTCGTCGTCATCCTCCGTGGCGCAGTCCTCGAGGCGATCCGGGTGGACCGAGGGGGCGTAGCTGTCGAGCTGGGAGTCGTTGCAGTCGCCGGCGCAGGAGAGGGTGCCGCTGGGGCCGCAGTCCGACGGAATGGTCAGCGGGGTGCCGCCCGCGGCGTGCACCAGGCTGGTGTAGTCCTCGTGCCAGTAGCCGTCGCCGTCGGCGTCTCCGTCGTTGCCGTCGCAGTCCTGGTCGGTGCCGTCGTAGTAGCTCTCGGGGTAGCCGGGGTACACCGCGCCGTCGGTGTCGTCGCAGTCGTCGCCCACCGCGCCCTCACGATCCGCGTAGGTGTCGTGGTGGTGATCGTCGCCGTCCTGGTCGAAGTCGTCACCACCGGCGCAGTCCTGGTCGATGCCGTCGTAGAAGGCGTCCGTGGCGGCCGGGAAGACCTCGTCGGCGTCGGGCTGGGTCAGGCCGTTGAGGGCCTGGTACTCGGTGGGGGCATCTTCTACCGCCAGCGGCACGTCCCAGCAGTCGCCCTCCATGCCGGAGGGGATGTCCTGGGGCTCGTAGCCGCTGCCGGAGGCCGCCACGCGCTCGGCGTAGTCCGCGACCCAGTAGCCGTCGCCGTCCTGGTCGCCCTCGTTGCCATCGCAGTTGTTGTCCTGGCCGTCGTACCAGACCCACTCGGGATCGCCGTTGGGGAAGGCGGCCGCATCCTCGTCGTCGCACTCCTGGCGCTCACACAGCGCGGAGCCGTCGTAGTCGTAGCCGTCGCCGTCCTGGTCGCAGTCGTTGTCGTCGCAGTCCTGGTCGGTGCCGTCGTACCAGACCTCGGCGGCCGCGGGGTTGACGTCCCTGGCCTCGTCCCCGGCGATGTTCTCGTCGTCCAGCGCGTTGCCGTCGATGCAGTCGTCGCCGTACTCGCCGGCCTGATCGGGGTAGGCCTCGGTGCGGTAGCCGTCGTCGTCCTGGTCGAAGTCGTCGTGGGCGTCGCAGTCCTGGTCCACGCCGTCGTACCAGGTGTCGTCGGCGCCGGGATGGACCTCGGCGGCGGTGGGCTGGGCCCAGGAGAGCTGCCCGCCGTTCTTGTCGGTCAGGCTGGAGCCGACCACGGTGAAGTCGGCCGGGGCGGTGTCCGGGTCGTCCCAGCAGTCGCCGGGTTCGAGATCGGACCGCTCGGCGTAGGCTTCCGGGATGTAGCCGTCCCCGTCGGCGTCGTAATCGTCATCGCCCGCGCAGTCCTGATCCAGCCCGTCGTACCAGGTCTCCGCGGCGCCCGGATGGATGTCCGCGCCGCTGAGCCCAAAGCCCGTGGGGCCCTCGATCGCATCCCAACAATCGCCTTCCAAAGGTGAGAAACCATCACCATCGGCGTCGACCGGGCTCCAGGAGCTGCCGCAGGCCGATAGAAGGAACGCGAACAGGGGGACCATGAGGGGACGCGCCACGGGGCACCTCTTCCTGAAGGGATGAGACAGCATACCGGCGCGGACCCCCTCCACGCAACGCGCGGCGGGCTTCGGGTGTTGACGCCCCCAGCACCGGGGTTAGCCCAGCGACCCCCGAGCCCCCCAAGCCCCCCTTGAACGGGCCACGCCGCAGAGGAGCACCACCTCATGATCCAGGTCGAGCACCTCACCCGCCGCTTCGGCGACCTGTATGCCGTGCGCGATGTCAGCTTCCATGTCGCGCGCGGCGAGGTCGTGGGGTTCCTCGGGCCCAACGGAGCCGGCAAGACCACCACCATGCGCATCCTCGCCGGGAGCCTGGGGGCCAGCGGCGGCCACGCCCGCATCGGCGGTCACGACGTCGCCACCGAGCCCCGCGCCGTGAAGCGCACCCTGGGCTACCTGCCCGAGCACCCGCCCCTGTACCCCACCATGACCGTCTCGAGCTACCTGACCTTCGCGGCCCGGATCAAGGGCGCGGAGGACCCCCCGGCCGCCGTGACGCGGGCGCTGGGCCTGACCGGCCTGGAGGGGGTGTCGGGGCGCCTGCTGGCCCACCTCTCCAAGGGCTACCAGCAACGGGTGGGGCTGGCCCAGGCCCTGGTGCACGACCCCCAGGTGCTGGTGCTCGACGAACCCACCAGCGGGTTGGACCCGGCCCAACGCAAGGACATCCGCGATCTCATCCGGGAGCTGGCCGCCGGCGACCGCACCGTGATCCTCTCCACCCACGTGCTGCCCGAGGTGGAGCGGCTCTGCCAGCGGGTGATCATCATCGCGCAGGGCCGCATCGTGGCCCAGGACCGCATGGACGCCCTGGCCGGGCACCGGCGCCAGGTGCGCCTGCAGGTGGGCCGGCCCGGCGAGGCCCTGGAGGCGGCCCTGGCCGCCGTGCCCGGGGTGATCGAGGTCCAGGCCCGGCCCGAGGGCGTCTACGAGCTGCTCGCGGAGGGCGACCCCCGCGCGGACGTGGCCCAGGCCGCCGCCCCCTTCGGGCTGCTGGAGCTGCTGGGCCGCGAGCGCCTGGAGGACACCTTCCTGCGCCTGACCCGCGATGGGGAGGGCCCCACGGACCCCGGCCTCGAGGTGCAGGCATGAGGAACGCGCTGACCATCGCCCGGCGCGAGCTGGGCCACACCTTCGCCACGCCCATCGGCTGGGTCGCGCTGTGCGCCTTCCTGCTGATCACGGGCTTCTTCTTCGGGCTGGAGGTCCAGGGCTACGCCCAGGACTCGCTGGAGGCCGCCTACAACCCCATGCGCGAGCCGCTGGATCTGGGCGCCCACCTGGTGGCCCCCTTCTTCGGCGAGGTCAGCCTGCTGCTCATCATGATCTGCCCGGCCCTGACCATGCGCCTGTTCGCCGAGGACCGCCACCAGCGCTCGCTGGAGCTGCTGCTGACCTCTCCGCTGACCACCGCCGAGATCGTGATCGGCAAGTACCTCGGCGCCCTGGCCTTCGCGGGCGTGCTGGTGCTGTGCACGCTCCACTACCCGCTGCTGCTCCTCTGGTTCGGCCACCCCGATCCGGGCGTCGTCCTCTCCGCCTACCTGTCCCTGGTGCTGCTGGTGGCGGCCTTCCTGGCGGTGGGCCTGCTGGCCTCGGCCATGACCGAGAGCCAGGTCATCGCCCTGGTGGTCACCCTGGTGGCCCTGCTCGGCTTCTGGGTGCTGGCGGCCGTGGGCTTCATCTGGCACGGCCCGGTGGCGGAGGGCATCGCCGACGCCTCCCTGTTCAACCACGTGGAGCAGCTGGGCAAGGGGGTCCTGCGGGTGCGAGACCTCGTGTACTTCGCCAGCTTCATCGGTGTCTTCCTGTTCGCGACCCACCAGCGGGTCGAGTCGCTGCGGTGGGAGTGAACATGCGTCGCCACGCCTGGTTGCTGGCTGCCCTCGGGGTGCTGGGGCTCCTCTTCCACGGGGTCGCCGTCCTGGTGCGCCACACCTGGGACGGCTGGCCCGCCATCGTCGGCGGGGTCGGCCTCACCCTCGTGCTGCTCTGGCTCTGGCTGGACTGGGACGCCCTGCGCCGCGCCGCCCAGGGCCGCGCCCTGCGCTTCAGCCTCGTCTCCGGCCTGCTGGTGCTGCTCTCCATCGGCCTGGCCGTGGCCCTCAACGTGCTGGCGGTGCGCCAGGATCATCGCTGGGACCTCACCTCGAGCGGGCGCCACACCCTGGCGCCCCAGACCGTCGAGCTGCTCTCGGGCCTGACCGAGCCGGTGCAGGTGCTGGCGTTCTTCCCCGCGGGCAGCGCGGACGAGCAGAGCTTCGACGACCTGCTGGAGGCCTGCGTCCAGCAGACCGACCAGCTCCAGGTCTCCCACTTCGATCCCTACCTCGACGCCACCATGGTGCGGCAGCACGGGGTCACCTCGCCCTACGGCACGGTGGTCCTGTTGCAGGGCGACACCCAGCAGCGCCTGGAGACCGACTTCAGCGAGGAGGCTTTCGACAACGCCCTGCTGCGCCTGGTCTCGGGCGCCGGGCACACGGTCTGCTGGCTCACCGACCACGGCGAGGGCGACCCGGACGACGACGAGGCGGGGGGGTTCTCCGGGGCCGTGATGAAGCTGGAGGGCCAGGGGTACGCGGTCGAGAAGCTCTCCATCCTGCAGCGCGGCGGGGTACCCGCCACCTGCGAGGTGGTGCTGGCCGCGGCGCCGAAGGTGGATTTGCTGCCCGAGGAGCGCGAGGCCATGGCCGGCTTCCTGGCGGGCGGCGGGGCCGCGATCTATCTGCTGGAGCCGCTGCATGGCCCTGAGACCGTGGCCGACCTCCGCCGCTACGGCCTGTCCCTGCGTCCGGACGTGGTGCTGCAGGAGGATCCACAGATGGCGCAGCTCGGCTTCGACGCCTCCCAGCTGCGTGTGCTGCCCGAGGAGTTCGGCTACCACCCCATCATGGCCAAGCTGGACTCGGTGGTCCTGCTGCAGCTCGTCCGCTCCGTGACCCTGCTCGATCCGCTCCCCGAGGGCCTACGGGCCGCGATCCTGCTGCACACCGGGCCTGAGGCCTGGGCCGAGACGAGCCTCGAGGAGGGCGGCCCCTTCGAGCCCACCGAGGGCGTGGATCTCACCGGCACCGTGGGCCTGGCCGCCGCCGTGCAGATCGAGGACCCGGCCGCGATCCACGCCGTGGGGCACGATCTGGCCCCCGCCGCGGAGGCCGAGGCCCCGGCGGCGCGGGCGGGCGGGCGGCTGGTGGTCTTCGGCGACGCCGGCTTCGCCAGCAACGCCCACCTGCTCGACGGCCTGAACATGGACCTGCTGCTCAACAGCGTGGCCTGGAGCGTGGACGAGGAGGACCAGATCACCCTGCGCCCCCGCGACGCGGCGGACGGCATGCTCGACTACAACCTGCTGCAGGCCCTGCTCATGTGGTTCTTCTGCCTGATCGGGGCGCCGGGCCTGGCGATCTCGGCGGCCCTGTTCACCTGGCTCCGGCGCCGTCGCCTGTAGGGCTGCGCCGCGGGGGTGGTGCGCTCTCCGGCGGGGGGGGAGCGTGGTCCACGTGATCCCAGTAGCCGTCCTGCTGCAGGCGCCGGATCAGCTCCGGGTCGGGTTCCTCGGGCTCCGCTGTGGCCGCCTGACGCGCCGCTCGCCACGCCGCGAGGGCCTCGTACGCCGCCGCAGCCCCGGGCGCGCCCAGCCCCAGGTCGTGCCGCTCGCCGGGATCCGCGTCCAGATCGAAGACCTCGTCGATGTCGGCGTCCCCGGCGCGCCCCAGCAGGCGCCGGATCTTGCCCCCGCCGGCGTCCGCGTGCCACAGCTTGAGCGGGGGGGCGCGCAGCGAGGCGATGTGGCGGTCCGAGAGGCTGAAGGCCGGGCGAGCGGGATCGAGGGGCGTCTCACCGGCGAGCAGGGGGACCAGGGAGAGGCCGTCCAGCTCCGCGGGCGCCTCCACGCCGGCCAGCTCCAGCAACGTGGGCAGCAGGTCGATGGTCTGCACCTGCCAGGGGATGGGCTCTTGGCCGGGGGCACGGCGTGGGTCCACGATCACCAGGGGGATGCGCAGCACGGTGTCGTAGAGGTAGCCATGCCCGCACGGGCCGTGCTCGCCCAGCTCCTGCCCGTGATCCGACATGATCACGAGCAGGGTCCGCTCGGTGATCCCGCGCCGCTCCACCGCCTCCACCAGGCCACCGAGGGCGTGGTCGTACAGGGACAGCGTGCCATCGTAGCGGGCCGCGAACACCCCGGCGGGATCGCGCGCGCCGCTGGCCTTGGCAGGGTTCTGGCAGTCGTCGGGCAGCGGCCCCCGCGGCACCTCCAGGCAGGCCGCGGGCTCGGCGGCCCAGCGGCAGACCGCCTCCTGGTCGTCGTCGGGCATCTGCAGGTTGAGGTCCTGGTCGTGCAGCAGCGCGAAGAAGGGCTCCTGGGCCTCCTCGGAGATCCAGCGCGCCAGGGGCGCCACCCGCCAGGGTTCCCCCTCTGGGGGCATGGGCAGGGAGGTCTGGAAATGGCTCGCCACGTTCTGCGCGTAGGCGATGGAGATGCCCGCGTAGAAGGCGGTCTGGTAGCCCTGCTCGGCGAGCAGCGCGGGCAGGGTCGGGGCACCGCTGGGCATCCAGTTCACCGCGCGATGCTGGCGACCCTGACGCAGGGCCAGGGGGAAGCGCCCGGACATCAGGGAGGCCAGGGCCGGCATGGTCCAGCCCCCCTGGCTGATGGCCTGGGAGAAGATCGTCCCCCGCGCCGCCAGGGCGTCGAGGGTGGGCGCCACGGGCTCCCCGTTCCTCTGCGCACCCAGCCGGTCGGCCCGCAGGGAGTCGATGTCGATGATCACGATGTTGGGGTGTTCGCCTGGGCCCAGCGGGCGGGAGTCGTGGCAGCCGCCCATCAGCAGCGCGATGGGGAGCGCGTGGAGTAGGGCTGGTCTCATGGTGCGGGTATAACCAGAAACATCCAGCCCCTCCTACCGCGCCTCCACCACCTCCCACGTCCCGCCGAGGAACCCATCGAGCTGGGGGCGCACCTCTTCCAGATCGCCCACCACCAGCACCAGCCAGCCGTCGGCCGGCAGGTCCCGCGCCACCGCCGCCTCCACGTCCGCCCGCTGCAGGGCCGCGATGGTGGGTACGCGCTGGGCCATGTGGTCGGCGGGCAGGCCCTGGTAGTCCATGACGGCCAACATCCAGGCGCGGGCGTCGCGGGTCTCCAGGACCTGGGGGACCATGCCGAGGCTGTAGCTCCGGGCGCGGGCGAACTCCTCGTCGTCCCAGCCGCCGGCCCGCCAGCCCTGGACCACCTCCCAGGCCAGATCCAGCGCCTCGCGGGCGGTCTCGTTGCGGGTCGAGGTGCTGGCGGAGAGCACCGCGTCGCGCTCGAAGCTCCACAGGCTGCTGTCCGCCCCGTAGGTCAGGGCGTGCTGGACCCGCAGGACATCGACCAGCCGGCTGGTGAAGCCGCCTCCGAGCAGCGCGCTGGCCAGGCGCAGGGCCTCGTGGTCAGGGTGGGCCCGCGGCACGGTGCGCCGCGCGATGCGAACCTGGACCTGCTGCTGGCCAGGCACGTCCACCAGGAGCTGGCGCACCCCGGGCCAGGGCTCGGGCAGCGACGGCAGATCCGGCGCGACCGCCCGCCCCTCCCAGCCGGAGAACGCGGCCTCGGCCGCGGCCTGGACCTCGGTGGCCAGGACATGGCCCACCACGCACAGCACCGAGCCCTCGGGCCGATAGTGGGCGGCGTGGAAGGCGCGCAGGTCGCGGGCCGAGACCCTGGCCAGCCCAGCCGCGCTGCCCGACTCTGGACGCCCGAAGGGGGTGCTCCCCGTACAGCTCCAGGTAGGCCACCCGGCTCGTGACGCTCTCCGCGTCGTCGAGGGTGAAGGCCAGTTCATGCAAGGCGCGCGCTCTCTCGGCCCGCAGATCGCGGCGAGCCAGGCGCGGAGAGGTGGCCACCTCGGCCACGAGCTGGAGCCCGGCCGCCCAGTCTTCGGCCAGAAAGCTCACCCAGAGCGTGGTGAACGCCGCCCCGGCGCTGACATCGAGGCTCGTGCCGAGGTCCTCCAGGGCCCCGGCGAGACCCAGGGCGTCGTAATGGGCGGTGCCCTCGGTGAGCAGGCGCGCGGTCAGGTCGGCGGTGCCGAGGCGATCCGCGGGATCGTGGATGGACCCGCCGGGCACCATCAGCAGCACCGAGACCAGGGGCAGGGAGGAATCCTCGATGACGCGGACCTGGAGCCCATTGGCGAGGGTGACGTCCACCGGCACCAGGGGATCGGCCGCCAGGGCGGCGGCGAGAGGCAGCAGCGAGGCGCCGATCATGGCGCCTCCAGGGGCATCACCAGGACCACGCTGCGGTGGTCGGGCGGGAGCCAGCGGGCCGCCACCCCGCGCAGCACCTCGGGGCTCACCTCGGCCCAGCGCGCGGGGCGCTCCGCCAGGCGCTCCCAGCCCCCGGCCTGCAGCTCCCAGGTGGCCAGCAGGTCGGCGCTGCCCTCCACCCCCTCCAGCTCTCGCACGAGGGAGAGCTGCGCCGCGCGGCGGGCCCGCGCGAGGGCCTTCTCCGAGAGGGGCTCCGCGCGAACCCGGGCCAGGGCCTCCTCGAGCGCCGCGAGGGCCTGCTCCACGCCCACGCCCTCGGCCGGGGTGCCTTCCACCATGAACAGGCTGGCGGCCTCCAACGGGATCAGGAAGGACGAGACGTCCGACAGCACCTCCCGGTGGTAGACCAGCGCGTCCACCAGCACACCGGCGCGCCCGCCCGAGAGCGCCTGGTCGAGCAGCTCGAGGGCGGGCTGATCCAGGTCGGCGGCGGGCGGGCCGAGGTAGCCGATCACGAAGGATGGCTGGCCGACCTCCCGCCGCAGCACCGCGCGGCGTTCGCCCTCCTGGGGTTGCTCGTTCCAGCGCGGGTGGGACACCGCCTCGCCCGCCGGCAGCGCGCCGAAGGCCGCCTCGAGGGCGGGCAGGACCTCCTCCGGCGCGAAGTCGCCGGTCAGCACCAGGAGGGCGTTGGCCGGCGCGTAGCAGCGCTCGTACCAGGTCTGGACCTGGGGCTGGGACAGGGCCTGGATGTCCTCCATCCAGCCGAGCACCGGGTCGCGGTAGGGGTAGGCGCGGAACATGAGGGAGAGCAGGGCCTCCCAGGCCGCGCCGTCGTCGTCGTCCTCCACGGTCTGGCGACGCTCCTCGGACACCACCCCGCGCTCCATCTCGAGCACCTCCGAGGTCAGGGCCAGGGCGCGCATTCGGTCGGCCTCGAGCTCGAGCGCCAACGGCAGCGCGGCGGGCGGGAAGGTCTCCATGAAGGCCGTCACGTCCTTCCAGGTGTAGCCGTTGGAGCTGCCGCCCGCGGCCTCGATCAGGCGATCGAAGGCCCCCGCGGGGTAGCGCTCCGAGCCGTCGAACATCAGGTGTTCCAGCAGATGGGAGATTCCTGTAGCGCCGGCTACCTCATCGCGGGATCCACACTTGTAGGTGACCTGCAAGGTCGTGACAGGGACGGCATGCACTGGCCGCAGCAGGACCGGCAGCCCGTTGGCCAGCTCGTGGCGTTCCACCCCGAGGGAGAGCGCCCAGCCGACGGACCGAGGCGCCAACAGGGCCAGCAGCCCCACCCGAGAAAGGAACCGCCAGATCGCCATGAAAAACTCTCCAGAAGCACAGGATCACCCTCCCGACGGCTATCCCATCGCCTCCCCCGTCGACAATGGGTTAGCGTTCGTCTCCCCCCTGCCTTCCGAGGCCGAGATGTTGCTCAGGGAGTTCATCAAGCTGGCCATGGACATCGAGCTGGCCGCCGCGGCCGTCTACGACCTCTTCGCCCAGCAGTTCTCGGATCAGGTGGAGTTCTCGACCTTCTGGCGCCTCTCGGCCGAGGCCGAGCGCTACCACGCCGCCACGGTGCGCATCTGCGGCACCGCCATCCCCGCCGATCGCGAGGTCGATGAGGCCCAGCTTCCTGTCGAGGTCGAGAGCGCTCGCCAGCTGCTGGAGCGCCTGGCCGCCCTGGTGGAGGATCTGCGCGCCAGCCCCCGCACCCCGGCCGCGGCCATCGAGGTGGCCCTCGAGCTGGAGAGCGACGGCGCGGAGATCCACGGCCGCACCCAGTTCGCGTTCCTCTACCCGGAGCTGGCGGAGATGTTCTCCCGCCTGGCGGCGGAAGACCGCGAGCACCGCAAGTCCTTCGAGCTGGCCAGGGCGAAGTTCGCGGCGTCCTGAACTGTCAGCCCAGGATGTTCTGCAGCTGCATGGCCAGCCCGAGGTCCGTGGCGGTCAGCTCGCCCATCATGAAGAACTGGGTGGCCATCATGGGGTTCTCGAGGATCTGCTCCCAGTGCTCGGCGCTGGTGGCGATCACGCAGCCGGGCTCCTCGATGGCGCCCTCGACCACCTCGCCCCGCCCCTCGCGGCAGTCCAGGGTCCAGGTGCCGGCGCCCTCGATGTCGAACTGGATGGCGGCGCCGATGGTGGCGGCGAGGTCCTCGTTCTCGGCGAGCTTGGCGGGCAGGATCTCGGTGAAGAAGGCGGCGACGGTGGACATGGGTGCTCTCCTGGGGGGGTTGGAAACGGAAAAGGGTATCAGGAGCCAGGTTCTTCGATGGCCGGCGGCCTGGAGGACAGGCCCAGGGCGGGCGCGTCGGCCTGCGCCTCGAGCTCGGTGAGGACGCGCCCCTGGCTCTCCACCAGGGCCCGCATCCCGGAGAAGAAGTGCTGCCGCAGCGCGCGCAGGCGCATGATCTGCTCGGTGGTGCGGCGGTGCTCGTCGTGGGCCGTGGCCAGGATCTGCTCGGCCTCCAGGCGCGCCTCGCCCACGATGACGTCCGCCTCCTTGTGGGCCGCGCGGCGCACGTCCGCGGCGAGCTGCCGCGCCAACAGCAGGGTGTCCTTGATGCCCAGCTCGCTCTCGCGCAGGGTGGCGATCTCCTCCTCGCGCAGCGCGACCAGGTCGCGGAGCTGCTGGTTCTCCTTGAGGACCTCCTCGAGGCTCTCGCGGACCTGATCGAGGAACTGGTGCACCTCGTCGGGATCGTGCCCACGCCGTGCCGGCTTGAACTCCTTCTGGATGATGTCCAGCGGCGTGACGCGCATGGGGGCTCCTGCGGCGGCCCTGTGGCCGGGCCGCCCTGCCTAATCGTCACTCAGGAAGACCGCCACGTCACTCTCGGGGTGCAGCGACAGGATGCGCTCCCGGAGCTGCCGGCCGCCGCCAGACCGGAGATCGGCACTGGCGAAGACGGGCGCCAGATCGTCCACCGGGGCCGGCGCCGAGACGATGATGAGCCCCGGCTGGAAGGTGACCAGCTCGAAGGCGCCGTCGTCCGTGGCGATGTCGGCCTTGTCGGCGGCGCTCTTGCTCTCCAGCTCGGTGACCACGCCCCTGGGCCCGAGGACGTAGGCGTTGACGTAGGCGCGGTCGTCCACCTCGAAGCGCGCCGTGACGGCCCCGCCCCCCTGCACGATGCGGACATCGAGCGGAAAGACGGCCTCCGAGCGCCGCCCGATCAGGGTCCAGGTGCCGACCAGCACCGCCACAGCCCCGACGGCCACGGCCCCCGACCACCAGCGCGCCACGCTCGGCGGCGGCGGCATGGGATCGGGCAGGGCGGGGATGTCGTCTACCTCGCCCCAGGGCCGGGCCCGCGCTCGATCCAGGGCGTGCAGCGGCGCGGCACCCAGGACGACCCGCGCGCTCCAGCGACCGGAACCGCGGACGAGCGCGCCGCGCAGGTGATCCCGGGAGGGCAGGCCCATGCGGACCCGCGCGGCGAGGGCGTCCTTCCAGCCGGGTACCCGACCGACGTCCACGAGCAGGGCGTCGTCCCCCACCCGCAGGACCCCGGGGCGCAGCGCGGCCATCAGGCCCTTCAGGTGCTGGCGGGCGTGGGGATGGAGCAGGAGGGCCAACAGCCCCACCGTGGCCTCGGCGGGCCGGGGCGGCTCGGTCGAGGCGATCTGGGAGGCGCTCAGGAGGCCCGCCCTCAGCAGGCGCACGGCCCGGGAGCAGTGGGGGCACCCCTGGGCGTGCTCCCGCGCACGCCGCTCCTGACCACCGTCTGGTTCACCACCGCTCGAGATGGGGAGCAGCAGGATCGCGTCGGGGCAGCTCGCCCCGAAAGCGCTGGCCACCCGGGTGAGCAGTGCGTCCGCCCAGGCAGGCCCGGGCGTGAGGGGAGTGCGCAGCCTGGCCCGCGCTTCGGCCCGCACCAGCTCCCGCAGGCTCTCCCGCACGGCGTGGACCGTGCCGACATCCACCCCGCACTGCCTCGCGACCTGGCCTTCGGGCAGGCCGTCGCCGTGGTACAGCCGCAGGATGGCCAGGGAGAGCGGATCGCATGCCTGCTCCAGCGCCTGGCGCCAGCTCTCGTCAACCCGCGGCAACCCAGAGGGCACGGGGGGCGGGCCACGGTAGCCGTGCTCCATGACGCGATCGAGGTAGTCGGCCACGAAGCGCTCTGTGAGCGGCCCCAGATCGGAGAGGGCCGCGTCGCGCGGCACCGAGAGCAGCACGTGCTCCCGGACCTCGTCCAGCAGGGCGTCGGACAGGCGGATGCGGGCGCGGTGCAGACACCAGGCGGCCTCGATGGTCACGACCTGGTGGACACGCGTCGCGCTGAGGTGCGATGGAAAAGTCATGGGCACGCCGGGAGGGTGGGGAGCGCGAGGGGATGCCGGGGATGGCGGCGCACTCCGCGAGGGTACGCACATTCTACCCGCGCGCGGCGCCGATGCAACGCCCGTCTCGCTCCCTCTCCCGCAAGAAACCAGCCCCCGAAGACACCAACCCGCGGTCACGGGACCGCGGGCCAGGAGACGAGACGGCGACAGGCCCCCGGGGCAAGGTGCCCAGGGCGCCGCGCACCGACGCTCAGGCGGCTTCCTCGGACTCGACGTCCGGGCCGACGCTCTCTGCGAGCAGCTCGTTGATGGTGGCGGCCGCGGCCACGGCGGCGAGCTCCTCGTCGCCGTACAGCGCCAGGTACTCCTCGTAGAAGACCGAGATGAGGTCGCCGAGCGAGACGGTCTCTGTGCGCTTCATGGTTGCCTCCTTCGCTACCAGTCGGTCCATAGGTGGGGGGATTCAAGCCTTCAGACGTCCATCCAAGCACAAGGTGTGCCAAGAAGCAGTCAAGTTGCTCACAGGTTCCGAAGAGCGCCCGGAGAGGGCGGGGCTGCCGACGCTACCCCGTCGATTCTCCGCATCTACACAGACACTTCATTCGGGCGGCGGCTCGCGGATCTGATGTAAAAAAATGTCGTCACGGCGGCCCCGAGGACCCCAGACCGGGCGACCGCGACATCTGGATCGCGCAGCGCGCTGTTCAGAGTAGCGCGGAGGCGAAGGCGAACAGATGAACACGGCCAGCGCCCCCGAGCAGGAGCACCTCCGCGCAGGCCGAGGCGGTGGCGCCCGTGGTGACCACGTCGTCCACCAGCAACAGCACGGGATCTCCCGAGATGGGGGTGCGCAAGGTCACGCTGCCCGCGGCGTTGGCCCAGCGCGCGCCGCGCTCCAGCCCCGCCTGGCGCGGCCCCCAGCGGCGCGCGAGCAGGCTCAGCCGCGGCCGATCCAGGGCGCCGGCGAGGGC
>JBDRKM010000220.1:0-3414 GCA_043814015.1 Pseudomonadota bacterium
ACGGATCTCGACTCCGGCTACGAAGACGTGGTGGTGACCGTGGGCACATGGGGAACGGACGCCGAGCTGACCACCTCCGTGATCAGCTCCGCCGAGGTCGACTTCACAGCCCCCAGCGCCTCCACCCAGGGCTCCTTCGACGTGGTGCTCTACAACGGCATCAACCTGGCCTACCTGGAGGACGGCCTCAACTACGTGGACATCGGCACGGCCTACATCTGGTGGCCGGTGCCGGCGGATCATGCCAGCGGTGGGTACGCCGTGGAAACGCCCGTCGGGGTCGCCTCGGAGACCCTCTACGGCCGGATCTGGATCGACGGCTACACTCCCTCCTGTACGCCCACGAGCGAGCCCACGGACATCGACGTGGAGATCGGCTACGGCGCGGCCGGGACCGACCCGCGCTACGACGCCTGGACATGGGTGGCGGCGACCTTCAACAGCGGCAGCCTGCTCGGCTGCACTCCTGGCGATGGTCAGAACGAGTACACCGCGACCCTTGGACCGTTCGGTGGCGCCGCGACCTACGCCTACACCTTCCGCTACGCCTACGACGGCGGCCCCTGGATCTATGGGGAGTACCGCATTGACTATGGGTACACCGGCTGGGAGGGCTCCGGCTACGCCCCCGGCGAGACCCTCGATCTCGACGAGCTCGGCAGCCTCGAAGTGTACCTGCCCTGACGCGTCCCCCACGCGCAGGCCGGGTCTCTGCGCGAGGCTCGGCCATCCGCGCTCTTGTCTGGATGACCCTCGCGAGCCGACGGCATACGATGTCGTGTTGGCAGGCGCCAAGCCTCGAGGGTCCCCATGCACGTCCAATTGCGTTCTCTTGCCCTCGCCCTGTTCCTCGGCCAGGGCTGCATCGGCTCCTCGTACTCCCCCCTCGATCAAGACGGCGACGGCCTCTCCCCCCTGGAGGGCGACTGCTGGGACGCGATCGAGGGTCCCGCGGGCTCCGGGCTCTCCGGCGCCGACATCCACCCGGGCGCGGCCGAGACCTGGTACGACGGAATCGATCAGGACTGCGCGGGCGACGACGACTACGACGCCGACGCCGACGGCTGGGTCCCCACCGCCTACGCCGGCCTGTCCGCCGCCGAGCCCGGCGACTGCTGGGACGACCCGGCCACCACCCCGGCCGACTTCACCGTGGTCGACTCCAGCCTCACGGACAAGGACGGCGGGCAGCTCGCCTGGGTCCAACCCTCCGCCGCCGAGGTGAACCCGGGCGCCGGCGACACCTGGTACGACGGCGTGGATCAGGACTGCGACGGGGCGGACGACTTCGACCAGGACGCCGACGGCTACCGCGCCGAGGCCTACCCGGATCAGGGCGGGGCCTACGGTGACGACTGCATCGACGGCAGCGCCCTGGACGACGACAACATCGCGGGCACGGCCGCCGCGGATGTCAACCCCGCGGCCACCGAGGTCTGGTACGACGGCACCGACCAGGACTGCGATGACAACGACTGCGACATGGACGGCGACGGCTACGCCTTCAACGGCTCCGCCCACTGCGCGCGCGAGGAGTGCGACGACACCGATCCAGACGTCTTCCCGGACCCTTCCATCCCGGAGGTCTGGTACGACGGGTACGACGACAACTGCGACGGCAACGAGGGCGACCAGGACGGCGACGGCTACTGGGTGGCGGACTACGCCGAGCGCGTGGCCGCCTCCGGCAGCGGCTACGAGCCCCAGGACATCCCCAGCGGCATGGAGGGCGACTGCTGGGACGATCCGCTGAGCCTCCCCGAGGAGTACACCGCCCTCAACGGCCTGCCCCAGCCCGACGCCGCCGAGGTCTACCCCGGCGCCGCCGACGCCTTCTACGACGGCATCGACCAGGACTGTGCCGGCGGCGATGACTTCGACCAGGACGGCGACGAGCACGCCGCCGACACCTCCGCCGACCGCGAGGGCGCGCTGGGGGATGACTGCGACGACACGGATGGGTCGGTCTACCCCGGCTACCCCGAGAGCTACTACGACGGCACCGATCAGGACTGCGACGGCAACGACGGCGACGCCGACGGCGATGGCTACTGGAACGCCGACTACGAGAGCCTCGTGCGCGCCGCGGGCGGCACCCCGCTGCCCGTCCCCTCCGACTGCGGCGCATCCGGCACCCTCTCCTGCGCCGGCGACTGCAACGACTCCCAGCTCGACAGCTACGCCCCCGAGGTCCACCCGGACCGCCTCGAGGACTGCGCCACCGAGGACGACGACGACTGCGACGGCGACACCAACGAGGACCACGATCCGGGCGATGCCACGGGGTGCACGGTCTACTACATCGACAATGACCGCGACAGCTACGGCACCATCGCGGGCACCAGCCTCTGCCTGTGCGAGCCCGACAGCACGCGCCGCTACACCACCCTGGACCACAGCGATTGCGACGACGCCACCGCCACCACCTATCCGGGCGCCACCGAGCACTGCGATGGCGTGGACAGCGACTGCGACGGCACGCTCGATGAAGATGACGCCGTCGAGGCCCAGTACTGGTACGCCGACACCGACAACGACACCTACGGCGATCCCGCGGTCTGCGACTTCGACTGCTACGTGCCCACCGGGTACGTCGCCGACAACACCGACTGCGACGACACCCGCGCCCTGACCAACCCGGCCGCCACCGAGTACTGCAACGCCCACGACGACGACTGCGACGGCACGGTGGACGAGGCCGACGCGGCCGACGCCCTCACCTGGTACCGGGACGCCGATCTGGACACCTGTGGCGACCCGGCGGTCTCCCTCGTCCAGTGCGACCAGCCCGCGGGCTACGTGCTCGACGCCTCCGACTGCGACGACAGCGACCTCCTCGTGAACCCGGGCGCCGCCGAGCGCTGCAACGGCGTGGACGACGACTGCAACGGCGTCGTGGACGACGGCGCGCCGGGGACGGCGACCTGGTACGCGGACAGCGACGGCGACGGCTACGGCGCCCCGTGGACCTTCGTGCTCATGTGCACGCCCCCCACCGGCTACGTGGCCGACGGCACCGACTGCGACGACACCGACGCGGGCGATCATCCCGGCGCCACCGAGGTCGTGGGCAACCAGGACGACGAAGACTGCGACGGCGGCGAGATCTGCTACCAGGACACCGACGACGACGGCTACCTGCTGGCCTCCCCCTCCACCCGGTCCTCCACCGACACCGACTGCACGGATCAGTACGAGGGCCGGGCCACCGATCCCTTCACCGACTGCGACGACGCCGACGCCAACGACCACCCCGGCGCCACCGAGACCGTGGGCAACGGCGATGACGAGGACTGCGACGGCGGCGAGATCTGCTACGCCGACGCCGATCACGACCTCTACCGGGCCACCACCACGGTCACCTCCACCGACACGGACTGCTCGGACGCGGGCGAGGCCCTCTCCACCGCCGGG
>JBDRKM010000221.1:0-8288 GCA_043814015.1 Pseudomonadota bacterium
ACTATATTCAACCGGTTAGCAAAACGGTGTGTGTGGCAGGTGGAGCAAGTTGCGGAGGGGATGAAGGACGGCGGAGGGGGCTCCCACGGGGGTTGCGCCGATGTGGGCGAGGGAAGCTGTGTGCGGGTCGGAGGCGCCACGGGCGGCCCCGGGGCGGCCTCCTGTGACGCCGGCGGCAGCGACAACGTGGTCGGGCCCGGCCCCTTGCCGCGGCCGATCCCCGCTGCCGGGCGACTCGTATGCGCCGGTCGGGCGGCCGGGTGGACCGGGGCCAGCCTGACGATGCCGTGTTCGGCCAGAAAGGCCTCCAGGGCCTGGTCACTGGCGCCGTGGCGGAAACGCAGCGCCGCGAGGGCCTGGCGCACGGCCCGGCCGGGCGCGAGCCGGTAGGCGCCGCCCCAACGGAGCATGCCGCGCAGGACCAGCTCTACGCGCTCGTCACCCCGGCACACCCGGGGCAGGGCCGCGGCCACCTCGGCGGGGACCCCGGGAGAGAGCAGGCCCGGGTCGGCTCCGGCGGGCGGCGGCAGGGGCCACGGACCGCCGAGGGCGCGCCAGAGCAGCGCCCCGAGGGCCTGGCAGTCGCGCACCTGCAGGCCGTCGGTGGGGCGCCCCTCGCCCTCCAGGAGCAGGGCCGGATCCGGACGCACCAGCAGCAGGCCGTCGGCCGTCCAGCCCACCGAGGCGGGCGAGAAACAGCCGTGACCGCCACCCTGGTCGTGCAGGTCCGCGAAGCTCTCCGCCAGCCCGTGCAGGACCACCAGCGCCGCGGGCAGTGGCATGGGGGCAGCCAGCTGCGCCAGGCTGAGGCGCAGCCCCCCCTCCACCCAGATCTCCGCCCCCCTGGCCCCATCGCAGGGGAGGACGCGGGCGAAGGGCGGCGTGCTGGGCAGCCGGCCAAGGGCCGATACCAGGCTCGCGGGGCCGACCCATCGCTCTCCCGGCCCGAGCTCGGGGTGAGCGTGCGCCAGGATGCGCGCTTCGGATCGGCTGGGCACGGGGAGCGCTCCGCGGGGAGTGGCCCTCTAACAGGTTGGGCCCTCGCCATTGAATGCTCCCCTCGCGGTCGTTACCATGGCGGGTCTACCCACGGGGTTCTGCCCCGGATTGCCACGAGAACAGAAATGAACCGCGTCGAAGCCGCCATCAGCGAAGGTCGCTGTGTCCTCGCCCTAGGAAGCCAGTTGCTCAGGGATCCGGAGATCCTCATGGAGATCCGCCGGCGCCCCACCCTCGCCATGGTGGTGCTCGGCGGCGATCCGATGGATCCGACCGCGGCCATCAGCGCGGAGAGCGTGGCGCCCTGCCTCGATCATGCCGGCGGCTTGCTGGTGCTGGTCGAGCCCGACCCCACCCAGGACGCCAGGGGCCTGAACATGCTGGCCGAGGTCGTGCAGAAGGGGCGCAACAAGCCGCGCATCTGTGTCGCTGCCCGCGCGTTCAACCCCTTCACGCTGCCCATGTCCCTGCGCATGCTCAAGCTCGAGCAGGAGCGCCGCCGCGCCCGCGATTTCCTGGGGCTGCTGCCCGCGCCGCCCGCGGCCCCGGCTCCGGCCCCCGTGGCCGCGCCTCCCGTCGCCGTGTTGGCGCAGCACTTCGCCCAGGCCGGTGTGCCCGAAGGCGGTGCGTCCGCGGCCCCGGAGCCCCAGGACAACGCCGCTGAGCGCGCGCCCCGCGTCGGGTTCTCCGGCCGCGAGGACGAGCTCGCCACCCTCGCCTCCATGCTGGGAGACGGCGGCCCCATCGTCATCCACGGCCCCGCGGGGATCGGCCGGCGCTGGTTGATCGAGCGCTGCCTGGAGGGCTCCCCCCTGCGACGTCTGCCGGATGTCGTTCTCTCCTGGAGCTCGGGTGCAGATGCCCTGTACGCCCGCCTGGCCCAGGCCGCGCAAGACAACGGCGACAAGCGCCTGGCCAAGGCCCTGCGCAAGCCCACCGAGCGCCCGAGCCCCCTCGAGCTGGCCGAGCTGGCCGTCGAGAGCCTGCGCGCACCCGGCCTCTCCGACGTCGTCATGGTGATCTACGGCCTGGAACGCCTGATGCGGGATGATGGCACCATGCATCGCCGCGGCCGCCTGGAGCTCCTGCTGGAGGCCCTGCTCGCCAACAGCTACGCCCCACGGCTGCTGTTCACCAGCGCCCTGCCGCCGCGCTCCTACACCGAGGGCGGTGGCGCCGCCCTGCGCCTGCTGGGGCTCGAGGGTCTCAAGGGGCGCGAGCTGTACGAGATCTTCGACGCCTACCGCTTCTCGGATGTGGCCCGCGACCGCATGGGCGAAGTGCACCAGGCCACACACGGGCACCCCCTGGCCACCCGCACCATGGCGGTCGCCGCCCGCAGCGCGAAGGAGCCGGCCGCGCTCATGGAGGATCCCAGGAAGATCCTCAAGCTCGAGTCCCTGGCCGACACCGAGCCCCTGGCCCGCAGGCTCCGCCGGCGCCTCGACCGCCTCCCCGAGGCCGAGCGCAAGGCCCTCGCCACCCTGGCGCACCTGCAGCTGCCCGCCTCCACCGATCTGCTGCAGCGGCTGGGCGTCGGCCGCAACGAGCGGCTCACCCTGCTCGCCAAGGGGCTGCTCGACTCCACGCCCAGCGAGTCCGAGCGCCTCTACTACGTGCACCCCCTGGTGGCCTCCCAGCTCAACCGCCGGGAGATCACCGACTTCAACACCTACGAGGCCATCGGCAACGCCTACCTGGAGGTGGGGCGCCGCGCGCCCGAGGCCGAGCGCCTGCACATCGGCCTGGAGGCCAACCGCTGCCTGGTGCTCGCCCGCCGCGCCCGCAACTGCGTGCGCCTCGGCTACCCCGACCAGGACGCGGAGATCGAGACCGTGCGGGGCCTGCTGCGCGCCCAGCGCCCGCGGCTGGACATCGCCGAGCAGCGCCTGAGCTGGCTGCTCAAGGCCGAGCCGCGCAACACCGAGGCCCTGCTGCTGTGGGCCGAGGGCCTCACCGCGGCGGGCGCCCCGGAAGAGAAGATCCAGGAGGCCTATCGGCAGGCCGCCGAGCAAGCGCCCACCCCCGAGGTCTTCCACCTCGAGGCCAACTGGCAACAGAAGCGTGGCCGGAGCGGCGATCTGGAGGGCGCCATCGACGCGCTGCAGCGCGGCGCCCTGGCCTTCCCGAAGAACGGCCGCATCCGTCGTCGCCTGGCTGGGTTGTTGCTCGACGCGCACAAGGTCGAGGAGGCCACGGCCCTGCTCGAGGAGACCCTCGCCATCGAGCCCATGATGCCGGACACCTACGGGCTGCTCGGGCAGATCCTCACCGATCGCGGGCCGGCGGCCTGGGCCCGGGCCACCGAGTACGTCGAGGAGGCCCTGCGCCTCTCCCCGGAGGATCCGGTGCACCTGGTCCGCATGGGGCGGCTGCTGCGGCTGCGCGGGACCATCGAGCGCGCGGAGCAGGAGTCGCTCTGGGAGCGCGCCATCGAGCACTTCGAGCGCGCCATCGCCGACGGCCGGCGCAACCACGACGGCCTGCTGGAGCTGGCCACGCTGCTGCTGGACAAGCAGGGCCCGGTGGACCTGGATCGCGTGACCTGGCTGCTCAAGCAGGCCGGGCAGGGTCGGGGCCAGGTCGTGGACAAGATCCTCGAGGCCCGCCTCGCCGCCCGCCGCGACCGCCTGGCCGAGGCCGAGGCCGTGCTGGAGCGCCTGGTGCTGCGCGACCCCAAGAACCACCGCGCGCGCGCGGCCCTGGGTGAGGTCCTGTACGGCCGCAAGCGCATCTTCCGCGCCTTCGCCGAGTACAGGCGCGCCCAGCAGGACGCCCCCCCGGAGAGCCTCGAGCGGCACACCTACGAGTCTGTCATGGCGCAGCTGCAGGCCCTGATCGAGTCGGGTCAGGCCATCGAGCTCGAGCGCCTGGCCGACGAGGAGGCCCTCGCGGCGCCCCCTCCTCCTCCCCCCATCGAGCGCCCCCCGAGCCGCCGCCGCGAGCGCGGGCGTGGACGTGAGCGCGGCGCGCCTCATGCCGGGCCCGACGCCGGAGCCGACATCGCCACCGAGCCTGCGGTGCCAGCCGAGGCCGACGACGGCGCCGGCGATCAGGCTCCCGAGCGTGAGGTCGCAGGCGAGGAGTAGCGGATGGCGTACCGGAACGACCGGAACATCACGGGCGAGATTCCACCGTTCCGGAGGATTCTCGCCCACCTCACCCCGGATCGCGATCACGCCGCCATCTACTTCAAGCAGCAGCTCGATCTGTCCAGGACCATGCCGTGGATCGAGGCCGAGCGCGCGCGCACCGGCAAGAAGATCTCCTTCCTGCACGTCTTTCTGGCTGCCACCGGCCGTATGCTCCACCTGCGCCCCAAGCTCAACCGCTACGTCACGGGCTGGCGGATCTACCAGCGCGACGGCGTCTTCATCACCATCTCCGTGAAGAAGGAGCTCAAGGACGGCGCCAAGCTGGTCATGATCAAGGTCCCCATCAGCCCGGACGAGACCCCGGAGAGCGTGCACGACAAGGTCGTGGCCATGGTGTCCGAGGGGCGCTCCGGCGAGACCCACGATGAGAAGGAGGAGGCCTTCTTCATCAAGATCCCGGGTGTCATCCTGCGGCGCCTGGTGGGGCTCGTCCTGTGGCTCGACCGCTGGCACCTGCTGCCCGGCGCCTTCACCGATCCCGATCCCATGTTCACCTCCATGGTGGCGGCCAACCTCGGCTCCGTCGGGCTCGAGCCGGCCTACCACCACCTGTACGAGTACGGGAACTGCCCCTTCTTCGCCGCTATCGGCGCGATTCGCGACACCCCGGTGGCGGCGGCCGGCCAGGTGGCGCTCCACCCCGCCCTCGAGGTGAAGTACACCTTCGACGAGCGCGTGGAAGACGGACTCGCCTGCGCCCTGTCCCTCGCGGGGCAGCGCGAGCTGATCGAAGATCCCGAGCGCTTCGCCACCGGCACCACCGACCACGCGGGCGAGGTGCCCAGGTGAAGGGTTCTGGCACAGGCTCCCCCGGCGATCCGGCGGCCGAGCCTGACCTGCTCACCCCGGCCGAAGCGGCGCAGCTCTGCGGGGTCGATCGGACCACCCTGCGGCGGTGGCTCCTCTCCGGAGACATCCCCCACACCATCACCGCGGGTGGCTGGCGACGCATCGCGCCGCCGGACCTCGCCCGCTTCATGCGCGCCCACCAGATGCCCGTCCCCCGCTGGCTCGACAGTGGCCCCCCGCGGGTCCTCATCGTCGATGACGAGGCCGCCTTCGTCCACGGCCTCACGCGGCTGATCCTGCGAGCGCAGCCCGGGCTGGACATCCGCTCGGCCAGCGATGGCTTCTCCGCCGGGGTGCTGGCCCTCTCCTTCCAGCCCCACGTGATGATCCTCGATCTCGTCATGCCCGGAATGGACGGCATCGCCGTCTGCCGCTGGGTCGCCTCGGAGCCGCGCCTCGGCTCCATCGCCATCATCGTCTTGAGCGGCCGCCTGGAGGAGGCCACCGAAGCCCTGCTGCTTCAGTTGGGGGCGCAACGTTGTCTTCGGAAGCCCGTCGACCCCGCGGAGTTGATGAAGGCGATCCGCGCCAACCTGCCGGAGCGGGAGGCGGCGGGGGCCGGGTAGGGAAGAAGACGGAGGACCGCGCCGACGACGATCATGGCCGGTCCCGAATCGTCGGCTGCGCCGACGAAGCCGTCAGGTATCGGCGGTCAGCTCTTTCGAGCGGCAGCCGGCATCAGCGCACTTCACCGCGGGGTGAGCAGGCCCGAGTCGGGTGACTCGCGGGGAAGGTGCTTGCTGAAACCTGGTACCTGAAAGCTGATGGCTCTGTGTCCGACGATTCGGGGCCGGTCCCCATCGCTTCCCCCGTTGTCCCAGGCGTGATAGACTGCGAGCTTTCCCCCTCACGGAGGGCCCATGGTACCGCTGCCCGAGCGTCGCACCGAGACGCACTTCTCCGACTACAAGGCCGCCTGGAACCTCGATCAGGCCATGGCCGAGGCCAACCGCTGCCTCTACTGCTTCGACGGTCCCTGCAAGGGCAAGTGCCCCTCCGCCGTGGACGTGCCGGAGTTCGTGCACCGCATCGCCACCGGCAACCTCAGGAGCGCGGCGGCCATGGTGCTGGCCGACAACCCGCTCGGCATGTCCTGCGCGCGGGTCTGCCCGGTCGAGGTGCTCTGCGGCGGCGCCTGCGTGCTGCCCAACATGGGCCTGCCGGCCATCCAGATCGGGCGCCTGCAGCGCTTCGTGACCGATCTGGCGCTGGACAACGACTGGTCCTTCGTGGCGCGCGCCCCGGCCACGGGCAAGCGCGTGGCGTTGGTGGGCGGCGGTCCCGCCTCCCTGGCCTGCGCCTGGTACCTGGGGCTCCAGGGCCACCAGCCCGTGATCTTCGAAAAGGACCGCCTGCCGGGCGGGCTCAACACCACGGCCATCGCCCCCTACAAGCTCAAGGCCGTGCGCGCCGTGGAAGAGGCCGAGTACCTCGTGCGCCACAGCGGCACCGACCTGCGCCTCGGGGTCGAGGCGGGCGTCGATGTCACCTGGGAGAGCCTGGAGCAGGACTTCGACGCCGTGTTCATCGGCGTGGGCCTGGGCCCGGATCGCCTCATGGGTCGTCTCCCCGGCGCCGACCTCCCTGGCATCGAGGGCGCGGTGGAGTTCATCGGCCAGATCAAGACCCGCGAGATCGATCTGCGCGGCGTGGAGCGCGCCGTGGTGGTGGGCGGCGGCAACACGGCCGTGGACCTCACCCGCGAGCTGCTCACCCTCGGCGTGCCGGTGGTCACCCTGATCTACCGCCGCGACCAGGCCAGCATGAAGGGCTACCAGCACGAGTGGGAGGTCGCCGTCAAGGGCGGCGCCAAGGCCCACTGGCGCACCACCCCGGTGGGCTTCAGCGGCACCGGCAGGGTCGACGGTGTGCGCTGCTCGCGCCTCTCCGTGGATCTGATCCCCATCGACGGCAGCGACTTCGTGGTCCCGGCCGACCGCGTCTTCGTGGCCATCGGCCAGTCCCGCCTGGGCGATCTGCTGCAGCACGTCTCGGGCATCGAGGCCCCCATGGGGCTGGTCGTCATCGACTCCGAAGGCGCCACCGGACGCCCCGGCTGGTACGCCGGAGGCGACTGCGTCAACGGCGGCAAAGAGGTGGTCAACGCGGCCGCCGACGGCAAGACCGCCGCCCGCGCCATCCATCGCTACCTCACGCAGGCCTAGGTCCAGGAGAACCCCATGCCCGATCTGTCTTGCAATTGTGCCGGCATCAAGGCCCCAAACCCCTTCTGGCTCGCCTCGGCGCCGCCCACCAACTCGGGCGACCAGATCATGCGCGCCTTCGACCACGGCTGGGGCGGCGCCGTCTGGAAGACCCTGGGCGATCCCGTCCAGAACGTCTCCAGCCGGTTCGGCGCCCTGCACCACAACGGCACCCGCGCCGTGGGCTTCAACAACATCGAGCTCATCACGGATCGCCCCCTGGCCACCAACCTGCGGGAGATCGCCGAGGTCAAGAAGCGCTACCCGAAGCACGCGGTCGTCGCCTCCCTGATGTTCGGCCCCCGCGAGGAGTGGATCGACGTGGTCAAGCGCTGCGAGGATGCCGGCGCGGACGGCCTGGAGCTCAACTTCGGCTGCCCCCACGGAATGTCCGAGCGCGGCATGGGCTCGGCTGTGGGCCAGGTGCCCGAGTACACCGAGGAGATCACCGCCTGGGTCAAGGAGGTGGCGCGGACCCCGGTCCTGGTCAAGCTCACTCCGAACGTCACCGATGTGGCGTACATCGGCCGCGCCGCCCGCCGCGGCGGCGCCGACGGCATCGCCCTCATCAACACGATCAGCTCGATCATCGGCGTCGACCTGAGAACGCTGCGTCCGATCCCCCACGTCGCCGGCCGCGGCAGTCACGGCGGGTACTGTGGACCGGCCGTCAAGCCGATCGCCCTCAACATGGTGCACCGCATCGCTTCCGACCCCGAGATCGGTCTGCCGGTCTCCGGAATCGGCGGCATCGAGACCTGGCGGGACGCCGTCGAGTTCCTGCTGCTCGGAGCCAGCAGCGTGCAGGTCTGCACCGCCGTCATGCATCACGGTTTCCGGATCATCGATCAGTTCCTCTCCGGCCTGGAAACCTGGATGGTCGAGCGTGGATTCCAGAGCCTGAACGACTTCATCGGCCACACCGTGCCTCTGGTCGGCGACTGGAACCAGCTCGATCTCGGCTACCGGGTCACCGCCGAGATCAACCAGGAGAAGTGCGTCCACTGCGGCATCTGCTACATCGCCTGCGAGGACGGCGCCCACCAGTCGATCACCGTCAGCAGCGTCGACGAGGCCGACT
>JBDRKM010000222.1:0-3480 GCA_043814015.1 Pseudomonadota bacterium
CACGATGAAGCGCCCGGGCCCCAGCCGCGACTCGCACAGCAGCTCGCCGGCGCGGAAGATGCGGAGAGAGGCCATGGGGAATGCCCTTTCTTGTGGGGAATGGCTGGTGCTAACCTGGCGCAGGGGCGCTCGCCCCACCGGTGGCGGGATCGCGGGGCCCTCGACCGCACCTGCTGTGGTCATGGCGGACTCCGGGCCGAGACGCTCCACTGCGCGGCACAGCCAGGATGGAGAACCCGAGCCGCCCGGCAGTGGTGGGAGGTCCCAAGCGAGGCACCGAGGCCCATTCCCTGACGATCCGCCCCGATCGTCGGGCCACCATCCGCCCCGCTCGTCGACACCGGGCGTCGCAATGGATCGATCAGCCCGTGAGCCCCTCATCTCGCGTTCACCCCCCAGGTGAAGCCGCGGAGAGCCTCCTCGGGCCCCGGATACCTTCATGCGTGGGGCGGTGAGGCTCTTTGTCAGCGCAGACGTGACCGGACGAGGCACCAGGCCATTGGGGGACGGCCGGGAGGGGGCGGGCTTCGCCGCGGGCAGCACGCCAGGGGTAGGGATGGGGTGGTGTGCGCCGCGAGGGGTAGCCTGGCGGTGGCGCGGCCGAACAACGAGGATCGGCGTAGCCCGCGGAGATCCTGAAGAATGCCCAGTGGGTGGCACCCCGGGTTCCCCACGATGGAGGAACCCGGTAGGTTGTAATCGCCAAATCACCAACCAGAGGTGCCGCGATGACCGTATCCCAGGGGCTGCTTCCCTTCGACATCGAACTGACGGAAAAGCGGGACTTCGTGACCGCCTACGCCGGCCTGCCCGTGGCGTTCGAGGCCATGCTGGCGGTGATCCCGATCTCGCTGTACCGCGAGCTGCGCGACGCCCTGGGGTACAAGTCGTGGAAGACCGTGCGCCGGCACCTGGCGAGCCTGGTGCTGCTGATCGTGGCGGGGGGTGAGCACATCAGCGACCTGGCCGTGCTGCGGGCCGACGGCGGCCTGGAGAAGCTCATCGGCTTCCTGCCGTCCAGCCCGACGCAGGCCAAGGACTTTCTCTACCGGTTCCACCAGGGCCTGGATGGCCACCCGCTCACCCCCGAGGAGGACGCGGAGCTGTCGGTGAAAGGACGCGCGACCATCCGCCCCGAGGGCCCCGGCCTGCAGATCCTGGAGATCCTGCTGCGCCGCGTGGTCGAGGCCATCCAGGCCAAGGACCCCAAGCGGAGGGCGACCGTGGACGTGGACGCCTGTATCGTCGAAGCCAACAAGAAGCAGGCGCTGATGGCCTACGAGGGCACCGTCGGCTTCCAGCCGCAGATGGCGTGGTGGGCCGAGCAGCGCGCCTGGATCCGCGACCAGTTCCGCGACGGTAACGTCCCCGCCGCCTACGCGGTGAAGGACTTCCTGATGCAGACCTTCGCCAGCCTGCCCGACGGCATCGAGGAGCGGCGGATGCGCGGCGACTCGGCCCTGTACAACGAGGAAGCGCTGACCTGGCTGGGCGAGCAGGGCATCGGCTTCGCGGTCACCGCGGACATGGTGCCGGCGCTGGCCAAGGTCATCGAGGGCATGCACGAGGGCTGCTGGCGGACCTACCGGGACCTGAAGGACCCCGAGACGGTCTGCGAGGAGCGGGAGTGGACCGAGGTGGTCAACTACGTGCCCGACTGGAAGCGCAACAACCGGCCGGGAGCCAAGCCCTTCCGCTACATCGCCATCAGGATACGGCCTCGCCAGCTCGATCTGCTCGAAGAGGCCGACCGCCAGTGGCGCCACTACGCCGTGGTCACCAACATGGACTGGGAGGGCGGCCGCCTGCTGCGCTGGCACCGAGAGAAGCAGGGCACCGTCGAGTTCGGCCACGGCGTGATGAAGAACGACCTGGGCGCCGGGGTCGTGCCCACCGGCAAGTTCGGCGCCAATGCCGCCTGGTGGCGCATCAACGCGCTGGTGCACAACCTGCTGGAGCTGGTGAAGCGGCTGGCCGAAGACGACGGCCTCTCCAACGCCAGGCCCAAGAAGTTGCGTTTCGGCCTGTTCACGCTGGGCGCTCGCCTCACCCAACACGCCCGGACCTGGACCGTCCGGCTGTGGGAGGAGTTGTCCCAGGCCCATGTGCTGGTCGCCATCCGCCGCGCCATCGTGGAACTGGCTGCGCTGCTGCATCCACGCCAGGCGTTCCCCGGCTGACCGTAGAAACCCCCTGATCACCGCCGTCGCCGCGTATCCCCCGGGAGTCGTGCGCCCGCGGCCCGCTGGAGTGCTGCACCGGCCTGGCTCGTGGCCGCCTCAGGAGCCGGTTCTGCCCCGCAGACCGCACCCGCTGGGTCCCGCCGGGGTCTCGGCCGCGCCCGCGGACCGCTTCGTGGCCGCCAGCAAGCAGCGTGCCAGATCTGGGCCGACGATCATGGGATCCGCTTGTGCGCTCGGCGGAGTACTGCTACACTGGTCGCGTGTCCCCGCCTCGTCTTTCGGAAGCACGGGAGAACGCCATGAACCGCACGAACAAGCAGGCAAGCAAGCAAGCAAGCAAGCAAGCAAGCAGCCGATAGCGCGCCACAAGCGCGGTAGGTTCACGAGGGACAACATCATGGGCCTCATCGGACTCGGCAGCCTGCTGGTGGCGCCACTGCACAAGGCCTTCGCGCCCCTGCTCTGGCACCCCAACCTGGATGCGGAGCCCCATCCGGTCCAGGGGAGCAAGAGCATCGTGCTCACCTGGGACACGAAGTACCCAACAGGCTGCGAGCCGTTCCGGCTCATGATCAGGTACGACAAGAACACGACCACACCACCCGACGGCTCGAACACCTCGGATGGGTTCTTCCTGGCCTTCGAGGACACAGACGTAGACGAGCTGATCCTCAACCTGCTGCACGCGAAGACCACCTACGCCTACACCATCTACGCCTGTACCAGCGAGTACGGGTGCGGCACCATCTGCGCGGCCAACACCAACTCCGACACCGCCAGCACCGAGCAGGAGGAGTGGCTGGCCACCAGCATCCATGGCTACGACGAGGACACGGACATCCGCATCCTGGACCCTTCGGTCTGGATCAGCCAGGCCGGTCCGGACGTGTACCGCTTCGACACCGGGACTTCCTACGCAGGCCAGGCGGGGATCTACTTCCTCGGACAGTCCACGAGCTCCGGCGAGCCTGTCGGGGTGTACGTGGTGCACACCGACGACACCACATGGCAGAACGACTGGAACACCGCGGACTGGGACTCCCCCACCATGATCGCCTCGGAGACCACCGCGGGCGACTACATGGGCCCGAGAAACATCATCGTCGTGCCCACCTTGGACGACGAGGACCACGAGCGAATGACGCTCTTCGTCACCAACGCCGACAGCACCCAGAATCCAACCTGGTCCATCCTCCACTCGGTCACCTCCCTCGACGCCGACGGCGACGACTTCGGGCTCTGCTGTGCCGACACGGATGATTGCAGTTCCACCACCGACTGTACCCTGGGCGGCTAC
>JBDRKM010000223.1:0-2261 GCA_043814015.1 Pseudomonadota bacterium
GTCAGGCACTAGGACTCAAGCTTTTTGAAAAGCTTGAGTCCTAGTGCCTGACACCCAACTCCGTGCCTACGCCAACCACCTCGGCGCGCGCTCGATCAGCAGCCGGGCCATGGAGGCCTCCACGGGGCGAGAGAACAGGAAGCCCTGGGCGTATTGGCAGTGGCGCGCCCGGAGCCAGGAGAGCTGCTCGCCGGTCTCGACGCCTTCGGCGGTGGTCTGCATTCCGAGGGCGTGGGCGAGGCCGACGATGGAGCCGACGAGCTGCTCCCGCCGGGGGCCCTCGCCCATGCCGGCCACGAAGGAGCGGTCGATCTTGATGGTCTCGAAGGGGAAACGGTGCAGGTAGGACAGGGAGGAGTAGCCGGTGCCGAAGTCGTCCATGTGCAGCGCCACGCCGAGGGCCTCGAGCTGGCGGAAGGTGTCCAGGAAGGTGACGTCGTTCTCCACCAGCACGCTCTCGGTGATCTCGAGCTTGAGGCAGCGTGCGGGCAGGCCGGTGTCCTCGAGCACGGTGCGCACCAGGACTCCGAGGTCCTCGGTGCTGAACTGCCGGCTCGAGATGTTCACCGCCATGGTCAGCTCCTGCTCGGGGAAGGCGTGGTGCCAGGCCGCGGCCTGCTTGCAGGCCTCGCGCAGCACCCAGGCGCCGATGGGGTTGATGAGGCCGGTCTCCTCGGCCAGGGGGACGAAGTCGTCCGGCGGGATGACCCCGCGCTGGGGGTGGCGCCAGCGCAAGAGGGCCTCGAAGCCTCGGATACGGCCGGTCTCCAGGTCGATGACGGGTTGGTAGACGAGGTAGAGCTGGCCGCGCTCCATGGCCTGGCGCAGGGCGGTCTCCAGCTCGAGCCGCTCGACCGCCTGGGCGTGCATGGCGGTGTCGAAGATGGCGAAGGTCGAACGGCCCGCCTCCTTGGCCCGGTACATGGCGATGTCGGCGTTGCGCAGGAGGGAGTCCGGATCGGCGCTGCGCGCGTCCACGAAGGCGATGCCGGCGCTCGCGGAGGTGTAGACCTGCTGGCCGTTGAAGGGGAAGGGCCGTGAGAGCTCGCGCAGGATGCGGCGCACCGCGCGTACGGCGTCCTCGTTGTCGTGGATGCCTACCAGCAGGATGGTGAACTCGTCGCCCCCGAAGCGGGCCAGAGCCTGCTCCGTGCCGAAGCGGGAGAGGAGGTCCGTGGACCGCAGGCAGCGCTCGATGCGGGCGGCCACAGCCCGCAACAGCTCATCACCCGCCAGGTGGCCCATGCTGTCGTTCACCAGCTTGAAGCCGTCGAGATCGAGGAACACCAGGGCGGAGCGCAGGTTCGGGTTGCGCCGCGCCACCTGGATGGCGTGCTGCAGGCGCTCCAGGAAGAGGGTGCGGTTGGGCAGCCCGGTCAGGGTGTCGTGCAGCGCGTCGTGGACCAGGCGCGCCTCGGCGTCCTTGCGCGCGGTGACGTCGGACATGGAGCCGACCAGGCGTGCAGGGGTGCCGTCCTCTCGCTGGCACAGCAGGCCGCGGCAGAGGACCCAGCGGTAGGCGCCATCGGCGCAACGCAGACGGTGTTCGACCTCGAAGTGGGTGGCGCCACCTTCGATGTGTTCGCGCAGGGTCACCCGCAGAGGGTGCCGC
This sequence comes from Pseudomonadota bacterium, assembly GCA_043814015.1. Taxonomy (GTDB): domain Bacteria; phylum Myxococcota_A; class UBA796; order UBA796; family JAFGLY01; genus JBDRKM01. The sequence goes on from JBDRKM010000223.1 coordinate 1,613, forward strand.
TCGTCGGGGTGCACCCTGGCGAACCAGATCTCGGGCGTGGTGGTGGTGACGACAGGCTCCATGCCCAGCATCTCGAACCAGCGGCCCGAGAAGAAGATGCGGTCGGTCGCCAGGTCCCAGTCCCACAGGGCGTCGTTCGCGGCCCGGGCTGCCAGGGCGTAGCGCTCCTCGCTGCGCTGCAGGGCCGCCTCCACGGTGCGCCGTTGCTCGATGTCCCACAGGAGCCGCTGGTTGAGCTCGGCCAGCTCGCGCGTGCGCGCGGCGACCTGCGCCTCCAGGAGGCGGTTGGCCTGGCGGAGCGCTTCCTCGGCGCGCCACTTGGCGCCCAGAGACGAGGCGAGGCGGCGCAGGACATGGGGCTGGAAGGGCTTGGGGAAGTAGAGCAGCTTGTCGGGGGGCGGGGCTTCGCACAGGGCGGCGCCGGGGCCGATCGCGCCGGAGACGGTGGTGACCACGATGTTCACGTGCGCGTCGGCCGCCCGGATGGCGGGGATGGGTTCACCGTGGGGGCCACGCTCCATGCAGCGTGGATCGATGAAGACGACGGCACAGGGGGACCCGAGCGCGCGCGCGTCGTCCAGGGCCCGGATGGCCTCGGAGAGGCTGTCGCAAATCTCGAGCCGGAAGCGGGGCGGGGGTGGGGCGGGTG
>JBDRKM010000224.1:0-26624 GCA_043814015.1 Pseudomonadota bacterium
GACCGCGATGCGACCCTCGGCGCGACCGAGCGCGGCGATGGCCTCCGGCGACTCGCCGCCATATGCCTGTCCGGCATGGGTGTACACCCCGCGCAACTGCAGATGCTCGCACGCGACCGCGGCCCGGCCGAGTTCGAGCAGTTCGGGGCCAGGCGGCAAACCGCAGCGATGGTGGCCGCTATCCAGCTCCAGCCGCACACCGACCCGAACTCCCGCCTGATCGGCTGCACGATCCAGCGGTGCGAGTTGATCGCGGTGGTCCACGCCACAGGCCACGCGCGCCCGCACGTTGAGCGCGGCCAGGCGCCCCACACGCGCGGGCCCGACCATGGGGTACGCGATGAACACGTCCTCGAAACCGGCACGCACAAACACCTCGGCCTCGGCCACGGTCGCGGTGGTGACGCCCACGATGCCGTGCTCGCGCTGACGCCGCGCCAGGTGCGGAGATTTATGGGTCTTCATGTGGGGACGGAGGCTCACCCCGGCAGCGCGAGTGAGCCCGGCGGCCCAGACCAGGTTGGCCTCGAGACGCTCGCGCTCGACCAGCAGGGCTGGCGTCTCCAGATCGACCAGGGTGTCGCTCACCTTGCGACCTCCGTCCCCGCTGCGTCGACCTCCGTCCCTGGATCAGCGCCCGGCTCGGCGGCTGCGCGGTCCAGCGCAGCCAACACCTCGATGATCACCAGCGCGGTCGAAGCGGGTCTGGCCAAAAAGGGAGCCTGCCCAGCCTTGGGCACGCTGCGGAACCGTGCACCAGGCAACTCGGCGGCCAGCGCCTTGCCCACTGACGGCGGGCTGAGCAGGTTCTCCTCGCCCCAGATCAGCGCAGTCGGGACCTTCAACGAGGCGAGCCTCCCCCCGGCAAGAAAATCACCCGGCTGCGCGGCTTCGTACAGCCCTGCCAGCCCGATGCTCCGGCTTCTTTCGAGCAGCGCATCGAGGGTTCCGTCCCCCAGGGTGCGCTCGCGGTTGCGCGGGTTGGCTTTACGCAGAACGGCCCGCCACTGCTTGCGCGACGTGGGTACCGTGGGCAAGTCGTCGGGCCCGGCCGGCGCGATACCATCCGGCTCGATCAGCACCAGGCGATCGACCAACTCGGGCCGCTCTAGTGCCAGCAACCCCGCGACCCAGCCTCCCAGACCATGGCCGATCAGCACCGGCCGCTCGAGCTTCTCCTGTTCAAGGAAAGCGGCCAGCACATCTCGCAGCTTGCCCGGCGTAGGGTCGCCCTCGAGTTTCTGGGATTCTCCATGGGACGGGAGATCGACGAGGAGTACGCGGTAACCGGTCTTGCGCAGCGCCTGGAGAAAGGACCGGCGGCAGTACATCGTGGAGCTCATCAGCTGCCCGTGGAGCAAGACCATCGGCCGGCCCTGACCGCCCGAATCCCAGACCCGCAGCGTGGTGTCCTCCGCCGTGACCATCCGCGGCACCAGGCCCTGCTTCTCGAGCGCGCGGCGGCCGGCCGTGTCCAGGCACTCGAGCGGATTGAGCTTGCAGTACACGAACACGACCACGAAGTAGAGCACGAACATCGAGAGGATCCCGACCACGATCCCGATGACCTTGGAGCGCGTTGACAGCCGGCTCCGCGGATCGCTCTGCGCAGAGGAATCAAGGTCTCGCTCGCCGGCCTCCGAGGTCCGATTCTCGACCTTTGCGTCTTTGCTCACTTTCTTCTCTGGCGGTTGCGATTTGCTCACAAGTTATCCACAGGAAGATGCCCAGTCTGCTGGACCCACAAGAGATTGCGGCCCGCTTGAAGCAAAGGCCCAAGAGACGAGAAATCTTCGGATATGGCTGTATTAACTTGCATAATCACAGAAGCTCTTCGATTTTCAGGAGCTTCTAACCGGGCACCCTCGAACCGAGATCGCCCAAGCGCGATTCCACCTATGGATAACCTGTGGATAACTTATCCCGCCTCAGTGGACCGTAGGCGTCCTCTGCTCGAGTCTCTGATCAAGTATCCTGAAATACAGATAAATAAGGGTGGAACGAACATCCTCGGGCAGTTCCTCGACCAGCGAGCGCTTCTCCATCACCGTGGTGCTGTCCGAGACCAGGCTGGCGATCGCCTGGTTCACCCGCTCGAGAGTACCACGGCCCAGCCCGGACAGCCGGTTCTCGACATCGAGGAAGGCCCGCTCGATCTGCTCGTTGGAGAACAGCAGGTGGTGACCCCACTGCCCCGCGGCGAGCAGGTTCTCCAGTGAATCGGTCTCGGTGACCACCAGCCCTTTCTTCCAGTTCTCGACAGACACGTTCGCGACCTCTCTCCCCCGAATGATCCTCTGCGCGCGATCGACGGCGACCTGGTGCCCCCGGCAGGATTCGAACCTGCGGCTTACAGGGATTAGGAATCCCCAGCTCTATCCCCTGAGCTACGGGGGCCGCGGCACCCAGCCATCACTACTCGTAGTTGACCAGAGAGAAGACCGGCAGGCCGCCGAGCTTCTCCCGTCCGTTGAGAAATCCGAGCTCCACCACGAAGGCCAGCTCCTCGACCTCGCCGCCGACCTTGCGCACCAGCGACGCAGCAGCCGCGGCCGTTCCGCCGGTGGCCAGCAGGTCGTCGACGATCAGCACCCTGCCGCCAGCAGGCACGGCATCCGCATGGATCTCGATCGAGTCGGTGCCGTACTCCAGCGAGTACTCCTCGCTCACGGTGCGGTACGGCAGCTTGCCGGGCTTGCGCACCGGCACGAAGCCGACGTTCAGGCGGTCGGCGAGCGGCGCGCCGAAGATGAACCCGCGCGACTCGATGCCGACGATGCGATCGAGCTTGCGATCTGCGTAGCGCTCGACGAACCGGTCGAGCACCTCCTTGAAGGCCGCCGGATCGGCGAGCAGCGGTGTGATGTCCTTGAACACGATCCCGGGCTTGGGGAAGTCCGGAATGTCACGGATGCTCTCGCGGATCAGGGCCAAGGCGACCTCCTTTCAGAGGCGGAAAGCTAGCATACCGTCAATTCCGCGGCAAGCACTACGGCAGGTAGGACGCCGGGTTCCTCGCCTTGCGATCCACGCGCACCTCGAAGTGCAGGTGCGGCCCCGAGGCCCGGCCGGTCGCACCAACGGTGCCGATCTGCTGGCCCTTTGCAACCTTGTTGCCCTTGCTGACCTCGATTTTCTGGCAGTGCGCGTAGACCGTCATCAGATGCGCATCGTGCTGCAGGATCACCATGTTGCCGTAGCCGCGGGTGTACTCGGCGTACACCACCGCACCGGCGGCGGCGGCCGTGATCGGTGTGCCGGCCGGCGCGCCGATGTCGAGCCCGTCGTGCCGCTTGTCGCCGCGGATGCCGTAGCGGCTGGTCACCACTCCCTGGGTCGGCCAGCCCAAGCGCCCCTTGTGCGTCTTGACCTCCGGTACCGCTTTGCTCGCCTCGGGTGTACCCTTCGCCGGCGGCCGATACGGTTCGACGGTGATCGACAGGCTCGCGCCGGGGATGAAGATCTTCTGGCCGGCGCGGATCTTCGCAGGATCCTCGATGTCGTTGACCTCGGCCAGCTCCTGCAGGTCAACGCGATAGGTGCGGGCGATACGCCACAGCGTCTGGCCGCGCTCCACGGTGTGCCAGGCGCCCTTCTCCGCGGTGCCCGCGCAACCCGGCCCGAGGGCGCCGAGAACGATGATGGCGGCGAGCGCGAGCCTACCCATCCCAGCCGTGCTCCCCGATCAGCGGCACGAAGCGGCAGCCCCCCGCGCTGGTCTCGTCAAGCGCGCCGCCCGCCCGCTTCTCCACCACGGCCAGATCCTGGACCCAGCGATCACCCACCGGCACCACCAACCGGCCGCCCTCGGCGAGCTGATCGATCAGCGGACGCGGCAGCCGCGGCGAGCCGGCAGTGACCAGAATACCGTCGAAGGGCGCCGCTTCGGACCAACCCACGGTCCCGTCACCGGTGCGAAATTGAATGTTGGCGTAGCCCAGCACCTCGAGCAGCGACCGAGCCCGCTCGGCCAGCTCGGGCAGGCGCTCCACCGTGAACACCTCGGCGGCCAGCTCGGCCAGCACAGCGGTTTGATACCCTGATCCGGTGCCCAGCTCGAGCACGCGCTCGGTGCCGCGGAGCTGCAGCTCACTGGTCATCAACGCCACGATGTACGGCTGGGAGATGGTCTGACTCGAACCGATGGGCAGCGGATGATCGCCGTACGCCTGCTGCGAGCGGACCTCGGGCATGAACCGATGCCGCGGGACACGGCGCAGAGCGCGGGTCAACCGCGGCTCGCGCAACCCGCGTCGCTCGATCTGATCCCGCACCATGCGCTCACGCGCCTCGGACGTGGGATCCGCGCCAGCGTCCACGATCAGGCCTCCCGCTCGAAGCCGTCGATGGCCCAGCCGCCGATCCGGTCCAGCTGGTCGTTCGCGGTCTCGTCGGTCTTCAGCGGTGTGATCGAGATCACCCGGCGGGCCAATGCATTGCCATCCGAGCCGGGAATGTCCTCGCAGGTTCCCGGACCGGAACCGCCGATCCAGTAGTACGGCCGCCCGCGCGGGTCGAACCGCTCCTCGACATCTCCGGGATAGCAGCGACGTCCCAGCCGGGTAACGGTGTAGCGCAGCGGCTCCTCGAGGCCGTAGTTCGGGACGTTGACGTTGAGGAAGCCCCGCCGCGGCATGCCGCGCTCGACGATCATCCGCCCCAGGGCCACGGCGAAGCGCGCCGCGGGTTCGTAGTTACCATTTGAGCCGCGCGCGTCGAGCGAGATCGCGAAGGCCGGCCGGTGGGCCATCGCAGCCTCGGCCGCGGCAGCCACGGTGCCCGAGTAGTTCACGTCATCGCCCAGGTTCGGGCCGCGGTTGATGCCCGAGACGACCAGATCGGCGGGCCCCGGCAGCAGGTGCTGCAGCGCGAGGTACACACAGTCGATCGGTGTACCGTCGACGGCGATGCGGCGCTCGCCGAGCTCCCGCGCGCGCAGCGGACGGTTCATCGTGATCGCCCGGCTGACCGCGGAGCGTTCGCGGTCCGGCGCCACGCACCAGACCTCGCCGAGCACGCCGAGCGCGTCAGCCACGGCGCGCAGCCCCGGAGCCTCGATGCCATCGTCGTTGGTTACCAGGATTCTCATCGATCAGCAGACGTGGATCGCGAGGCGGCCGGCTGATCCCCTGGGACCCGCCGGCCGCCTCGATCGAGTATGGTCGGGGCGACTGGATTCGAACCAGCGACCACCTGAACCCCATTCAGGTGCGCTACCAGACTGCGCTACGCCCCGAAGGGTTTCGGCTCTTAATCTGGAGCCGAACAAAGGTCAAAGGCAAAGTAAAAGGAGCAAGATCGCCGGGGCGGCGCGCCCGTTGCCGGGCTGACCACATCCCCAAAGGCCCGGCCCACTATCTTGCCGCCAAGGAGCGGTCAAGGGCGCGCGTCACTTCCACAATGGCCCCGCTTCGTCCTTCAGCGCGGCGACCCGGGCACGCAGGTCGCCGAGGCGGGCGACCGCCTCGCGCACGGCCTCGGGAGAGATGCCAGACTCCACACTGGGGGTGCTGCGCAGCAGCTTGCGAGCGCCGGCCACCGTGAAGCCCTTCTCGTGCAGCAGGTGCCGTATGCGCAGGAAGCGGGCGATGTCCTGCTTGCGGTACAGCCGCTGCCCGCTCATGGAGCGCAGGGGCTTGAGCGCGAACTCAGTCTCCCAGTAGCGCAGCACGTGGGGCTCCACGCCCACCACCGATGCGACCTCGCCGATTCGGAAGTAGAGCTTGTCCGGAAGCTCGGGGGCCAGGAGGGTGTCGTCGCTGCTCATTCGCGCTCCTCGTTGATGGCCTCTCGAAGGAGATTGGAGCAGCGGAACCGCAGAACCCGGCGCTCGGTGATGGGCACCTCTTCCAGGGTGCGCGGGTTGCGCCCCACCCGCTCGCCCTTCTGCCGCACGAAGAAGGTCCCGAAGCCGGTGATCTTCACGGGCTCCGCGTCCGGCTCGAGGACCGCGTCGCGCAGGGAGCCGAGCACCTGGTCCACCAGCACGCTGGCCTGCGCCCCGGGGACACCGATGCGGGCGTGTACCGCGCGCACCAGATCCGCCCGGGTCAGCGCAGCCTTGCGGATGGGGTGTCTCGGCATGCGGCCTCCTGCGGCGGGTTCGCTCGATTCACGCGGCGGTATCGTCACCGCTGCTGCTCTCCTGATCGTCATACCACAGCCGGAAGGTCAGCGTGTCGGTGCGCTGCTCGCCCTCGCTGCCCTGGGACTCGATCTCGATACCCCAGGTGCCCTCGTCGGCGGCGTCGGAGGTCAGCTCGTACTCGTCGATGCCGCGCTCCCCGCTGTCGATGCGCACCGTGACGCGCCCGACCTCGTTCTCCCAGTCGTCCCCCACCACCACGAGCACCCTGTGGAGGGTCCCGATGGGCCCTCCCCCCGGGCTGACCGTGGCTTCGCCGATCTCGACTCCCCACTCCGAGATCAGCACCGAGCGGACCGCGTCCAGCTCCTCCGCGACGCCGACCTCCACCTGCAGGGTGTCGCCATCGCGGTTGAACTGCACCCAGTTCGGCTCTTCGTCCTTGGAGCATTCCACCCCAAGCAGGCTGGCCGCGATGGCCACCCACCCTGGGACGAAGGCGAGGCTGCGAGCCTTGCGGTGCATGAACGCTCCGGAGCTAGCCGAGCGCTCCACGGGCCTGCGCCACCACAGCATCGAACGCCGCCGGCTCATCGACGGCCAGCGCGGCGAGCTGCTTGCGATCGAGGGTGATGCCGGCCAGGTTCAGCCCGTGGATGAAGCGGCTGTAGGAGAGGTCGTGCTGCATGAGGGCCGCGGCGATGCGCTGGATCCAGAGGGCCCGGAACTGGCGCTTGCGCTGCTTGCGGCCGATGAAGGCGAAGACCTGGGCATGCCGGACGGCGGCCTTGGCCTGGCGAAGACGCCCGCGCCCGCCGGTGAACCCGGAGGAAGCTGCGGCGAGGTTCTTCATCCGCGTCTTGCGGATCTGTGCTCTCTTGATGCGTGCCATGTTCCTGCTCCTTGGTGACCGGTTCCCGTCCCGGCGCCTGGCCTGGGAGGTAGCGGTGAGCGGATGGGGTGGGTAACGCGCCCCGCGGTGGCGGGATCGCGATGGCGACTACTTGTAGGGGATCAGGCGCCGCACGGCCTTCTCGTCGGCAGGGACGAGGATCCCTGTCTTCCGGGCCTGTCGCTTCAGCTTCTGGGGCTTGTGGGCGAGGATATGGCGCATCTTGGCGTGCTTGAACTTGATCCGACCGCTGCCGGTGACGGAGAAGCGCTTGGCGGCTGCACGACGGGTCTTCATCTTGGCTGACATCTTTATTCTCCGGTTTTGCCGGTTCTATTCGAGGCCTAGCTGCGCTTCGACGGGGCGAGGATCATCATCATCTGGCGACCTTCCATGCGCGCCATCTGTTCGACCGTGGCCAGATCCTGGACGGCCTCCAGCATGCGCTTGCACTGCTGCTCACCGATCTCCCGGTGGGCCAGCTCTCGCCCGCGGAACCTGACCGTGATCTTGACCTTGTCGCCATCTTCCAGGAAGCGCCGGGTGTGCTTCACCTTGACGTCGAAGTCGTGCTGATCGGTCTTGGGGCGGAGCTTGATCTCCTTGATGCTGACGGTCGCCTGCTTGCGCCGTGCGACGGCCTCCTTCTTTTTCTTTTCGTACTTGAGCTTTCCGAAGTCCACGAGCCGGCAGACCGGCGGCCTGGCGTTCGGCGCCACCTCGACGAGGTCGTAGCCCCGCTCACGGGCCAGATCGAGGGCGTCCTTGGTGAGGAACTCCCCGAGCTTGTTGCCCTCTTCATCGATCACGAGCACGCGGGGAACGCGGATGCGGTCGTTGACTCTCGCTTCGTCGCGCTCAGGCGGTTTGTCCGGCTCTCTACTCGGGCGCCTCAAGACCTCTCCGGGAGTTCTCTCTGTTTTATCGCGTCCGCGGTCACCCCCAGTGGCGACAGGGACGCTGTGGACAGCCCTGGATCTCCGCGGATGAGCGGTTCGTCGAGGGCGGTCCGTGAAAGAAAGTGGTAGGCACGGGCAGGCTTGAACTGCCGACCCCCGCCGTGTCAGGACGGTGCTCTCCCACTGAGCTACGTGCCTACGGGGCTACCCCAGGTAACGCAACGGGCGGTTCGTCGTCAAGGCGCTCACTATAGATCGCGGAACAGGTCCCGCTCGGACTTGGGCTTGCCGTCCGGCTTGCCGTCCGGCGTGCCGTCCTTCTGGACCAGCTCGCCGTGCCGCGCGCGCCCGCTCTCGGCCGCCTCGGCGCCCGCCGCCTGCTCTGGCGATGACCGCTGGGAGCGGGTCATGAGCTTGAACAGCCAGGGCTTGACGTCCTGCATCACCAGGATGATGGGCGATGCCACGTACACCGAGGAGTAGGTGCCGACGAAGACGCCGAGGATGATGGCGAGGGCGAAGTCCTCGATGACCGGGCCGCCCATGAACAAGAAGACGAACATGGCCAGGACGGTGGTCAACGAGGTGTTCAGCGTGCGGTTCAGGGTCTCGTTGATGCTGGTGTTGATCAGCACCGGGAGGTCCTTGCGCCGGTAGCGCTCCATGTTCTCGCGGATGCGGTCATAGACGACGATGGTGTCGTTCAGCGAGTAGCCCACGATGGTGAGCAGGGCGCCGATGAAGGAGACGTTGAGCTCACGCTGCAGGATGACGAAGACCCCCACGACGATGGCCACGTCGTGGAACAGGCAGATGACGGCGCCGGGCGCGAAGGCCATGTCGAAGCGGAACCCGACGTAGACCAGCACCAGGGCGAGGGTGGCGAAGACCGAGATGAAGCCCTGGCGGCGCAGATCGCCACCGACCTTGGGGCCGACGCTGTCCACCTGGAGGGTCTGGAACTTCTTGCCCTCCAGGCTCTGCTCGATGGCCTGCTCGACCTTGGTGGCCAGCCCGGGCAGCTTGACGTAGAAGACGTTGTCGTCGGAGCCCTCCTGGACCTCGATCCCCTGGACCCCCACCAGGGCCGCGCGGATCTGGTCGAGCGGCACGACCTCACCGCTGTACTCGATGGTCATACGCGCGCCCACCTCCGCGTCGAAGCGCTCCTCGGCGAGCCAGGTGGGGCCGAAGGTTGACGCGAGGCGATCCTTGACCTGCACGCGCACCGCGTCCGAGCCAAAGGCTGCGTTCTGTACACGGATGACGTATTCGCCGTCCTCGGGGTCGCCGATGGCCTGCACCGCTTCGGCGGGCAGCCCCACTTTCTCCATGGCCGTGCGCACGTCGCCGATGACCACGGGCTGTTCGAACTTGATGTGGATCTCGGATCCGCCGGTGAAGTCGATGCCCCAGTTCGGCCCGATGAAGATGAACAGCGCGATGCTCACCGTCACCAGGATGACGCTGACCACGGCGAAGTAGCGCCGGTATGCGACGAAGTTGATGTTCGTGTCGTTGGGGATGAACTGCATGGGACCTCCCTAGATCGCCAGCCGGGTGGCGGACTTGCGGGTCAGCAGGTCCAGCATGAACCGGGACACGAACACGGCCGTGAAGAGGGTGGTGGCGATGCCGATCATCAAGGTCACCGCGAAGCCCTTGATGGGCCCCCGTGCCGTAGGAGAACAGCACGACACCGGCGATGAAGGTGGTGATGTTGGCGTCGAGCACGGCGCTCAGGGCCTTGCTGAAGCCCGCGTCCACCGCGGCGCGGGTGGTCTTGCCCAACCTCAGCTCCTCCCGGATGCGCTCATAGATGATGATGTTGGCGTCCACGGCCATGCCGATGGTCAACGCGACGCCCGCGATCCCCGGCAGGGTCAGGGTGGCGCCGAAGGCGGCGAGCAGCGCCATGATGAGCACCACGTTGCCCGCCAGGGCGAGGTCGGCGACGAACCCGGCGGTGCGGTAGTAGACGAGCATGAAGAGCAGCACGATGGCGCCGCCCAGGACCGAGGCCTCGAGGCCCGAGCGGATGGCGTCGGCTCCCAGGGTGGCGCCCACGACCCGGACCTCACCGATGGTGACGGGCGCGGGCAGCGCGCCGGTGCGCAGCACCAGGGAGAGCACCTGGGCGTCCATCAACTGCTCGTTGTAGCCGCCACCGCCCATCTCGATGCTGGCCTGGCCGCCTGCGATCTTCTCGCGGATGACCGGGGCGGAGCGCATCTTCTGGTCGAGCACGATGGCGAAGCGCTTGCCCACGTTGGCGCCGGTGATCTCGGAGAAGATGCGGCCGCCGCGGGGCTTGAATTCGAGGTGGACATAGGGCTCGTTGTACTGGTTCATGGAGACGTGGGCGTCGTTCACGTCGTCGCCGGTGAGCACGATCTCGTCGCGCACCACCAGGGCGCGAGAGCGCTGGTCCTTGCCCGCCACGTCCGCCTTGTACTCCCAGATGAGGCGGTCGTTCGAGGCCATCTTGCCGGCCCTGATCAGCCAGTCCGAGAGGGTGCGGTCGTCCGCGAAGCTGGACTTGTCCATCTCTTTCTGGGCGGCCTGCAGCATGCGCTCGATGGCCTCGGAGCTGACCTCCTCGTCGACCATCATGAACTCCAGGACGGCGGTGGTGCCGATGGCCGCGATGGCCTCCTGGGTGTCGTCCATGCCGGGCAGCTGCACGTTGATGCGGTTGCCGCCCTTCTGGACGATGGTGGGCTCCTTCACGCCGGTCTCGTTGACGCGGTCGCGCAGGGTCTCCAGCGCCTGCTCCACGGCCCGATGCCGGATGTAGTCGGCGGATTCGTCGGACAGCATGAAGAGGTGGTACTCGAAGCCGTCGAGCTCGCGCGTGCCCTCGTAGGTGTAGCCGTTGTAGCGCTTCTGCATGAAGACGCGCAGCTCGGTGAGATCCTCTTCGTCCGAGAGGTGCACCAGCAGGCCGGCCTCGCCGCGCATCCGGCGGACCTCCTCCACGTGGATGCCCTCGTTCTCCAGGGACTCGCCCATGGGGCGGGCGTCGCGCTGCACGCTGGAGAGGACGGCCTCGTCCACCTCGACCTGCAGGGTGAGGTCGATGCCGCCGGCGAGATCGATGCCCTTCTTGATGGCAGTGTCGGGAAGCAGGGCCTCCCACCAGGCCAGATCGTCCTCGTCGGCCCCCTCGGCGGCGGGCCTGGGCGGCCCGTCATTCACGGAGGCGGCCTGCGCCGAGAGCTTGGCGTGGGTGTCTTCGCCGAGGAAGGTCGGCAACAGGGCGTAGAGCGCGAGCAGGAAGCAGCCCACGATGATGGCCAGCTTGGCCCACCAGGAACCGGTCATGAGTGCACCTCCCCGCCTATTTCTGCTTGATGGGCGCGGAATCGCCCTCGACGATCTTGCGCCGCACCGAGGCCTTGTCGTACTCGACCCGGACGTCCCGCCCGATCTCGACGATCACGGTGTCGTCCTTGACGGCCCAGATCTTGCCGTGCAGCCCGGAGGTCAGCACCACGCGGTCGTCCTTCTTCAGGCTGGCGAGCAGGCTCTGGTGTTCTTTCTGCTGCTTCTGCTGCGGGCGGAACATCAGGAAGTAGAAGATGCCGAAGATCATGGCGACGAGGATGAGGGTCTGGCTCATCCCGGCCCCGCCCGAAGCAGGGGCGTCCAGCAGCATCAGGATGTCGGGATCATGCAGAGGGGTCATGGGACCTCCCGGGGAAGACTCAAGCGGGGATGACGGCAGAGGCGAGCTCGGCGAGCGGTGTCAGCGCCGCGAGGGCGGCGGGGCCCTGGGTGATGGCGGCGCGCAGCCCTGCCATGAACTCCTGGTAGAACGACAGGTTGTGCAGGGTGAGCAGCCGTGGTCCGAGGATCTCTCTGCTCAGGAACAGGTGCCGGAGGTACGCCCGGCTGAAAGAACGGCAGGTATAACACCTGCACGCAGGATCGAGCGGACCAGGATCGTCCCGGTAACGCGCATGCCGGATGGTGAGGCGGCCCCGGGAGGTGAACGCCTGCCCGAAGCGCCCGCTGCGGGGTGGGCAACACGCAGTCGAACATGTCGATGCCGCGCTCGACGGCATGCAGCAGATCGATGGGGTAGCCCACCCCCATCAGGTAGCGGGGGCGCTCCCGGGGCAGGGCCGGGACCGCGGCCTCGATCATGGCCAGCAGCTCAGCGTGGGTCTCCCCGACCGAGAGGCCGCCGACGGCGTAGCCGTCGAGATCGAGCTCGGCCAGCTCCTCGGCGTGGGCTCGGCGCAGATCGGGGAACAGGCCGCCCTGGACGATACCGAACAGGGCGGTGCGCTCCGGCGCCCGCCGGGCCGCGAGGCAGCGCAGCAGCCAGCGGGTGGTGCGCGCGGTGCTGGCCTCGACCCGCTCACGGCCGGCAGGGACCTCGATGCACTCGTCCAGCGCCATGGCGATGTCCACGCCGAGGGCCTCCTGGATCTCCACGGCGCGCTCGGGGGTGAGCATGCGCCACTCGCCGTCCCTGGGCGCACGAAAGCGGGCGCCCTCCTCCTTGACCTTGCAGAAGTCCTTGAGGCTGAAGACCTGGTAGCCGCCCGAGTCCGTCAGGATGGGGCCGTCCCAGCCCATGAAGGCGTGCAGGCCCCCCAGCTGGCGAACCAGCTCGTGCCCAGGCCGCACCCACAGGTGGTAGGTGTTGGCGAGGACGATGCTGGCGCCGGCCTCACGCAGCTCTGGCGGGCTGATGCCCTTGACCGTGCCCTGGGTGCCCACGGGCATGAAGGCCGGGGTGGGCACCTCGCCGTGGGGCAGCGAGAGCCGCCCGAAGCGCGCCGGCCCCGCCTGGGCCAGCACCTCAAAGGACGAGCATCGCGTCGCCATAGGAGTAGAACCGGTAGCGCTCGGCGACCGCCTGGCGGTACGCATCCAGCAACCGCTCCCTTCCGAGGAAGGCGGCCACGAGGAGGATGAGGCTGGTGCCGGGGAGGTGGAAGTTGGTGACCAGGGCGGTGGCGACCCGGATGGGATCGCCCTCCTTCAGGAAGAGGCGCGTGATCCCGGAGCCGGGTTCAGGGAGGGTGGCGCCGCGGGGTACAGCGGCCTCGAGCGCGCGCACCGTGGTGGTGCCCACGGCGACGACCCGCGAACCCTGCTCACGGCAGCGCCGTACGGCAAGGGCCGTCTCTTCCGGGACCACCCAGGCCTCGGCATGCAGCTCGCCGCGGGCCAGGTCGTCCTCACGCAGGGGGCGGAACGTGCCTGGCCCGACGTGCAGGGTGACGGCGGCGCGCGGTATCCCGCGGGCATCGAGCCGCGCGAGCAGGGTATCGTCGAAGTGCAGCCCGGCGGTGGGGGCCGCGGACGAGCCCGGCGGGCGGGCGTAGACGGTCTGGTAGCGCTCGCGATCGTCGGCATCGGCTGGACGGCGGATGTAGGGCGGCAGCGGCACCTGCCCCAGGTGCTCCATCAGGGCCCCAGGCTCGGGCCTGGCGCGCACCAGCCAGGTGCCGTCCCCGCGGTGTTCGAGGATCTCGACCTCCTCACCGGCGGGCCCGAGCAGTCGCTCGCCCACGGACAACCGCCGGCTCGGTCGCAGCATGGCCTCCACGGGACCGGGGCCGGGCGCCAGGAAGAGCACCTCGACCTGCCCGCCGCTGCGGCGCTTCAGCAGGCAACGGGCCTGCATGACGCGGGAGTCGTTCACGACCAGCAGATCGCCGGGATCCAGCAAATCCGCGAGATCCCCGAAGCCACGGTGTGCGACGCCGGCGGGGCGGACCACCAACAGCCGGCTCTCTCCACGCCGCGCGGGGGGCCGCTGGGCCACCAGCTCCGGCGGCAAATCGAAGTGGTAGGAAGCGAGCAGGCTGGCGAGGGCATCGGGCATGGCGGCGGCGGTTATCGCGAGCCCCCCGCGAGGTCCAGCTGAACCCCTTGTTTCCAGGGGATCGGCTCGATATGGTGCCGGGCCCCGAGGGGTCGCCCCTCTTGCTCAGGTGCCCAGCCATGTCCCATCCTCCACAATCCCGCCTCCGCAAGCCCGCTTCCGACGAACCCAAGGCCGATGAAGGGGCTGCCGCCGAGCTGCCCGCGCCCCGGCCAAGGGCAGCGCCTGCGCCCGCGCGCGAGCCCTACTCCACCGAGGGCCTGGAGGCGCTCGCCCAGATGGACCCAGCCGCCTTCGGCGCCGCCATGGATCAGGCCACCACAGCAGCCACCGGCTTCGAGCCCGGGCAGCAGGTCAGTGGCCTGGTGGTGCGCATGGATTCGGGCTGGGCCTTCGTGGACCTCGGCGGCAAGTCCGAAGCCCGGATCGCGCTCGAGGAGCTGCAGCCCGAAGAGGCCCAGCTGGGCGCCACCGTCGAAGCCCGCATCCTGCGCGTCCGCGAGGATGGCGTGGAGCTGTCCCGCCAGGTGCGTGGCGGTGGCCTCGAGGCCCTGGAGGCGGCCATGTCCTCCGGCATCCCGGTGGAGGGGCGCGTCGAGAGCCGCAATTCGGGCGGCTACGTCGTACGCCTGGCCGGAGCCCGCGGGTTCTGCCCGGTCTCGCAGATCGACCGCTTCCCCGGCCGTGACCTGGATCGCTTCGTGGGCATGGCGCTGCAGTTCAGGGTGATGGAGGTCCGCGAGCGCGAGGTGGTCCTCACCCGCAAGGCCCTGCAGGAGGTCGAGGCGCAGGAGGCGCAGGAGCGCTTCTGGGCCACGGTCAAGCGGGGTGAGGTGCTGGAGGGCGTGGTCACCAGCGTGCGCGAGTACGGCGCCTTCGTGGACCTCGGCGGCGTCGAGGGGTTGATCCACAAGTCCGAGATGGGCTGGGGCGGCGAGGACAAGCCCGAAGAGGTCCTCAAGCGCTGGGATCCGGTGCGGGTCAAGGTCGTGGAGATCGACCCCAAGCGCAAGCGCGTGGCCCTCTCCATGCGCCTGCCCGAGAACAGCCCCTGGACCCGCGTGGGCACCGACTTCGTCCTGGACGGCACCTACGAGGGCACCGTGGTGCGCATCGAGGACTTCGGCGCCTTCGTCGAGCTGGCGGCGGGCCTGCAGGGCCTGCTGCGCACCCCCAACATCTCCTGGGACCACATCGACCACCCCTCCAAGGCGCTCGAGGTCGGCCAGAAGGTGGAGGTCAAGATCCTCGAGATCGAGGACAAGCGCCACCGGCTGGACCTCGGCATGCGCCAACTGCAGGACGATCCCCTCCAGGTGATGGCCGACAAGTACCCCGTGGGCGAGGAGGTCTCCGGGATGGTGCAGCGCGTGGACCGCATGGGTGTCCAGCTCCTGGTGGACGACTCCGTGATCGCCTGGATCCCGGCCCGCGAGGTGGAGCTGCCCCCCGGCGTGCTGCTGCAGCAGCGAATCCGCCGCGGCGCCCACCTCAAGGCCCGCGTCGTCGAGCTCGATCGCCAGCGGCGCCAGCTCAAGCTCAGCCAGACCTCCGACAGCGACGCCGCCGAGCAGGAGGCCCGCAAGGAGCTGAAGCGTCAGGCCAGGCAGAGCTCCAGCCTGGGCACCTTCGCGGAGCTGCTCTCGGGGATCAAGGTGAAAGAGTAGCAGTCAGCCGTCAGCCGTCAGCAAAACAGGCATTGCAGCTGTTGATAGCTGATAGCTGATGGCTCAGGAAGCCAACCGCTTCTTCAGCGCCAGCAGATCCTGCAGGGTGTGCTTCTTGTCGTCCGGCTGCCGCAGCAGGTAGGCCGGATGGAAGGTGGGCATCACGGGGATGCCGCGGTACACGCCCCAGCGGCCGCGCAGGGCCTTGATGCCGATGGGGGTGTCCAGCAGGCTCTGGGCGGCGTAGCGGCCCAGCGCCAGGATGGCCCTGGGGCGGATGATGTTGAGCTGGGCGTCGAAGAAGGGGCGGCAGGCCAGGATCTCCTCGGGGCGCGGGTCGCGGTTCTCCGGCGGGCGGCACTTGATCACGTTCATGATGAAGACCTGGGCGCGGGTGAGCCCCAGGACGTTCTCGATCATGCGATCGAGCATCTCACCGGCGGCGCCCACGAAGGGCACGCCCTGCTGGTCCTCGTGGAAGCCAGGAGCCTCCCCCACCACCACGAGGGGGGCATCGAGGCTGCCCGCGCCGAAGACGAGCTGCGTGCGGCCGCGGTGCAGGCCGCAGCGCTCGCAGGTCCCGAGATCGGCGCGCACCTTGTCCATGGCGGCGTCGCGGGAGGGCGCGCCCCCGTAGCCCTGCCAGCGGCTGATGCCGGCCGGTGCAGGCGACGGCGAGAGGACCGTATGCGGGCGCGGCTGAGCCGGCGCGGCGGCGGGAAACAGGGCGGGGACGCGCCCGGAGGCGGCGCGGGGCGGGCCCGCCTCGGGCGTGGACACCTGGGCGGGCGCAGGCCAGCCGGGGCCCTGCTGCTCGAGGGGGATACGGCTGGCGCCGACCCCGGCCCAGGCCTCCGCCAGCTCGCGCACGTCGGCCAGGACCTCGGAGAACTCCTGCAGGATGTCCGTGTCGCTCATGGCGCGACGGCCTCGCCGCCGGACCCGAAGGTCGGGCGCCAGCCCAGGCTGCGCAGCTCGCCCACCAGGCGGATGATGGGCAGCCCCACTACGTTGGTCCAATCGCCGTCGATCCGCTCGAACAGCTGGATGCCGCGCCGCTCCACCATGTAGCCCCCGCCGCAGGCGCGGGCCTCGCCGCAGGCCACGTAGGCGCGCAGCTCGTCGTCGGTGAGGTCGGCGCGCATGGTGAGCCGCGTGATCTCGCAGAGACAGCGCTCGGCAGGGCAGGGCCTGCCGAGCGCGACGTCGTTCGATCCGTCGGAGGCGGTGCCTCCGCGGCTCAACGCCGCCTGCGGGTCTCCGCGGGACGCATCGAGCGCCCCGACCACCAGCGCGACTCCGGTCACGAGCTGGTGGGTGCGTCCCCGCAGCCGCCGGAGCATGGCGAGGTGCTCGGCGTCGTCGGCGGGTTTTCCGAACACCTCGCCCCCGAGGTGCACGACCTGATCCGCGCCGATCACCCAGCAGTCCGCCCCGCACCGCCCCCCCACGTCGCGTGCCTTGGCCAGCGCCCGGGTGCAGGCGAGATCCACCGGGTCGAGCGCGGCCACGTCATGCTCCCGGATCGCCGGAGGGACCGCCGTGCACGGGATACCCGCCGCGTGCATCAGCTCGAGGCGCCACGCACTGCCGCTGGCGAGGACGAGTTTCACGGATTCCTCCAAGGGCTCGCTCGGGCCTGGGGTGATAGATTACCTGACGCAGGTATAGCAGCCAGCGCCCTGCCTGGCCCGGGAAGTCACCGGGTCCCGCAGGAAGCAGAAGCAGCAAGAGAAGCAGCACGGAGGCCGCGCACCATGACGACCAAGGCCGTCGGAATCGATCTGGGGACGACGTTCTCCGCCGTCGCCCACGTCAACCGCCACGGGGTCCCGGAGGTCCTGCCGAACGCCGAGGGAGATCGGCTCACACCCTCCGTGATCCTGTTCGACAAGGACGACGTCATCGTCGGGAGCTACGCCAAGCAGTCCGCGGTGGTCTACCCCGAGCAGGTGGTCGAGTTCGTCAAGCGCCACATGGGCGAAGACGACTACGCCTTCCACTACCGCGACGAGGCCTTCAACCCCGAGCGGCTCTCCAGCTTCATCCTGGCCAAGCTCAAGCACGACGCCGAGCTGCGCCTGGGCCACCCGGTGGAGCAGGCGGTCATCACCGTGCCGGCCTACTTTGGCGACAAACAGCGCCGCGCCACCATGATGGCCGGCGAGATGGCCGGCCTGCGCGTGCTCAAGCTGGTCAACGAGCCCACCTCGGCCGCCTTTGCCTATGGGCTGGCCAACATGGGCAAGGATCGTCTGGTGCTGGTCTTCGACCTCGGCGGTGGCACCTTCGACGTCTCCATCGTGCGCATCGAAGGCCGGGATCTGTCGGTCCTGGCCACCAACGGCGATCACCAGCTCGGCGGCAAGGATTGGGACGACGCCCTGATCGAGTGGGTGGCCGGCCAGTTCCGCGAGCGTCACGGGATCGACCCCCTGGACGACATCGCCGCCTACCACGATCTCCGCCAGAAATGCGTCAGCGCCAAGATCAGCCTCTCGCGGCGGCCCAAGGTCCACATCTTCTACGACTACCAGGGCAAGATCCTGCGGGCGGCGGTCACCCGCGAGCAGTTCGAGGATCTCACCCTCGGCCTGCTGCGGCGCTGCGAGATGCTGACCCGCGACGTCCTCGAAGATGCCCGCATGCAGGCGAGCGAGCTCGAGACGGTGCTGCTGGCTGGCGGCTCCACCCGCATGCCCATGGTTCGCCAGATGGTGGAGCGGGTGTTCGAGCGCGCCCCAGCCACGGACATCAACCCCGATGAGTGCGTGGCCATGGGTGCGGCCCTAACGGCGGCCCTGGAGGCGGCCCGCCTCACCGGCGATGCCCCCCCCGTGGACATCCGCACCCACGACGTCACCAGCCACTCCCTCGGCATGGTGGTCTTCCGCGCCGGAAAGCTGCACAACAGCCGGATCATCGGCCGCAACAGCCGCATCCCCTGCGAGCACACCCGCGACGACTACGTCACCACCTACGACAACCAGACCACCATGGACCTCTGGCTGGTCCAGGGCGAGAACCCGGATCCCATGGAGTGCAACGTCCTCGGGCACTTCGAGTTCTACGGCATCCCGCCGCGCCCCATGGGCGCCACCCGCCTGTCCGTCACGTTCCGCTACAACGTGAACGGCATCGTCGAGGTCGAGGCCATGGACCTCAACACCGGGCAGGCCCTGGCCCACCGCCTCTCAGCGGGCTTGCTCACGCTGGAGGATCTGGCCCACAACCGCATCCCCATGCACATCACCCTGCTGATCGACTGCTCGGGCTCCATGTACGGGCAGAAGATAGAGGACGCGCGCAAGGCCGCCCTGATGTTCGTGGAGCACACCCTTCGACCCGGACGCCAGGTCGCCGTGATCGCCTTCCCCGGCGGTGTTCTCACCCCGCCCACCGCCGATCCCGATCGCCTGCGCGAGGCCCTCGAGAACCTCACCCCCATCGGCTCCACCCCGCTGTCGGGCGCCCTGCATGCGGCCCGGCGCCTGGTCCAGCCCAAGGCGGGCATCCAACGGGTCTTCGTCGTCCTCACGGATGGCCACCCCGACAACCCGCACGACACCATCACCGAGGCCCACCGCATCCGCAATTCGGGCGGACGGCTCATCGCCATCGGCGTCGGGCGCGAGGTGCGCCAGAACTTCCTGCGGGGGATCGCATCCAGCCCCTCCGACTTCCACTTCTGCGACGAGAGCGTGTCCCTGGAGGACACCTTCATCAACCTGGCCACCGAGCTGGCCCAGCCGTAAGGAGGCACCGTCGTGGGAGACGAGCGGCAAAGTGAAGGGACTGGCGCGGGCGCCCCGGTCACGGAGCTCGAGGAGGTCGTCCGCGCGCTCGCGGGCATCCGAGCCCTCCTGGAGCGCGACCACGCGGCCGAGAAGGTCCAGAAGAAGGCCTTCGATCAGCTCTACGAGGAGCTGACCCAGTACAAGGAGGACTTCGTCTTCAAGGCGGAGAAACCCCTCCTGCTCGACCTGCTGCTGTTCTTCGACAGCCTGAGCTGGTTCCAGACCAGCCTGGTGAAGCAGGAGATCTCCCCCGAAGTGATCGCGGAGTCCTTCCAGTACCTGCTCGACGAATTCCTCGAGCTGCTCTACCGCCGCGACGTGACCCCCATGGAGTCCAAGGCCCAGTTCGACGGGCACCAGCACCGCGCCATCCAGGTGGTGGAGACCGCCGATCCCGCGCGCGATCAATGCGTCGAACAGGTGCTGAAGCGGGGGTTCATGCGTGGAAAGCGGGTGCTGCGGCCGGAGGAGGTCGTCATCGCGCGCCTGGTCAAGCGATAGGAGGGGCTGGCGGATGTCGGCACGTGAGGAACAGGTCATCCTCGGCATCGATCTGGGGACCACATTCTCGGCCATGGCCATCGTGGATCGCTTCGGCCGCCCGGCGGTCATCATGGGCTCCGACGGCGGCCCCACCACCCCCTCGGTGGTCTACTTCTTCGACTCCGACGCCTACGTGGTGGGCCAGGAGGCCGTCAAGATGGTGGTGGCCGACCCCACCAACGTGGCCCGTTTCGTGAAGCGCTCCATGGGGGAGGAGGATTTCTCCCTGGAGTACTTCGGGCAGAGCTACACCCCGCAGGAGCTCTCGGCCATCATCCTGCGCCACCTCAAGAACGACGCCGAGGAGTTCCTCGGGCACCCGGTCAACCGGGCGGTCATCTCCGTGCCGGCGTACTTCAACGCCGCCCAGCGCGCGGCCACAGCCGAGGCGGGGGCCATCGCCGGGCTCGAGGTGCTCTCCATCATCAACGAGCCCACCGCCGCGGCCATCGCGTATGGGCTCGATCGCCTCGGCGGCTCCCACGACTTCCTCGTGTTCGACCTCGGCGGCGGCACCTTCGACGTCACCATCATGCGCATCGAGGGACACACCCTCAGGGCCATGGCCACCGACGGCAACGCCGAGCTGGGCGGCAAGGACTGGGACGACCGCCTCGTCTCCCACGTGGCCGAGGCTTTCGTGGCCCGCTACGGCGTGGATCCTCGCGACGACCCACAGCCCTACCAGGAGGTGTACGAGCGCTGCCTGGCGGCCAAGCTGGCCCTCTCCACCCAGCCGCGGGCGGTGATCCCCGTGAACCACCGCGGCCGCCGCATGGCGGTCACCATCTCGGCCCCCGAGTACACGGAGCTGTGCCGCGACCTGCTCGACCAATGCTCCACCACCTGCGAGCTTGTCCTCGAGAAGGCCGGTCTGACCTGGAGAGATCTCGACGACGTCGTGCTGGTGGGGGGCGCCACCCGCATGCCGATGATCCACGACGAGCTTCGGCGTCGCTGGGGCCGCGCGCCGAACTCCGAGCTCAACCCCGACGAGTGCGTCGCCCTGGGTGCGGCGCTCGCGGCCGTCTACCGCCATCAGTCCGACCACCCCGCCTTCTCCGGGCTCAAGCGGGTCACGCT
The DNA here is from genome assembly GCA_043814015.1 of Pseudomonadota bacterium. GTDB lineage: Bacteria > Myxococcota_A > UBA796 > UBA796 > JAFGLY01 > JBDRKM01. The sequence goes on from JBDRKM010000224.1 coordinate 20,812, forward strand.
GCTGGACGAGATCTCCCAGCCCTCCCTCGACGGCCCCTCCCCCGAGGGCTACGCGGAGGCCCCCACCGACCCCCCTGAGCGCCGCGCCACGGAGACGGATCCGGAGGGGGTGGTGGTGGCCCTGCCCGGCCTCACCATCACCGACATCGCCACCCACCCCCTCGGGATCATCGTGCTGGACGCGAGCCTGCGCGAGCGCATCGTGGAGCTGATCCCCGAGGGCACGCCGCTGCCCACCGAGCAGCGCGGCCGCTTCGCCTACGCCTACGACAACATGACGGCCGTGCGCGTCCAGATCACCGAGGGGCACGGCATCAGCCGCGATGAGGTCATGGTCATCGGCGATGTCATCCTCGATCTTCTGCCTCCCCGGCCCCGCGGCACGCCCATCGACGTGGTGTACCGCTACACCGCCGACCAGATCCTGGAGGTGGACATCATCGACGTCGAGACCCGGGCGTCCCGCAGCGCGACCATCTCCCTGCGTGGTGGGCTCGGTCCCGAGCGCGTGGCCAAGGCCAAAGCGCACATGAACCGCGCGAACTTCCGCTGACCGCGCGCGACGGCCCGCTTCTCGCGCGCCCCACGGAGGCAGCGCCCGTTTTGACGGGCCCCCGCCGTGAGGCTAGAAGGTAGGATCACACGGCAAGGTGTGCCCATGGATGCTCGCGACCTCCAGCAGATCGATGCCTTCCTGACGGATGTCGGGCAGGCGTCGCTGCTAGAGTACTACGGGGTCGAGCCCGACACGCCATCCGACGAGATCGCCGCCCGCCTGCGCTCGCGCCGCAGCTGGGCCCAGGCCCAGCAGTCCAACCCGAAGTACCGCTTCCAGGCGCTGTGGCTCATCAAGAACAACGCCCTGGTCCAGCGGGTGATGCTGCAGGAGCAGCGGGCCTACATGGAGGCCGTCGCGGCCCGTGAGCGCGACCGCAAGCTCCAGATGCTCGATCTTTTCGTCCAGGGCAGCCTGGTCAGCGGGCGGCTCACCGACGAGGCCGAGGCCGCCATCCGGCGCCAGGCCCACGAGATGGGCCTCTCCGACGCCGAGACCTCGCGCTACCTCGACACCAAGGTCGGCACCGGCGAGCCCGATCAGGAGTCGCTGTTCGAGCCAGCCCAGCAGGAACCCTCGCCCGAGGACGACTTCGTCGACCACTACGAGCTCCTGCAGGTCTCACCCCAGGCCACCGAGGAGGAGATCGAGGAGGCCTACCGCGAGCGCTACCGCTGGGCCCGCACCCTCAAAGACCTCCAGCGGGCCAACGACATCTATCAGCAGCTCGAGCAGGCCTGGCGTGTCCTGTCCGACACGGGGCGACGCCGGGAGTATGACGATCGGCGCAGGGCCCGAGAGGCACGCAGCGAGGCCGCCACGCCGTCCCCCCCGGTGCAGGTGCCCCGCGTGCTGCGCGCCACCCAGCCCAGCGCCGTATCGGCCGACGACACGGATCTGTCCATCGAGGACGACGAGACGGCCGAGCGCCCCTCGGAGATCCAGCTGGGCCGGCCGCGCTGGGCCAGCGACGGCCAGGACGACCAGCCCGCGGCAGCCGCGCCTCCCCCGGCCCCCGCGCCCCTGGTGGACGAGCTCTCGCTCCCCCAGCCCCCCGCGCCGGGGGCGGTCCGCTCCTTCCAGCCCGGCACACCCGAGGCCCCCGCCCGTCCGCACCACACCCCCAGGCTGCGGGTCGAGGGCCCCGATCAGATGACCCTCACCCTCGGCCTGAGCAACCAGGTGCGCACCATCAAGGTCGTCAACGGCGGGCGCGGCCGGTTGCGCGGGAACGTGGCCTCGAGCCAACCCTGGCTGCAGGTCTCACCGCGCACGCTCCACATCAAGGACGAGCCGCAGATCATCGAGCTCACCGCGATCCCGCGGCGGCTCGGCGGCCAGAGCGGGCGCGCGCGCGTCACCATCTCCACCACCCACGGCGAGCGCTGGGCCATCACCATCGACGCCCACCGCCGACGCATCGGCGCCTGGGTGGCGGCCACCACCGCGCTGGTGCTGCTGGCCCTCCTGGCGCTCGCCAGGAACCACCTGCTGCCGTGGGACATCCCCTACATCACACCACCGCGCCCACACGCCGTCCGCACCCTCCTGAAGGTGGAGGTCGAGCCTCCCAACGCCCGCATCTTCCTCAATGACGACGATGCTGGCGTGGGGCCCATGCGGTACCTGGAGGATCCGGTCCTCCCTGGCCGCCCGCTGGAGCTGAAGGTCACGGCCCCCAACACCCAGCCCTATGTCGAGACCCTGGTCTTCGTGGACGGCCAGCGCATCCAGCGCAACGTGCGTCTGGTGGTCGGGCCGGACCCGCCCTCCTGGGCCGAGGATCCCGAGACAGGCCGCCACCTCATCACCGCCGTCGCCCCGCGCCCCGAGCCCCTCCCCCGGGTGGAGCCGCCCACTCCCGAGCCCTCCGATCCGGCCTCCCCCGACCAGGGCGCGCCACCCGAGGGCGGACCCGCCACGCCACAGCCGGCGGAGCCCAGCCCATGAGCGCCCGCCGCGCGGACGAGCCCGAGGAGGGCGTAGAGGATCTGCTCGAGCACGCCGAGCTGGCGCTGGACTCCGGCGATCCCGAGATCGCGCTGGAGGCCTGCCGCCGGCTCCTGTCGCGGCACCCGCGCCACGCCGACGCGCTCTACCTCCTGGGCGAGAGCTACCGTGATCTGGGCGCCTACGAAGAAGCACTGGAGAGCTACCGCCGCTGCGTCCTGGCCGACCCCCACCACGCGGGTGCCTGGGCCGCGCTGGGCAGCGTCTACCTCCTGCTCCTGCAGCTCGAGGAGGCGCGCCGCGCCCTGCACCGTGCCATCCGCGAGGATCCCACGAACCCCGAGGCGTTCTACGCCCGCGCCCTGGTCCGCGAGCGCAGCGGCGATCTCAAGGGCTCTGACCGCGATCTCGCCCGCGCCGCCCGCCTCGACCCCACCGGCTACCCCTTCCCCGTCCCCCTCGATGACACGGATCTCGAGGCTGCGGTCAACGAGGTGCTGGAGTCCCTGCATCCCACCCTCCAGGAATACCTGGCCAACGTGGCCATCCTGGTGGAGGAGATCCCCTCCGACGAGATCTTGCGCCAGTACGACCCCCCCGTCTCTCCAGGCGAGCTGCTCGGCTATTTCTCTGGCGCCTCCCTGCTGGACCGCTCCGTGGACGATCCCTGGTCCCACCTGCCCTCCGCCATCATCCTCTTTCGTCGCTCCATGCAGCGCTACGCCCAGTCCCACGAACAGCTCATCGAGGAGCTCTCCACCACCATCTACCACGAGGTGGGGCATTTCCTGGGGCTCGATGAGGATGACCTCAAGGCGCGCGGGCTGGAGTAGGTCCGCCTACCCCCAGGAGGTCCGATGCGCGCCCCGCTCCCAGCCCTCGGTCTGCTGGCTCTGGTCGCCTGCGACCGGGCCCACGCGCCCGCCGCGCCCGCCCCTCCGCCTGAGGCCGCGGTCGGGGCCGGCGCGGCCAAGCCGTCGTGCCCGCAGGACCCGATGGCCATGGTGGAGCAGGCCTACGGCCCCTACCTCGCTGGCCAGATGGCAGACCTGAGCACCCTGGTCTGCTGGTCCGCACGCACGGGCACGCTGCTCGCCAGCCGCAGGTTGTTCTACGATCCCGTGGTGAACGCCCAGGACTTCCAGATCGCCGACCTGGCGTTCGAGTCACTGGACGGTGGCAGCATCCGGGCCACCTTCACCAATTTCGGCACCCCGGTGGAGGTCACCTGGGTGCTGGTGCGGGAGGGCGGTGTCTGGCGGGTGGACGATCTCATGAGCGGCGGCGGCAGCCTGGTGAAGGAACTGCAGGAGGCTCCGGGGATGGACGAGCCGATCTGATCTACAAACGACGTTTTTTGCGCTTTCCTTGCGTTTTTCGTTGATTGTCGATCGGGAGGGCCGGCAGGATCATGCTCGTGTCCAGGGTCGTGCCGCCCACGTCAGCCCCGTTCGCTGCGCAGCAGGTCGCGGGTCACGCCACTTCCGCGTCCTGGTTGAATTTTTGTATGTTCTTGATTAGCCTCTTTTCGTACATACAGTGGAGCCGGCCATGCCCTTCTACGATCGCCAGGAAGAGATCGCCTTCCTCGCCAGCCAGGCGCGCGAGGATGGCGCCGCCCTGGTGGTCCTCTACGGCCGCCGGCGAACAGGCAAGACGGCACTCCTGCGGAACTTCGCGAGGGACCGCGCTTCGGTCTTCTTCGTGGCGGACCAGTGCAGCCGGTCCGACCAGCTCACGGCCTTCTCCGCATCAGTGTTCCATGGGCTCGGGGAGGCCGGGCTGGAAGGCACGACCTTTCCAACCTGGGAGGCGGGCCTGCGCTTCCTCGCCGCGCGCGCCCGGGAGAAGTCGCTCCTGGTCGTTCTCGACGAGTTCTCCTACCTCTGTGATGCCGACCCCTCGCTGCCATCCGTGCTGCAGCGCCTCTGGGACGCCGAGCTGCGGAGCACGCGCCTACATCTCGTGCTGTGCGGCTCCTACGTGTCGTTCATGGAGCGAGAGGTGCTGGCGGCGAAGAACCCCCTGTACGGTCGCCGCACCGGTGACTGGCTGCTGGAGCCCTTCGGCGTGGTGGAGAGCGGGCTGTTCCACCCCGACCTCGCGCCTGACACCCGCTTGCTGATCTACGGCGTCCTCGGTGGGATGCCGGCCTGGCTGGAACGCTGGGACCCCCGGCGGACGGTCAACGAGAACCTCCTCGACCTCATCCTGCGCAAGGGCGCCCCACTGAGGGATGAGCCACGCTTCCTCCTCATGGAGGAGCTACGGGACCCGCGCGTCTACTTCTCGCTCTGCCGCGCCGTGGCGTTCGGAGCGACCTCGCCCAACGAGATCGCACAGTCCGCGGGACTCTCCGACCGCGGTGTCACCAGCCGTTACCTGGACACCTTGCGGAACCTGCGGGTGTTGGAGCGCCACGTCCCGGTCACCGAGCGCAACCCCGAGCGGACCCGCCGCGGCCACTACCGCCTCACCGACCCCCTCTTCCGGTTCTGGTTCCGCTTCGTGCTCCCGAACACCAGCGCCCTGGAGGCCGGCGATCCCGAGAACGTGCTGCGGACACGGGTCATGCCCCACCTCGACCAGCACGTCTCGGTGGCCTTCGAGGAAGCCGCTCGCCAGCACCTTTGGCGCCTGGTGCGCACCGGAAAGGCGCCCACGGCCTACGAGCGCGTGGGCAGTTGGTGGCGCGCTGCCGCAGAAGTGGACGTTGTCGCGCTCTCGGAAGCCGACAGCGCCCTCCTTCTCGGCGAGGTCAAGTGGAGCCGCAACCCGCTCGGGCTCGACGTCCTGGAGCACCTGATCGCCCGCACCCCTGCGGTCGCCGCCGACCTCACTCGCCCCCCGACCGACGTGCGCTACGCCCTCTGGTCCCGGTCGGGCTTCACGCCCGACCTGGTCCGCCGCGCCCAGGCTGAGAACGTCCTGCTGTTCACGACCGAGGACGTGACGGGCGCCTGATGGACACGGGTCAGAGCCCGAGCAGCACCGGGACGCTGCTCCCGCCACGGGAGACGCCCGCACCACCGCCACCCCCATCAGCCTCCTGATGCGAAAAACCCCTCCGAAGAAGGGGTCTCTCTGAAAGTGGAGCAGAAGGGACTCGAACCCTCGACCCCCGCATTGCGAACGCGGTGCTCTCCCAGCTGAGCTACTGCCCCTCACCCTTGCCACCTAATCCTCCCCCCCCTCCTCGTCAACCGCATACCAGATCCACCCATACTCCGCCACCCTCCCGATCGCCCGCAGCCCCCCCCCCCCCCGCCGAACCACCCCACCCCCCCGCCACCCCGGCGCCCCCCCC
>JBDRKM010000225.1:0-9970 GCA_043814015.1 Pseudomonadota bacterium
TGCACTGGCGGCCGCGGCTGCGGCCGCCCGCGGGGGAGCGCCCGCAGGGCGCGTGGGGGGCGCGGCCCCCCGAACAAGGGATAGTGCCGATGCGCCGCGTAGCGGCCGGCGCGTCAGCGCCGCCGGAAGTCCTTGACCGCCTGGGAGGGTGGTCAAGGACTTCCGGGCAGCGGCACTAGGAGGCGGGCTCCCCGGCCAGGGGGTGCTCGTTCTGGAAGTAGCGGTACAGGCGCATCACCTGGGCCACGAAGGCCAGGGTCTCGGGGATCTGGGGGACGCCGCCGGCCACGTGCACCCGGGCCGGACCGGCGTTGTAGGCCGCGATGGCCTGCTCGACGTCTCCGAAGCGCGCGATCTGGGCGGCCAGGTACTTCGCCCCGCCGTCGAGGGACTGGCCTGGATCGAAGGGATCCTCCACGTTCAACGCGGCGGCGGTGGAGGGCATGAGCTGCATCAGGCCGAGCGCCCCGTGGTGCGAGACCGCCCGGGGGTTCATGCCGCTCTCGGCGACGCACACCGCCTTGAGCAGGGCCGGCGCGATGCTGTGGCGCTGCGCGACTCCGCGGATGAGCGAATCGTAGAGGTCCATGCGCGGAGCGTAGCCGCGAGGCAGGCGCGCGCTGCGCGACCCCCGCACCGTGGGGCGCTCCGCCGTCGCTGGGAGGCTGTCCGTGATGGTCAGCACTCCGTTCTCATCTGTGATCAGGTACAGCTCAGCCGCCCTGGCGGGCGGACACAGGAGGCACCCCGACAGGAGCACCGCGAGAGCCGGGAGGACGGTTCGGGCGGACATGACGACGCCCCATAAAGGATCCCACGTCTCCCCGTCAAGCCAGGTTCACGGCCACATGACGAATATTTTGTGGACCCAGCCGAGCAGCAGCCCGAGCAGCAGAGCGCCCGCGATCCAGCCCTCCTTGAGCCCCAGCCAGTCCCAGAACCGTCTCCAACGGCGACGCGGTGCGACGAGTTCCAACAGTGCAACCAACGCGGTAGCCACCGTCAACGAGAACAGGGCGAGCCCGAAGGGTTGACACAGCAAGGCATCCAGCAGGCGCCCGTGCATGGCCAGGGTGAAGGTGGTGGTCATGCCGCACATGGGGCAGGGGTAGCCCGTGAGCTGCAGCATGGTGCAGGTCCCGAGCCCCAGCTGCTGGTGCGTGCCGACCCCCGCCGCGGCCGGCTCCATCCAGGCGGCCATGCCCAGCACGGTCGCGCTGGGGACGAGCAGCACGAAGGAGATGGCGCGGTCGAGGAGGGTGCCATCGAGCAGCGACGGACGGGACGGAGGGGCCATGCTCAGTCCGGATCGGGGACGATCTCTTCTTCCAGGTCCTCTTCCCCGAGCTCGGCCTCGGGCAGCGTGACCTCGAGGATGGCGGCGGCCGCGGCCAGCTCCCGGTCCACGGCGCCGAGCTCGGCCGAGATCTGCCTGCGAAACCTGGCGTACTCACTGGCGACGTTCAGGGCGGCCAGCAGCACCACCGTCTCCCCGTCGACCCCCGGGGTGCGGTGGGCCACCTCGGCGATGCGCGCGTCGAGCCAGCGGGCCACCTGGGTGATCTCCTCCTCGGACTCGTCGCTCCGGACGGTGTAGTGCCGCCCGCGTAGGGTGATGGAGACGGCCATGGTGGCTCCTGGACGCTCGAGGTGGAAGGGGCAGGGGCGCTCTTCCCCTGTCAAGGATGGCGCTGAGGGATTGTAACCGGAAACTCAGCCCTCTTCCGGCATGTCCAGCAGCGCGGCCGCGAAGGGGCGGGCGGCGAAGGGGCGCAGGTCGTCCACCTGCTCGCCCACGCCCACGAACTTGACCGGAACGCCCGTCTCGGCGTGCACCGCCACCACCACGCCGCCCTTGGCCGTGCCGTCGAGCTTGGTGAGCACGATGCCGGTCACCCCGACCACTTCGCCGAAGATGCGGGCCTGGGAGAGGGCGTTCTGGCCGATGGTGGCGTCGAGCACGAGCAGCACCTCGTGCGGCGCGCCCGGCACCGCCTTGCCCAGCACGCGGGTGACCTTGCCGAGCTGGTCCATCAGCGGCTTGCGGCTCTGCAGGCGGCCGGCCGTGTCGCAGATGACCACATCGGCGCCGCGGGCCTTGGCGGCCTTGAGCGCGTCGAAGAGCACCGCGGCCGGATCGGCGCCCTCCGCGTGGGCCACGATGTCGGCCCCGGCGCGCTCGGCCCAGATCTGGAGCTGCTCGATGGCCCCGGCGCGGAAGGTGTCGCCGGCCCCCAGCAGGACCTTCTTGCCCTGGCTGGTGTAGCGGGCGGCGAGCTTGCCGATGGTGGTGGTCTTGCCGCCGCCGTTGACCCCCACCACCAGAATGACCAGGGGGCCCTCGGCGGGGGGCTCGGCCAGCCCGGGGGAGTCTTCGCCCATCAGCGCAACCACGTGGTGCTGCAGGCGAGCCCGCAAGCCCGCCGGCTCGGTGACCTGCCCACGCTTCACGTCCTCTTTCAGCAGGGCCACGAGCCTGCCCGCGGCGCCCACGCCCACGTCGGCCATGATGAGCGCGTCCTCGAGCGCCTCGAAGAGCGCGTCGTCGATCTTGCTGCGGGCAAAGATCCCCTGCAGCCGGCTGCCGAGCACCTCGCGGGTGCGGGCCAGGCCGCGGCTCATGCGCTGGAAGAGGCTCGGGGGAGGTGCGGGCTGCTCGGCAGGCTCGGCGGGCTTCGCGGCCTCCTCGGGCGGCAGCTCCACCGTGGCCGCCTCGCTGAACTTGGGCCGCTCCTCCGTGGGTTCGGCCTCCAGCGCCGGGGGAGCGCGGCGGCGGCCGAGGACGAAGCCCAGCACGACCGCGGCCACGAGGGCGAGGCCGATGCCACCGAAGAGCAGGGGCTGGGCGAGGAGCTGGGCGATCAGGGCGTCCATGGGGCCTCCGGACGGGGGCGCCACGTAACCAGAAACAGCTCGGGCCAGATGGATCTCTCGCAAAGACGCCAAGACGCCAAGACGCCAAGATGGCCGTCGCTGGCGGGAATCGTTGAGGCGAGGCGTCGCAGGATCTCACGCAGAGGAGCAGAGGCGCAGAGAGGCTGGGTGCGGCGTCCAGGCTGACGAGCGGCGCCGTGGTCCACGGAGCGGGCACAGGAGGGGCTGCCGCTCCGGCCGGCGGTCCTTCGAGGGAAGGGCGTCCCACCGCTGCCACCGAAAGTGGCGCGGATGAGACGCACGGGGAGGAACCAGACACGACTCGAGAAGAGGCTGGGCCAAGTCGGCGCCCCGTCTCAGCACAGCCTGTGTGCCTCACTCTACCGGCCGAACACACATGAAGCTCTCGCAATCCAATAGCCGAAATAGGGCAAAATTCTCGGCAGCCAGCCTGCTCACTCAGTGCTCACAAACGCGACACCGGGCGTTGCCCCCCCCTTTCATCAAGTACGGCGAAGGAGTCGGGGCTGTCCCGACACCGCGACAACCAAGTCGGGGCGGGGCCCCGGAAAGGACGATATCATGAACGTGAACCACATCTCCCTCCTCGGGGTGCTGGCTGGCATGACCCTCTTCTCCCACGCGGCCGTGGCGACATGTCCGGGCATCTTCGGCGCGCCCGACGTGTACTGCAACGGCACCAGCGGCGCCGTGGTGTGCGTGATGAACTCCTCCACCGACATCGACTGCGACATGGCCGCGGGGATCTCCATCATCGGTGGTGCGAACGCCTTCTTCGTCTCCCCCACCTCGACCACCTTCCAGGCCTACGGCTACGAGGGCGACGGGGAGGCCTTCTGCTGCGAGTTCTCCGGCCTCACGGACGGCTGCTCGGGCGGCAACCCCATCAGCGTGCAGATCGACGGCACCGACTACGCCGACACGCTCCGCCTCGAGGACCCCACCGCGGGTCTGTACATGGACTGCTCCGTCACGCAGGTGGACGCCGACTGGGCGACGACTTCATCGGCGGCTCCCCCGCCACCACCAACCTCGATCTCCTCAACGGCGAGGGTGACTCCGACTCCATCCACGGCGATGACGGCGACGACATCATCGATGGCGGTGACGGGGACGACGTCCTCTACGGCGAGGATGGTGACGACTACATCTACGGCGGGTACGGCGACGACCGGATCAAGGCCGGCGCGGGGGAGGACCACGCATTCGGCGAGGAGGACACCGACAAAGTCTGCGGCGGCGACGACGCGGACTATGTCTACGGTGGCGACGGCGACGGCGACAGGGTGTGTGGCGAGGGGAGCACGGACTACCTCAACTCCGGTGGCAACGGTAGCGCAGACGGCTGCGAGCCCGACAACTACGACGGGTCCTGCGAGGGCACCGGCCAGACCGAGTGCCCCTGGTAGCCCCATGAGATGCTGGCTCCCCCTGCTGCTCTCCCTCGCCCCGGCCTGCCAGGAGTACAAGCTCCACCCTGGCGGCGAGTCCGAGGACAGCGGGGGTGAGCCCACAACGGAGGATCCCGGCCCCGCCGGGGTCCTCCCGCCCCCCGACCTGCCCCACGACACGGGCACGATCCCCTGCGTCCTGGAGCCCCAGCCCGCGGCGCCCTACCTGGGCACGCCCACCTGCACCGTTCTTCAGCGGGTCACCTGGGACGTCGTGCTGGAGCGGGTGCTGGAGCTTCCGCCCACGGACCTCACCACGATGTTCGGGCTGCCGGTGGTCGCCCCCACCGAGGATGGGCGCGCCCAGGTGTTCGCCCCGGTCGCCTCCACGGAAGGTGATGGGTGGCTGGCGGGCTTCGACGGCGCGACAGGGAGCCTGGATTTCATCGTCGAGGGCGTGGAAAACGATGTCGATGGGCTCACGGCCTTCCGCGGCTCCGCTCCAGCCGCGCGCACCCTGCTGGTCGCGGTCCCGAACGATGGGTACTTCGGAGGAGGATACACCATCGTCGCTCCATCCACTGGGGCCACCGTTCGCATACCGCCGCCGAGCTGGGCCTGGGGCCCCGCCGCACGCGACCTCTGGCATGACGGCTCGCCCGAGGTCATCTCGAGTGATGCCGTCTTCGACACGAATGGCGTTCTTACTGCCTCATTCGGCGGCACCCGGTTCACCATGGCCCCCTCGGTCGCGGACTGGGATGGCGACAACGACGAGGAGATCTTCAACGCCGCCGCGGCGTGGAACATCGACCCGGTCTTCGACACCCCATGGGACGGGCTCGCGGACACCGGCATCACCTTCCGATACTTCATGGGCGGGCTCGCCTGGGACGGCAGCGCCGTGCGCTTCGTGGGCCAGGATGGCGCCAGCGCCTTCGCGGCGGATCGCGACGGGCAGGTGCTGTGGGCAGAGCCGCCCTTCGACGGCGACGCCACTGCAACATCCGATGAGCCGATGGCGTTCGGCGACATGGACGGCGACGGCCTGCCCGAGCTCTGCGGGATGGTCGGGGAGGAGACGGTCGCGCGGCGCCTCGACGGCTCGGTGCTCTGGGCACGAACGACCGTGGACGACACGATCTGGACCTCCGGGGGTGGGTGCACCCTGGCCGATCTGGACGCCGACGGTCGGTACGAGGCGCTGGTCTGGGGGATCCTGGGGCTCTCCATCCTGGACGGCGCCACCGGTGACTTGCTCGCTCGCTGGAACGATGGGCACACGGACTTCATGCAGATGGGAGCAGCGGTCGCCGACATCGACGGTGACGGGAGCGCGGAGATCGTGGTCGCCGGCACCGAGCGGATGGAGACATGGCTCTCGAACCGCCACATCTACATCCTCGGCCCCGCCACGGGCCGCTGGGCCCGCACGCGCCCGGTCTGGAACCAGCTCCCCTACGACGTCACCGCCGTCCGCGACGACGGCACCATCCCCGCCTTCCCCTTCCCAAACTACGAAACGTACAACTCCTGGCGCGCCCAGCCCGCCCACGACGGCGATCACCCGGATCTCGAGATCGAGGTGGTGGAGACCTGCCGGGACGACGAGCACGCGGTCATGGCGGTCCAGGCCGTGGTCCACAACCGCGGCAGCCAGGACGCCCCCGCGGGGGCTACCGTGCGCCTCTTCACCTGGGACGAGGCCGTCGGCGGGCCGCTCACGGAGGTCGCCTCCCAGGCCCTGGACGAGCCCATCCCTTCCATGACCACCTCCGCCGGGGTCATCTTCCGGGTCACCACCGAGGAGTGGGCCACCCGCCAGGTGCTCCAGGTCGACGGCGCCCACGACGACGAGTGCGACCGCGTCAACGACCGGGTGGACGTGTGGGAGGAGTGAGCATGCCCAGCACGCGCCCGCATTCCCTGCTCCTGCTGGCAACCCTCGGCTGCGGGCCGGACAAGACTCCCGACGACACCGGCTGCCCCGGGGGAGAGCCCACCACCTGGTACCTCGACGCCGACGGGGACGGCTTCGGTGACCCCGCGAGCGGCGCCTTGGCCTGCGCGCCCGGCTCGGGCCAGGTCGCCGACGGCAGCGACTGCGACGACACCGACCCGCAGGTCCACCCCGGCGCCGACGAGCGCTGCGACGGCGTGGACGACGACTGCGACGGCGACATCGACGAGGACGACGCCGTGGACGCGGGCACCTGGTACGCGGACGTGGACGCTGACGGCTGGGGCGATGCCGAGGTCACCGTGGTGGCCTGCGGGCCCTCCTCCACCCTCGCGGAGGTGGCGGGGGACTGCGATGACAGCGATCCCGCGGCCCACCCCGGCGCCTACGAGCGCCCGAACGACGGCACGGACCAGGACTGTGACGGCCAGGATCGCAGCTTCGAAGGCGTGGTGCTCGACTACGGGAACGCGCTCGCGGCCGACTCGGAGGTCACCCTCGACGACCCGGTGAGCGGCTACGACGTGGCGGTGCTGTTCGACACCACCAGCTCCATGACCTTGCCGCTCATGGCCTTCGACATCGAGGCGGTGGACGCCGCCCGCAGCACCTCCTTCGGGTCGGTCCAGTACGGCTTCGCCACCTTCGACGACTACGCCTGGGGCTCCATGGGCCAGGCGAGCTCCGGCGACCTCCCCTTCCTCCTCCGGCAGCAGGTGACCGACGACCTCCCCCGCGTGGACTACGCGGTCCACAGCGCGTCCACGCACTACGGCGGAGACACCCCCGAGGCGGCCGTGGAGGCCCTGCACCAGGCCCTGGCCGGCACCGGCTACGACCAGGGCTGCGACGGCGTCTACGACGCCACCACCGATGTCCTGCCCTGGCTGGCGAGCGCGATCGACCCATTCGGCGGCGTGGGAGGCCAGGCTTGGGACGATCTGAGCCCTGGCGGAGGCCCGGGCGGGGGGATGGGCTTCCGCGACGACGCCGTCCCCATCCTGGCCTACGTCACCGACGCCGCGCTGCGAGACCCAGACGCGGGCTACGAGACCCCGGGGGGCTGCCCGGGGGACGCCGGCAGCACCCAGGTGGTCGCACAGGCCCTCGATCTCGGGGCCTGGCTCGTGGGGCTGGCGGTCTCGGGCACCTCCGCCTCGCCTGCGCCCCAGATGGAAGACCTCGCCCAGCAGACGGGCTCGCTGGCCGACCTGGACGGCGACGGCACCACCGAGCCCCTGGTCCGCGAGGATCTCGACGCGAGCGACCTCAACCGAGCCCTCGCCCAGGCCATCACGGCCATCGACCGGGAGGTGTCGGCGGCCACCACCTGCCAGCAGGTCTGGCTGGTGGTCGCCTCAGATCCCTGGAGCATGGTGGCGGACATCCAACCAGCCCCCCACACCCAGGTGAAGATGGCCGACTGGCCCGTGACCTTCACCGTCACCTGGGTGGGCACGCTGGCGCCCACGGAGGACGCCCAGCAGATCGAGGTGACCTTCGATCTCATCGGCGACGGCACGGTCATCGGGTCGGCGGCGGTGGCCGTCGAGGTGCCGCCGCGCTGAGAGCGATCCCGGGCACTCGGAAACCCTCGAGCCGAGCCGCGGCCTCCAGGCGTGTGTCGAAGGTCAGGAAGGCGTGCTCGCACGGCCTCGCGCCGGTCCAGACCAGCGCGGCGGCGAGCTGGAGCGCGTCGGCGGCCCGCAGGGGATGGCGCCGCAGCAGACGAGCGGCGTGGTAGCGAACGTCCTCCGTTGGGAGGACCTCGTTCCAGGCCGCACGCAGCCGCACCAGTCGCGCCCTGGCGGCGTCGGCCTGCGCGGGAGTCAGGCCGCGGCTATCACCCAGGGTTCGGCCCGTCGGCGAAAAATCGGCCATGAACCTACGCTGATTTTCCGGGGCGCGACCAAGCGCCCCGGCGCGCCAATAGGGCGCGGGGGAGGGGGAGCGTCAGCGATGCGGGGGAGGGCTCCCCCTCCCCCGCCAACAAGGGAGGCCGCGGATGTCGTGAGGCCGAATGGCCGAAACGATGACCGAGGCCCAGGCCGCCCTCCCGCTCGCGCCGAGCGATGGCCGACGCACACTCGACCGACGTACCCCACCACGCGATCATGTCGCGATCGCTCCGGAGCAGCGCGCGGACGGGCTCGCTCAGGGGCTCGGCGACCAGCAGGGGGACCACCCCCGAGGTGTCCCAGAAGATCACGCGCGGTCCTCCCGATCCTGGGCGACGACCGCGCGGAGGCGGGCGTCGGGGTCTTTCGCCGCGAGCGACGGATCGAGATCCGCAGGTTCCAGAGGAGCCGTCGCCGGCCGCACGAGCCCCGCCGCGACCAGCGGCAACAGGGAGCCCGCGGAATCGCCTCTCTGTAGGAAGGGGACGATCCGGGCGATGGGCCGCCCGCGCTCGTTGACGACGACTTCCCCGCCGGCCCGCACCTCCCGCAGGTGCTCCGACAGGTGGCTCTTGAGCTCGCTGACCGACAGGGGCTTCATGGTCACCTCCTGGTGACCATCATGGTCTGTTTCATGCGCGCCGTCACCCGGCACCTCCACCAACGGTCTCTCTCACGTCAACTGCACCGTCACCAGCTTGGAGATCCCCGGGTCCTGCATGGTCACCCCGTACAGGGTGTCCGCGCACTCGATGGTCTTCTTGTTGTGGGAGATGATGATGAACTGGCTGTGGTGGGCCATGTCGCGCAGCAGCTCGTTGAAGCGCGCGCCGTTGCCCTCGTCCAGCGGGGCGTCCACCTCGTCCAGGATGCAGAAGGGCGAGGGGCGGACGCGGAAGAGGGCGAAGACCATGGCCAGGGCCACCAGGGCTTTCTCACCGCCGGAGAGCAGGCCCAGGGTGCGCAGGCGCTTGCCGGGGGGCTGGGCCATGATGTCCACCCCGGTCTCCAGCAGATCCTCCTCGTCGGTGAGCACGAGGCTGGCCCTGCCGCCCCCGGTGAGGCGCCCGTACAGCTCGCCGAAGTGGACGTTCACCTGGTCGAAGGCCTCGCGGAACCGCTCACGGCAGGTGCGGTTGATGCGGGCCAGGGCCCCGCGGATCTCCTGGACCGAGACCTCGAGATCGCGGCGTTGGCCCATGATCTCCTCGTAGCGTCCCTGGACGTCGAGGTATTCCTCCACGGCGGTCAGGTTGACATCGCCCAGGCCGTCGAGGCGCTTGCGGCTTTTCTCCAGTTGCTCGCTCCACTCCTGCAGGAACGCGGAGTCCTCGAGGAGCCGTGGCACCAGCACGAGGTCCTCCACCGGAGGCAGGCGCTTGAGGTCCAGCGGCAGGCGCTCGTCGTCGGCCAACCCGTGGGGCAGGACCAGCTGCCCGTTCTTCTCCAGGCGATCCAGGTGGGCCGGCAGGGAGACCCCCAGCTCCTCCTCGCCCTGACGCTTGAGGGCGTCGATGCGCGCGCGCACCTCGCCGAGCTTCACCTCCAGGGCCTGCACCTCGGCGGAGGCCCGATCGCGGGCCTCACGGGCCTCGCCGACCGCGGCCTCGGCCCGCTCCACGCGGCGCCGGGCCTCGGCGAGGTGCTTGCGCTCGTGGACCAGCTTGCCGGAGACCTCCTCCTGGCGAGCGGCCACCTCGGTGATGCTCTGCTCGGTGGCCTGCTCCTGCTCGCCCAGCTCCCCCAGCCGCGCGGCCACGTGGGCGGCCTCGGTGCGGGCCCGCTGCTCGGCCTCCCGGGACTGCTCCAGCGCCCGGGCGGCGGCG
>JBDRKM010000226.1:0-15294 GCA_043814015.1 Pseudomonadota bacterium
TCGTCGGGCCCGGCGGCGGGACCGGGGGCGGGCGGCTCCACGCCCTCGGGCAGCAGCACCTGCCAGGGCACGGCCGGCAGGGCCTGCTGCTCCGCCCCCACGGTGAGGGTCCAGGGGCCGAGGTCGCCCTCGCCGGGGGCGGCGGCGCGCACGCGCCAGGTCAGGGTCCGCAGCTCCCCGGCACCTCCCCGGCCGGCCGCCACCTCGTCCACCGCCCGGCGCAGGGTGAAGCCGGCGGGCAGAGGCTGATCCCAGGAGAGGGCCAGCGCGCGCCCGGCGGCGCTCTGCACCACCAGCTCCAGATCGTAGGACTCACCCGCCAGGATGGCGCCTTCTTCTCCGATCATGAGGGCCCGGAGCGGCTCCTCTCCCAGGGCATGCAGGCCGTGGAGGCGACCCTGCAGCGCGGCCAGATCCGGATCGTCGGCCAGCCTGGTCCGCAGCGAGGGATCGGCCGCGATGGCCCGCGTCAGGCTGGCGAGGGCCTCCTCGTCGCGCCCGAGCCGCGCGCTCCAGGCGCCCAGGTTGTAGAGATCCTCCGGGAGACGGGCTCCGGGTGCCGCCTGCAGCAGAGCGATGGCCTCCTCGACCTGCCCCCCCGAAGCCAGCGCCCAGGCCTGCCACGACACCAGCAGGGAGTGGCCGGGATCGGCCTCGGCCGCCCGCCCGAAGCGCTCCGCGGCCTGCAGGGGCTGCCCCTCCTCGATCAGGCGCCTACCCTGCTCGTACTCCTCCAGGGCCCGAGCGGGCCCGCTGTGGGGCCCACCGCAGCCCGCGAGCAGCAGCAGCGCGAGCGCGCGCCTCATGGGCGCACCCCGATCAACGCGGCCTGCCGCCCGGCGGCCGGGCCGTCGCGCCGCCAGGAGTGAAAACGCCGATCGCAGCGGGTGCAGGGCCCGATCTCCTCGACCTGTCCGATCCCGAGCTCCTCGATGATGTGCCGGCAGACCGCGCGCAGATCCACGGCAGGGCGCTGCCCCGGCCGCGGGTGCAGGAACAGCTCCCGCGGCGCGTGGGCCTCGAGCCCGGCCACCACCTCTGGACCCACCTCGAAGCAGCAGGGCCCGATGGCCGGCCCCATCGCCGCACGCAGCTCCCCCGGAGCATGCCCGGTCGCCACCCGCAAAGCCGCGACCGCGGCCTGGATCACCCCGGCCACGGTCCCACGCCAGCCTGCGTGGATGGCGGCCACCCCGCGCGGGCCCGCGATCAGGATCGGCACACAGTCGGCCACCCGCACGTAGACGACAGCGCCGGGCAGGGTGCTGACCAGGGCATCGCCGGGACCGACCGGCCAGCGTGGCCCCCCAGGCGCGAGCACATGGACCCGGGCACCGTGGACCTGATCGAGCATGGCCACCTCGGCGCCTGGCGCCCCGAGGGCCTCCAGCGCCCCCGCCAGGGCCGCGGGATCGCTCGCCTCGGGCGGCGGTGGCGGGATGTAGAGGGCCCGCGTGGTGAACCCGTGGACCACGCCCGGAAGGCCCGCGAGGAGGGAGGATCGGAGGAGGGGCGAGGTCAAGTGGGCACCGCCAGGCAGCGCCGCGCTGCGGCGGACGTCGCACCATGCTAATCGAACGGCGAGGAGCCGTGCATGCACCCCGTCCATCCCAGCCTCCGGTTCGGCCTCACTGCCCTCCCCCTCCTGCTCTGTTGCTGCGCAGGCCCGGAGAACAAGGCCAGCTTCAAGCTCACCGTGCGGCCCGTGCTGCCCCCCAGCCAGGCCGATCTCTTCGACAGCATCGACACCCTGCTGGTCCGCACCGCCGTCGGCGCCGAAGTCGTCGAAGAGCACGAGATCGACGTGGTGCGAGGCACCTCCCCGGCCATCGAGGGGCTGAGCGCCCTGCCCGCGGGCGTGACCGTCGAGCTGGAGGGCTACGATGGCGATGATCTCGTCGCGCGCGGGATCTCCGAGCCCCTCGACGTCGGTCGTCGCGACAAGATCTCCGTGGACATCTACTTCTCCGCGCTGGGCGAGACGGCCACCTTCAACAGCCTCGAGGTCCCCTCCCTGGGGGCCGCGGCCGCCTCCGATGGGGTGGGGAACTTCTACGTCTTCGGCGGGACCGACCTGGACTGGTTCGGCGAGCCCGTGGACGCCATCCAGCGCTGGTCCCTGCTCCCGCCCGACGATGGTCTCGCGCCCGTCACGGTCGCGAGCTTCCCCGTCTACAACGGCGAGTGGGTGAGCGGCCTCGGCGCGCGCACGGGCTGCACGGCCACCCTGCTGGCCGAGGGCGACCACGATGATCTGGGCAAGATCCTCGTCACAGGCGGCTGGGAGGGCTTCGACGGCAGCGACTCGGTCGTTCCGCAGGCCTTCCTCTTCGACCCGGCCGCCGCGCCAGACGGGGCCATCGAGGTCATCGACGACATGAACCGGGAGCGCGCCGCGCACATCGCCGTCGCCCTGGGCTCGGGCGACGTGGTCCTGTTCGGGGGCTTCTCCTGGGCTACCGGCGCCGGCGCCGTCAACCCGGCCACGCGCGTCGAGGTCTACCGCGCCGCGGACCGCTCCTTCGTCCTGGGCTCCACCGTGCTGGAGCGGGGCCGGATCGCCGGCGCGGCGGCGCGGCTGGGCGACGACGCCCTCTACTGTGGCGGGGTCGAGTTCGCCGGGAACTTCTACGCCGCCTACGGGGACTGCGTACAGGCCAACCGCGACGCCCAGGCCTCGGTGCTCGCCGGCCCAACCCAGCTCGGCAGCGCCGGGTTGCTGCTGCCCTCGATGGCGCGGCTCGGGTCCAGCGCCGTCCTCCTCAGCGGGGGCGCCGTGGTCGACGGCCAGGTCAACATCGCGCAGTCGTCCGCGGCCTCCCGGGACGCCTACATCTACGATCTGGAGAGCAACCCCCCAGCCTGGCGCAAGGCCGCCTCCATGTTCGTGGCGCGCGCCGGGCACGTCTCGACAGCCCTGCCGGACGGGCGCGTGCTGGTGGCGGGCGGCGCGGGCTCGGTGCACTCCTACGGCCTGATCGGAGACGATCTGCTCGCCTGCGCCGAGATCTATGATCCGGGGTCGGACAGCTGGGCCGAGCTGAAGCCAGGCTGCGGCGCCTCCACCACCATCGGGAGCCTCCCCGAAGGCCTCTTCCAGCCCAGCATCGCCCTCGATCCCTACTACGGCGCGCTGATCTGGGGCGGGCTGGCCCCGAACGCCCGCGGCGATCTCGAGGCCCAGCCCACCTACGCCCTGTTCACGCCCTTCCCCGACTGAACCAGCGCCAGCAGCGCCGGCAGCCCCACCTCGAGATCGGGCAACAGCAGGTCGGGCTCCGCGGCCACCAGGGAGGCGGGCTCGGACCAGCCCGTCCGGACCGCCACCGCCAGCACACCGGCCTCGCGGGCCGCGGCCACGTCGGCCGGTGTGTCGCCGATCATCACGGCGCGCTCGGCGGACAGGCCCCGACCTCGCGCGCGGGCCACCGCGACCCGGATCAGCTCCGCCCGGGAGCCCCCATCTTCCGAGAAGGCCCCGAAGGGGAAACGCTCCCAGAGCCCGAAGGTGTCGAGCTTGCCCCGGGCGCCCACCTGCCAGTTGCCGGTCACCAGCGCCACGCTGGCCATGGGCTCCAGCGCGTCCAGCACCGCGTGGACGCCCGGGCACAGGCGCAGCTCGGGGTTGCTCCACGGGTCCATGGTGGCGCGCAGGCGCAGGACGAAGGCCTCCTTGAAGGCGCGCCGGGACGCCTCGGTGTCCGCCAGGCCCTGCGCGGCGAAGACCGCCGAGAGCACCAGGTCGTCCAGCGCGCCGCGGAAGTCGATGGCGTCGAAGGCCCCCGCCACGCCGAACAAGCCCTCGAAGGCGAGATCCATGGCCTTGCGGCCCGCGCCCCCCGAGCGCAGCAGCGTGCCGTCGATGTCGAACAGGACCAGGCTCATCCGGCCGCCCTCAGCAGGGCGAGTACCCCCGCGGTCAACAGGTGATCCACCGGCGCGCCCTCGGCGAGCCGTCGCCGCACCTCGGTGCTGGAGAACCCGGGGAAGGTCGGGGCGCCCTCCACGGGCGGAAACCCCTCGCGCCCCACCACGATGGGCGCGAAGGCGCGCTGCACCTCTTCCCAGCGGTGCCAGTGCCCGGCCTGCTGGAGCACGTCGGCGCCCACCACGAGGTGCAGGGTGGCCTCGGGCCGGCGGGCGGCCAGGGCGCGCAGGGTCCGCAGGGTGAAGCTCGGCGTGGGCAGCGAGGCCTCGATCGCATCCACCCCGATGCGTGGGCCCACGTCCGCGGCCAGGGCCGCGCACAAGCGCACCCGCTCCTCGAAGGGCCGGAGCTGCTTGTCGAAGGCGTGGCTGAAGGTGGGCACCAGCAGCACTTCATCCACCCGGCCGGTCCACAGCAGCCACCCGCAGACCATGGCGTGCCCCACGTGGGGCGGATCGAAGCTGCCTCCGTAGACACCGACGCGCACGGGCTCCTCCTGGGGGAGCGCTGTAACACGGCGGTGTTTCTTGATAGACATCCGCCCCCACCCGGCGCGCCCCGATGATCCGCCTCTACCACGTGTCCAAGCACTACGGCTCCCAGCACGCGCTGCAGGACATCAACCTGCGCGTGGCCAAGGGCGAGTTCTGCTACGTCACCGGCCCCTCGGGCGCGGGCAAGACCACCCTGCTCAAGCTGCTGTATGCCGCGGAGAAGCCCAGCGAAGGCAAGGTGCTGGTGGGCGGCGTGGACGTCACCACCCTCACCCGCCGGCGCCGGCCCTACCTGCGGCGCAACATCGGGGTGGTGTTCCAGGACTTCAAGCTCATCCCCACCCGCACCGTGGCCGAGAACGTGGGGCTGGCGCTGGAGGTGCTGGGCTACCCGCGCGCCGCCATCGACCGCCGCGTGCGGGCCGTGCTCTCCACCGTGGGCCTCAAGGGGCGCGAGGGCGATCTCCCGCTCATGCTCTCCGGCGGCGAGCAGCAGCGCGTAGCCGTGGCCCGGGCCGTGGTCAACGACCCGGCGATCCTGCTGGCCGACGAGCCCACGGGCAACCTCGACGGCGCCATGGCCATCGAGGTGATCGAGATCCTGCAGGCCATCAACCTGCGCGGCACCACGGTGCTCGTGGCCACCCACGACATGGCGCTCATGGAGCGATTCCCCTACCGCGCGCTGCGCTTCGAGCACGGGCAGCTGGTCAAGGAGCGGCCGTGTCGTCTGTGATGGCGCCGTCCCTGGTGGCCCACATCCTGCGCCGCGCCGTGCGCAGCCTCTGGGAGAACCTCTACCTGAACCTGGTGGCCACCGGGGTCATCGCCGCCGCCGTGCTGATGATCGGCGTCTTCCTGATGGTGATGTACAACCTCAACGCCATCACCCAGGACTGGGCCAGCGATGTCCACGTCTCCGCCTACTTCCACCCGAGCGTGCCCGCCGCGCGCTGCTTCGCCCTCAAGGAGCAGGTCGCGGCGCTGGAGGGCGTGGCCGCGGTGCGCTTCGTGTCCGAAGAGGACGCCCGCGCGTACCTGGCCGAGCGCGTGCCCGAGACCGTCCCCGTCCTGGAGGAGCTCGGCGCGGGGATCCTGCCCGCCTCGCTGGAGATCACCCTCACCGACCGGCAGGCCCACGGCGAGGGCATCGCGCGCATCGTCGAGGCCCTGCAGCTGCCCGAGTTCGACACCGTGGACTACGGCCAGCAGTGGGTCGAGCGCTTCAACTCCTTCCTCTCGCTGCTGCGGCTGCTGGCCCTGGTGCTGGGCGGCCTGATCGCGGTGGCCGCGGTCTTCCTGGTGGCCAACACCATCCACCTCGTGGTCTTCTCCCGCCGCCAGGAGCTGGAGACCATGCGCCTGGTGGGCGCCACCGACGACACCATCATGGCGCCCTACCTCGTGGAGGGGCTCCTGCAGGGCGTGCTGGGCGCCGGCCTGGCCCTGGCCGGGCTGCTGGTCCTGCACCGCTGGGTGATCCTGCGCCTGCAGGTAGCCCTGGATCTCTCCCTCGGCAGCAACCCCCTGGCTTTCTTGCCGCTGGAGTACCAGCTCCTGCTGATGCTCGCGGGGGCGCTGCTCGGGGTGGCGGGGGCCTGGTCCGCGGTCCACCGCTTCCTGGCGAAGGCCCCGTGAGGCTCTCCCCGGCGCTGCTGCTCGCCCTGGGCCTCGCCGCCCACGCGCAGGAGTACGAGGGGCTCAGCTACCCCGAGGTCGCCCAGGACCCCCGCCTCGCCGCGGCCCAGGCCAAGGTCGAGGAGCAGGACGTGCTGGGCGAGATCGACCGCATCGACCGCCAGCTCTCCGCCCAGGCCGAGGAGATCGCCGGCATGCAGCGGCAGCTGGACGGGGTGGAGTCCCGCCGCATCCAGGCGGAGGACACGCTCGCCGCCGCCCAGGCCCGCTTCGGGCAGGAGTCCACCGCCGTGGGCAAGCGCTGCGCCGCCCTGTACCGCCTCTCTCGGCAGGGGCTGGCGCGCGTGCTCTTCGGGGCCGAGTCGCCGCACGACCTGCGGCGGCGGCTCCACTACCTGCTGGCCATCCTCGACAGCGACCGCGAGCGCCTCGCCGGGTTCCATGCCAAGGTGACCCAGCGCAAGGAAGCCCTGGCCCAGATCGACCGCGACCGCGCCACCGTGGCCGCCCTGCAGGCAGAGCTGCGCCTCAAGGAGGCGACCCTGCGGGACGAGCGCGCGCGCAAGCTCACCCTCCTGCAGCAGGTGCGCGAGCGCAAGGAGGTGGCCATCCGGGTCATCGCGGAGCGCGACCGCGTCCAGGCCCAGCTCACACCCGCCGCCCTGCCCCAGGTCGCCAGCGCCGGGCCCAGCACCAACGCCAGCTTCCGCGCCGCGCACGGCAAGCTCCCCTGGCCCACCACCGGCACCGTGCGGCAGGGCTTCGGCTGGGTGCAGGACCCCTCGGGCCAGACCTCCCGCAGCGACGGCGTCCTGATCGAGGCCGCCTACGGCACGCCGTTTCGGGCGGTCTTCGCCGGAGAGGTCAAGCAGGCCGGGTTCATCCGGTGGTACGGCCAGACCGTCCTGGTGGACCACGGCGCCTACATCAGCGTCTACGCCCACGCCAACGGGCTCAGGGTGGCCGCGGGCGACCACGTGGAGCAGGGTCAGGTGCTCGGCTTCGTGGGCAACTCGGGCATGGTGGAGGGCAGCGGCTACCAGCTCTACTTCGAGATCCGCTACAACGGCAGCCCCCAGGACCCGCTGGCCTGGCTGGCGCCGGGGGGGCGATGACCGTTCCCCCCTGACCCTCAGCGGCATGCCGGGCTAAGCAGGTGCCCCGATCTCTGCCGGCAGGAGAAGCCATGTCCGAGCCCACCCCCGAGCGCCAGGTCCTCCGCACCACCCGCGGCCGCTGCAGCCTCTGCCTCCAGGACGTCCCCGCCGAGGTGGTGGTCGAAGGCGGCCGCGCCTGGCTCGTGAAGCGCTGCCCCGAGCACGGCGAGACGCGCCAGCTGCTGGCCCTGGATCCGGTCTACTGGGCCGAGCTCGACCGCTACTACTTCCAGGTCAACGGCCAGAGCTGGCCCCAGCGCGATTTCCTCCTGCGCCTCACCGAGCGCTGCAACCTCGACTGCCCCATCTGCCTGGCCAAGGCCAACACCGAGGAGACCACGGATCTCGATCTGTCGAACCTCGAGGAGCTGATCGGCCAGAAACGTCGCATCAAGGTTGACTTCATGGCCGCGGAGCCCACCCTGCGCCAGGATCTGGAGGGCTGGGTCCGGAAGGTCAAGGCCCAGGGGCACATCGCCGCCCTGCACTCCAACGGCCTGCGCCTGACCGACAAGGCCTTCTGCCAGCGCATGAAGGACTGCGGCTTCGACGAGGTCTTCCTGCAGTTCGACGGCTTCGACGCCGAGGCCACGCGGTGGCTGCGCGGGCGCGGCGATCTCGTGCCCATCAAGCTCAAGGCCATCCAGAACCTGCGCGAGGTGGGCCTGGCCACCAACCTCACCGTGGTGGTGGCCCACAACCTGAACGAGGCCCAGATCTCCGAGGTCCTGCGCTTCGCGCTGCAGCCCGAGAACGACCACATCCGCGAGGTCTTCTTCCTGGGCCTGCGCATCCTCGGCTCCCTGCGGGACATGCTCAAGCGCGAGGGCAAGCTCGACGCCGAGGCCGCGGTCATGCCCGACGAGACCCTGCAGATGCTGGTGGACCAGTGGCCCGACCAGTTCGCGCGCGACGACATCCGCATCTTCAACAAGCTGTACTTCGCCCTGCTGTCCACCTTCAAGGTCAAGAAGTGCCTGTACGTACAGCACTACCTCGCCCTGCGGGATGGGAAGGGGGGCTTGGTCCCCTTCCGCGATCTGGTGGACATGCGCCGGCTGGATCGCGCCGCGGATCGCTACGCCGCCCAGCTACAGAAGCATCCTTCCCTCGCCCGCGCGCGCTTCCTGGCCTCCCTGGCCCGCCAGGCCGCCAGCGCGCCCATGCTGCCGGTCATCATGGACTTCATCCGCCTGCAGCTTCTCTTCCGCACCGGTATGAAGCTGGACGAGGTCAGCCGCAAGGTGGTCATGCTCGGCTTCATCACCGCCTGCGACCCGTACAACTTCGACGAGCAGGTGGCGGTCAACTGCGGCAAGGGCGAGCTGTCCATGGACGGCGGCTTCATGGACAGCGGGGCCGTGGCCAACGTGCTGCGCGAGGCGCGCTTCGACGCCACCGGGTTCGAGCCTGGGGCCCTGCATGAGCGCGGGAAGGCCGGTGGGGACGGTGCGCCGGCCGACGGCGCGGGGTGCGCCGGCTGATTTTTTCGGTGCGCCGCTAAAGCGGAGCCGCCGCCAGCCGACTGAGGGCGCGACCACCCGGAGTCCCCGGTCGTGCAGCCTGCCCCCAACCCCATCCTCGACGCCTTGAGCCGCCTGCGGAACCAGGGCGACATCTGGGTGGCGGCGGGCATCTTCGGGCTGCTGGCCATCATGATCGTGCCGCTGCCCACCGTGCTGCTGGACATGCTCCTGGCCCTGTCCATCTCCCTGTCCATCCTCATCATGCTGGTCACCTTCTACGTGACCCAGCCCGTCCAGTTCTCCGTCTTCCCCACCCTGCTGCTGGTGACCACGCTGTTCCGGCTCTCGCTCAACGTGGCCACCACCCGCCTGATCCTGCTGCACGGGGCCGAGGGGCCGCAGGCCGCGGGCCAGATCATCCAGTCCTTCGGGCGCGTGGTGGTGGGCGGCAACGTGGCCGTGGGCCTCGTGGTCTTCGTCATCCTGGTGATCATCAACTTCATGGTCATCACCAAGGGCGCCGGCCGCATCGCGGAGGTGAGCGCGCGCTTCACCCTGGACGCCATGCCGGGCAAACAGATGGCGGTGGACGCCGAGCTGAACGCCGGGCTCATCGACGAGCACGCCGCCCGCGCCCGGCGCGCCGCCATCACCCGCGAGGCCGACTTCTTCGGCTCCATGGACGGCGCCAGCAAGTTCATCCGCGGCGACGCCATCGCCGGCATCCTCATCACCCTGATCAACATCCTGGGCGGCATCTTCATCGGCGTAGTCCAGAACCACCTCGACTTCGGCACCGCCGTCTCCAACTACACCGTGCTCACCATCGGCGACGGGCTGGTGGGGCAGGTGCCGGCGCTCATCATCAGCACCGCCGCCGGCATGCTGGTCACCCGCGTGCCCGACGAGAAGGGCGAGCAGCTGCACACCCAGCTCGGCGCGCAGCTGTTCAGCTCGCATCGCGCCCTGGGGATGCTGTCGGCCTCCGTGATCGGCTTCCTCATCATCCCCGGCCTGCGCGTCCCCTTCTCCCTGGTGGCCGCGGGCGCCGGCTACGCCGCGTGGCGCGGCTCCCGCAGGGCCAAGCTGGCCGGCAAGGACCGCGCCGGTGCCGGTGCGGAGGGCACCGCCCCCACCCGCGCCGAGGCCGAACCCGACCTGCGCGAGATGCTCGCGGTCGAGCCCATGACCATCGAGCTGGGTGTGGACCTGGTGGCCCTGGTGGAGGAGCGCAAGGGCGGCACCCTGGTGGAGCGCATCCAGCGCATCCGCCAGCAATTCGCCACCGACGACGGGCTCGTCGTCCCCGCGGTGCACCTGCGGGACAACCTCAAGCTCGACGGCGGCGAGTACCGTGTGCTCCTCAGGGGCGAGTCCATCGGCGGCGGCAAGGTGGTCCCGCGCCAGTGCCTGGCCATCGACCCGGGCGACACCAAGGGGCCCATCCGCGGCATCCCCACCAAAGACCCGGTCTTTGGCCTTGACGCCTGGTGGATCCCGGAGGCCATGCGCCTCAAGGCGAGCGCCAAGGGCTACACCGTGGTGGACATCCCCACCATCCTCACCACCCACCTGCAGGAGCTGCTGCGCCAGCACGGCCACGAGCTGTTCGGTCGGCAGGAGCTGGCGGACGTGCTGGAGCGCGCCGGCCAGGTCTCGCCGCGGCTGGTGGAGGAGCTGATCCCCGACGTCCTGCCCCGCGGCACCGTGCTGCGCGTCTTCCGCAACCTGCTGCGCGAGGGCATCTCCATCCGCGACAGCGTCGGCATCCTCGAGGCCCTGGCCGAGCACGCCCCCCGCAGCCGGGACCCTCACATGCTCACCGAGCTGGTGCGCCAGCGCCTCGCGCGCCACATCAGCCACCGCTTCACCAACGCCGCCGGCATGCTGCGCTACGTCTCCCTGGCCCCGGACGCCGAGGAGATCCTCACCCGCAGCCTGCAGGCCACCGAGGACGGCACCACCCGCCTGGTGATGGACCCCAGCATCGCCCAGGTCCTGCTCACCCGCCTGGGCGAGCTGGTGCACGAGCAGCGCGGCGCCGACGACGTGGTGCTGCTGGCGCCGCCGCTGGTGCGCGGCCCCTTCCGCCGGCTGTCCGAGAAGCTCTTCCCCCGCATCCCCGTGCTCTCTCCTGGGGAGCTGCTCCCCACCGTGCGCCTGGAGCGCGTGGGGCTCCTCGGTCTCGAGGAAGGCCCCGGTGGACGCGGCGCGCGCCGCCCCCGGCCCGTGCGCCCATCCCCATCCGCTCCGGCCCCGGCCTAGCGTCGAGGAGGTCCTCCGTGTATCGCGACGCCAGCATCCAGCCCCCGCCTCCCGACGCGAGCCGCCGTGTGGACGGCATGACCCGCGCCGAGGCCTGCGCCACCTTCCAGCCGAAGATCCTCATGCTCGCACGCCGGATGGCGGCCCGGCTCCCCGACGGCGTCGGGGTGACCCGCGAGGATCTCGCTTCCTACGGGGCCATCGGCCTGCTGGAGGCCTTCGACCACTTCGACGAGACCCAGAGCATCAAGTTCGCCACCTTCGCCGAGTACCGCGTCCGCGGCGCCATGCTCGACGCGCTCAGGGCCGGCGACACCATGAGCCGCCGCCGCCGCACGCTGGCCCGCCGCATCCAGGACGCCCACAACGCCCTCGCCCACCGCCTCGGCCGCGACCCCATCCCGGAGGAGGTCGCGGGCGAGCTGGGCATGGACCTCGAGACCTACTGGGAGTCCGTAGGCAAGACCGCCCAGGTCAACCTGCTGTCCATGGACGAGCGCGAAGAGGGCTCCGACGAGGGCCTGAGCCTGGCCGAGACCCGCGTGGCCGACCCCGAGCAGGACGTGCTGCAGCGCCTGGTGGACCACAGCGCTCGCGCCGAGCTCAAGCGCGCCGTCCTGACCCTGCCGGAGCGCTCGCGCCAGTGCGTGCTGCTGTACTACGGGCGGGACATGACCCTGGCCGAGATCGGGCGGGTCTTCGACCTCACCCCCTCGCGCATCAGCCAGATCCTCTCGGACGCGCGCCTGCGCCTGCGGGGCCGCCTCGACGCGGACGACGCCGCTCCGGTGCAGCAGCAGGAGGCCGTATGAGCCGCGACCTGTACGTCTCCATGGCCGGGGCCTCCGCGGCCTGGACCCAGATCGAGGTGGTGGCCAACAACCTCGCCAACGCCTCCACCGCCGGCTTCAAGCAGCAGCGGGTCGCCTTCGATCTGCAGGCCGCCATGGCCGATCCCCTCGGCGAGGTCTACGTCGGCACCGAGCCCGTCTCGCCCGACTTCTCCGACGGCGCCCTGATGCACGATCAGGTGGACACCCACCTGGCCCTGCGGGGCAGAGGCTTCTTCCTGGCCGGCAGCGGCGCGGGCCAGACCCTGGTGCGCGCCGGCACCTTCCGCCTGGACAGCGAGGGCTACCTGGTGACCCAGGCCGGCCAGCAGGTCCAGGGCCAGAGCGGTCCCATCCAGCTCGAACCCGGCCAGAAGCTGCAGGTCGGCGCCGACGGCACCCTGCTGGACCAGGACGGTGCCGAGATCGACAGGCTCAGGATCGTGGACGGCACAGCGCTCACGGCCCTCGGCGGCACCAGCTGGCGCGCGCAGGGCCCCGTCTTCGAGGTGGAGGGCGTGGCGGTGGTCCAGGGCGCGCTGGAGGCCTCCAACACCGACCCCATGCGCTCCATGACCGAGCTGATGGAGGCCAGCCGCTACTTCGAGGCCTACCAGAAGGCCATGCAGACCTCGGACTCGCTGGATGGCCAGTTGAACCAGATGATCGGTGGGTAGCGGTCAGCGGTCGGCGGCCGGCAGCCCATGAAACCCTCAAGCGGAGCATCTCCCGACCGATAGCGGGCCCGAGGTACCGGTCATGCGCATCCTCCGCCTTCTCGCCATCCTGCTCACCGTCCTGCTCGCGCCCGCCGCACGGGCGGCCCGCATCAAGGACGTGGCCCGCATCTGGGGCAAGCCCGAGCTGGCCTTGTTCGGCATGGGGCTGGTCACCGGCCTGCACCGCACCGGGGACTCCTCCCAGAACGAGGCCACCATCCAGCAGCTGGCCAACCGCTTCCAGGGCATGGGGGTCACGGTCACGCCCGACGACATCCGGGCGCGCAACGTCGCGACCGTGATGGTCACCGGGTACATGCCGGCCGACGCCAAGCCCGGCGGGCAGGTGGACATCGAGGTCAGCTCCATCGGCGATGCCAGCAGCCTGGAGGGCGGGGTCCTGCTGTTCACGGTGCTGAGCTCGGCGGACGGGCTGGCCTACGCCCACGCCATGGGCCCCCTCGTGGTGGGCGGCTACAGCGCCGACGCCGCGGGCAACCAGGTGCGCAAGAACAACCCCACCTCCGCCCGCGTGCCGGGCGGAGCGCATGTCGAGCGGGCGCCCGACAACTACTTCGACCTCAACGTCCAGGACCAGGTCATCTGGAACCTCGACCAGCCCGACTTCACCACCGCCGCCAACCTGGCCGCCGCCATCAACGCCCACCTGGCCAGCCCGCAGGCGCGCGCCCTGGACTCCACCAGCGTGCTCGTGCGCGTCCCCGCCGACCGGCAGAACGACGTGATCGGGATGGTCTCCGAGATCGAGAGCCTCGAGGTCGCGGTGGACACCGCCGCCAAGGTGGTGATCAACGAGCGCACCGGCACCGTCGTCATGGGCGCGGAGGTGCGCATCGCGCCGGTGGCCGTGGCCCACGGCGGGCTCTCCATCGAGGTGCAGCGCACCAGCACCGCCAGCCAGCCCGGGCCTTTCTCCAACGGCAAGACCGTGGTGGTGGACAACGCCCGCGTGCAGGCCGAGGAGCAGGAGGGGCGCGTCTCGCTGGTGGAGGGCGCCACCATCGGCGATCTGGTCGCCGCGCTCAACGCGCTGGGGGTCAAGCCCCGTGACCTCATCTCCATCCTGACAGCCATCCGCCAGGCGGGCGCCATCCACGCCGCCATCGAGACCATGTGATGGCCATCGACGTGCTGGGCGTGGCCACGAGCCTGGCGAGCCAGGCGCGGGCGCTGCCGGCTCCGGGCGAGGGGCGCACCCAGCAAGCCGCCGCCTCCTTCGAGTCCTACATGCTCGAGACCATGATCAAGGAGATGCGCAAGACCATCCCCGAGGGGCTGTTCCAGTCCACCGGGGTCGAGATGTTCTCGGGCCTGTTCGACCAGGCCATCGCCCAGCAGATCGCTGCGGCGGGCGGCCTCGGCCTCGCGCGCTCCATGGCGCCGGGCGAGGACGGGATCGCCGGGGCCATGGCCTGCGTCGGGCCCGAGCCGGGCAGCGCCCACGGGATCACCCCCGAGGCGCCCTTCGCCGGCTGCGACCTCCCCGTGGAGGGCCACCTCAGCTCCCCCTTCGGCTACCGCAACGACCCCTTCGACGGCGGCCGCCGCTTCCACCGCGGCCTCGACCTGGCGGCCCCGGTGGGCACGCCGATCCACAGCCTCTCCGACGGCGTGGTGACCATGGCCCAGGAGCGGGAAGGCTACGGCCGCGTCGTGGTCGTGGAGCACGCCGACGGCTGGAGCAGCCTCTACGCCCACTGTGATGCCCTCCAGGTCGTCCCGGGCCAGCCCGTGGCCGCGGGCGAGGTCCTCGGCACCGTGGGCTCCAGCGGCCGCTCGACCGGCCCGCACCTGCACCTCGAGCTGCACCAGCAGGGCAGGGCCGTGGATCCCGCCGTCGGCCTGGGGTGGTGATCCAGAAAAAGGCGCCTGGTGGCTTTCAAAAGCTCACGGCTGATCCGAAGACGCCGCTGGAAGCAGAGAGACACGGATGGTCGCCATGAAGATCAGCTCCATCGTCAATCCGACCTCGGTCGAACGCACGAGCTCGCGCGGCAAGCGCGCGCCGGTCCGGGATTCGCCCGAAACCTCCGTGAGCGTCCGGGTCTCCGGCGACGCGCGCTGGCTCGCCGACATCAAGGAGAGCGCCGCTGGCTTGGACGATGTCCAGACCGATCAGGTCGCCCAGGCCCAGCAGGATCTGGCCGACGGCAGCCTGGAGCAACAGGTGGACTGGGATGCCGTCCTCGACGCGCTGATCATGGAGCTCTGACACTGCTGTGCGGTGTGAACCCCGCCCTGGGCTCCAGGGCGGGGTGAGTTGCGTCGACACCTCGCCCCCCCACGCCGGCAAACTCGGCCTACTGCTCGTTATATGCCTATTCTCCGGTGACCGTGTTTTTTTTCGTCGGCATTAACGCTCCCGGGGGGTTGGTCCGATGAGGCCAGCGAGGAGCGACGGTAACTGGTCGAGAGGCTCCTCGGAAACACAAGAGCCCAGCCTCGCAGGAGCACACCATGGCACTCACCGTCAACACCAACACCGCGTCCCTGAACGCCATCACCAACCTGAACCGGACCCAGCGGTCCCTGGCCGGCTCCTACAGCCGGATCTCGTCCGGCCTGCGCATCACCCGCGCCGCCGACGACGCCGCCGGCCTCGGGGTGGCCGAGAGCCTGGGCGCCCAGGCCGCCTCCGGGCGCGTGGCCATGCGCAACACCAACGACGGCATCTCGGTCATCCAGACCGCCGAGGGCGCCATGGACTCCGTCGGCGACATCCTCGCCCGCATGCGCGAGCTGGCCGTCCAGTCCTCCTCGGAGACCCTGGCCGACG
>JBDRKM010000227.1:0-14719 GCA_043814015.1 Pseudomonadota bacterium
TCCCGTCGCGGCGGCAGCGGTGGCGGTGGCGGTGGCGGTGGCGGCGGCGGCGGCAAGCGCCGCGGACGGCGGCGGCCCCGCTAGATCTGAACCCCCGTCACAGCAGCGCGCCTGGAAGGCCCAGCGGTGCTCCGGGGTCGATCCCATGGCCGCGCGTCCACGCGCGCGCCGCCGGGCAATGTCATGCTTTCGTCCATTCCCTTGCCCGTGCATCCCGAGGGTAGATAGGTCCGTCCTGCCATCCGCCCCCCAGTGTCGTCCGGAGCCAGCCATGAAGCCAGCCCCCGTGATCACCCTCCGCAGTACGCTGCTGTTCGCCGGCCTCGGCGCCCTCGCCCTGCTCTTCGCCGGCCAGTCCTCGTCCCCGGCGCGCGCCCAGGACGACGAAGGCGGCCTCGGTGGCGGTGGTCTGCTCGACATCGACATCGGCGATATCGACCTGGGAGGCGACTCCAAGGGCGGCGAGCAGTCCATGACCTATGAGGGCCAGGCCGCCCAGGACGCCGCCAACTACAAGGCCGGCACGCCGGTCTACATCACCCACACGAAGGGCAACATCTCGGTGCGCTGCACCGACTCCGCTGGCATCCAGGCCCGCATCAACTTCGCCATCGACGGCACGAAGCAGGACGTCATGAAGCGCGTGGGCGACACCATCGGCCTGCGCACCTACGCGAGCACCACCCAGGGCAAGGTGACCTCCAGCGTGCCCGGCAAGCAGACCGGTGTCGACGCCATCCACGCGCCCCTCACCGTCAACCTGCCCCGCGAGGCCAAGGTGTCCGTCACGGGCGGCGACGGCTGGATCCAGGTGGTGGGCTGCACCGGCACGGTCAAGGCCACCACCCGCAACGGCGGCATCTTCGTGGACGGCGTGCTTTCTTCCTTCGATCTGTCCACGGGCCAGGGCGACATCGAGGTCAGCCTCGACCCCTCCGCCGAGGTCACCTCCTCCAGCCGCGCCAGCGCCACGGGCGGCGACGTCATCCTGCGCATGCCCATCACCCAGAAGGGCAACCTCACGGCGCGGGGGGCCGAGGTGGCGGTGGATCACCTGGTGAACGGCACCAACACGGCCACGTCCGTGCAGGGCACGCTGTCCGACTCCGGGCCCAGCATCAGCGTGACCGCCAAAGGCAAGGTCACCATCACGACCCCCAAATAGGCGAAAGCCGGCGGAGCGGCTTTCGCCGGGCCCGTTCGATCCGATGGGGCTGCGCCCCACGGCTCAACGGCCCCCGAGACGCACGGCTCTCGCCCGGCCCGTTCGATCCGATGGGCTGCGCCCCACGGCGTCAGCGCTCGCCGCCCATGGCCTGCTCCAGGCTCCAAACCTGGCGCACACCGATGCGGGCCCCTGAGCGCTCCACCTTGGCGTGGCATGCCAGGCGCACGTTCGTATCCCGATCCGGCCCCAGCTGCTCCTCCAGGATCTTGACCTCGGCCTCGGAAGGCGGCCGCAGGGCTTCGGCCCCGGCCAGCACGTCGACCTGGCACAGGCCGCAGTGGCCATCCGGACAGTGCGCGTGGATGGGGGTCTCCAGGATCTGGGAGGCCATGACCAGGGTGTAGCCGGGCTCGGCCTCGACGCGGTGCTCGCTGCCGTCGGGGAGGACGAGCACCAGCGTGATGGCGGGATGTTCATCGCGCTTGGGGCGCATCAGGCCCTGGACTCGGCTGCGCAGGCGTTGGCGGAGGTGGAAACGGCTCATGGGCTTCTCTGGCTCCAGGGGGCGGCGTACGGGTCCCAGGTGCCGGCCTCCACGGCGATCAGGGAGGCGATCAGGTACTCGCAGGCCTCTTTGGGGGTGTCGGCGTAGTGCACGAGATCGAGGTCGCGCTGGCTGATGGTGCCCCACTCGGCCATGGCCTCGATGTCGAGCACCCGCTTCCAGTACTCGGACCCGTACAGCAGCAG
This sequence comes from Pseudomonadota bacterium, assembly GCA_043814015.1. Lineage (GTDB taxonomy): Bacteria > Myxococcota_A > UBA796 > UBA796 > JAFGLY01 > JBDRKM01. Next base: position 1,919 of record JBDRKM010000227.1, read on the forward strand.
CGGCATCCGCTTGGCGAGCCGCCCGGTCTGGCGCAGGGTCATGCTCTCCATCAGCTCGTCCATCGTGCCGAAGCCGCCGGGGAAGGCCACCAGCGCGCTGGCCTTGTAGACGAACCAGTACTTGCGCATGAAGAAATAGTGGAACTCGAAGGCGAGCTCGTCGGGCACGTACTGGTTGACCCGCTCCTCGAAGGGCAGCGTGATCCCGAACCCCACCGAGCGCCCGCCCTCCACGTCGGCCGCGCCGCGGTTGGCCGCCTCCATGATGCCCGGACCGCCGCCCGAGCAGATGACGTACTTCTTGCCGCCGTCGCGATCCACGCTCCACTCGGTGAGCATGCGGGAGAGCAGGCGGGCGTCGTCGTAGTAGCGGGACAGGCGCACGCGCTGCTCCGCCACCCGAATCGCCTCCTGGGCCACGGCGCGCTCGCCCTCCGTGCGGGCGAGCGTGAGATCGCGCTGCGCATGGCTCAGGCGGGACTTGGCCACCTCGCCCGGGAGCGGGCGGGCGGAGCCGAAGACCACGACGGTGTTCTCGACGCCCTGGGCCTCGAGGCGCTGCCGGGGCTCCTCGTACTCGGCCAGGATGCGGATGGCCCGCGCCGCGCGGCTCTTGAGGAACTCTGTGTTCGTGTAGGCCTTGACCGTGGTCATGCGCCACCGGGGCTGGGGAACCGCCCCAGTCTATGGGATCGGAGGCCATCGCGCCGCTCCACCCCCGCCTTCATGTCGAATGAGGGTGACGCGTCCGCGTCCCGGCGGTGTCCCATCCACGGACCCGGTCTCCCTGGGCGCCGTCCGCCCGCCCAGGCCCCCCTCCTCAGGAGCGACACCATGCGCACGGTCTTCGCCCTCGCCCTCACCGTCCTCTCCTCGCAGGGCTGCATCATCTACGACCACGACTGCCCCGGCTGCGCCCCGGACGTTGGTGACCGCGAGGACCGCCCCGACCGCGATCCCTGGGACACGGCCGATGACGGCGACGATCCCGCCGGCGACGACACCGCGCCGCCCGATGATCCGGACGCCCCCGCCTACGCCCTCGGTCTGACCCCGGACCAGGCCGAGCAGGGCGAGGTCTTCATCGGCTCCCTGCGCTCCTCTGGTGAGGACGCCCTGGACCTCGGCCGCATCGCCGCCCTGCGGCTCTACGGCGATCTGGACGTGCTGGCCCAGGATCTCCGCTCCCGCGAGATCCTGCTCACCATCGCGGTCGATGAGGAGGCCCGCATCGGTGAGGTGGACCTGCTGGCCTCCCTGGACGACGGCACGGCCCTGTGGCAGCCGGGCGTGCTGACCATCTTCCCGGCCGGCTCGGGACATGACGCGGGTTCCTCCGACGACGGCTCCGATCCCTGCGAGTAGGGAGCTGTCGGTTCTCAGCCGTCAGGCATCAGCCGGCCGCAGCCCACGCCGAACGGTGGCCAACAGGCGCAGGGTGCGCGGGCAGCCCACCGCGGCGACCTCCAGCCGCACCGCCGCCTCGACGCTGCGCAGGTGCCGGAGGACGCCCAGGTAGAAGCCATCGGGCTCCGGCCCCCACACCGCGGCCACCCAGGGCGCCAGGATCTCGCCGCCGGCGACCTCCAGCAGGCGCGCGGCGGCCTCGCGCGCGGGCTCCATCGCCTCGGCGGCCACCAGCGCGGCCACCGCCTCCGGGTGGCCCTGACCGGCGAGGCCGATCAACGCGGTGTGGTGCCCGGCGGCGACGTGCTCGCGGCAGGCCTTCTCCAGCCCGGGCTGGCCCGCCGCAGCCTCCAGGTGGGCCCGGCCGGGGGGCTGCTCCCCGGCGGCGTCCGAGAGGGCGACCAGCCAGCCGGCGGTGGGGTGGCGCGCGGCGGCCACGATCAGCACCTCCACCCGGCGGGGGCCCGCCAGGCCCACGAGCCGGCGGTAGAGCCCGCCGGGCGCCACCTGGGACTCGAGCGCCTCCAGCACCACCAAGGCAGCCTCGGCCAGGCGCGGGCCGCGGGGAGCGCGGGGGCCCACGGCGAGGTCGGCCAGGGCGATGGGATCCAGCTCCCGCAGGGCTAGGAACAGGGGGCGCAGGTCGCGATCCGCGGCGGCGGCGGCGTTGACGAGGCCGCGCAGGGCCTCCAGCTCCTCGCGGGGATCCACCCCGCACAGGTCGCCGCCGAGCACGCGCTCGGCCCAGGGCGAGGCCAGCGGATCGCTCACGGCCCGTTCTCCGCGTGCAGGCCGCAGGCGCGCTCCCAGGAGGGCCAGGCCGCCGGGTCCAGGGCGCCGGTGCGGGCGGCCCCCACGACACGCTCGGGAGCGCGGTCCGGGACGAAGACGCCCGGCGGCTGCGGGGGGAGGCCCTCGAGGCCCAGCAGCGGGTGGGCAGATGGCACCAGCTCCCGACCCCGCGCGGCGTCGAGCCCCAAGACCGCGGCCAGGCCCGTGCCCGCGATGCACCACCCCTCGGGATCGAAGGCCACCAGCAGCAGGGCGAGATCCTGCCCCGCGGCCGGGCCGAGCGCCGCGGGGTCCAGGGCCGCCAGGTGCTCCCAGGCGGAGCGCAGCAGGGCGAAGCGGTCATCGCCCGCCGCCGCGGTCAGGCTGCCCCGCAGCGCCGCGGCCACCGCGAAGGCCACCGGCGGAGGACCGCCCGCCGCCACGGCGCCCGCCACGTGCAGCCCCACCCGGGCGTCACCCAGCCGCAGGCGCAGGTGCCCGTTGAAGGGGTGCCAGCCGGGCGAGCCCAGCAGCAGCGCACGGTGTGGGGGGAGGATGCCCACGCTCAGGGCCTGAAGACCCCGCTCGAAGCCTCGAGGGAGCCCAGGTAGGGGTTCATGATCCCAGGGCCCGCCTGCAGCCAGTTCGCGTTGCTGCGCGGGCAGAAGGCGACGGCCACCCGCATGGAGCCACCGCGGTTGGCCTGGACCAGGACGATCAGCCGCTCCGAGATCTCCTTGAAGAGCGCGCGCAGGGTCTCGAGACGCTCGGGCGCCCTGCCCCTGGCCTGCTCGGCGATGGCGGCGGCCTGCACGCGGCTGCTCTCGGAGAGCGCGGGATCCTCCGCGGCCATGGCGGCGCGGCGCGCGACCTCCTCCAGCTCCACGCGGGCCACCTCGAGGTCGTCCTGGGCCAGGGCCTCCGCGAGCTGGTCGTTGCCCACCACCAGCACGCGCACGCTGTCCACCGCGCAGCAGGGGAACGAGGCGGCCGAGAACGGCACCGCCGGGGGAGAGGGGACCTCCAGGGCCGCCGGACCGCTGGCGGGAGGGGCGCCTGGAGGCTGGCATTCGCAGGCGGTGGTGAGCAGCAGTGACAGGACGAGCGCGCGGTTCATGACGCCTCCGCGGGTTCGGAGGGTAGCGAGAGCGCGATCCCCGCGATCGCCTCCACCAGCAGGAGGAACAGCCTTATCCCCACCGGCACCGCCTCGTCGTCGAAGTCGTAGTCGGCGCGGTGGATGCCGGGCGAGCTGCCGTCGGGGTGGCCGGAGCCGAGGAAGAAGTAGGCTCCCGGGAGCTGCTGCAGGTAGAGCGCGAAGTCCTCGGCCCCCATGCAGGGGAAGGGCGAGGGCCCCTCCCAGGGCTGCGCGCCCGCGGCGATGACCTGCCGCACGCGCGCGGCGCCCGCGGGCCCGTTGACGGTGGCCGGGTAGGGCGCGTGGAAGGAGAGCTCGGCGCGCACCCCGAGGGGCTCCGCGGCGGCCCGGGCGTGGACCTGCAGGCGCGCCTCCATGCGCTCCATCAGGGCGTCGTCCAGACAGCGCAGGGTGCCCAGCAGGCGGACGGTGTCGGGGATGATGTTGCCCTTGGTCCCGCCCTGGACGGCGCCGAAGCTCACCACGGCGGGATCGAGCGGGTGCACCAGGCGGCTGACCACGGCCTGGGCGGTCGTGACGAAGTGGGCGGCGGCCAGGATCGGATCGGCCGTGACCTGGGGCTGGGAGCCGTGCCCGCCGCGCCCATGGAACACCGCCTCGAACAGCCGCGAGGCCCCCATCACGGGCCCCTGGGCCACGGCGGCGGTGCCGGTGGGCAGTGCGGGCCAGTTGTGCAGGCCGTAGATCTCGGGCACCCCCTCCAGCGCCCCCTCGCGGATGACCCGCGCGGCGCCCAGCCCCCCCTCCTCGGCCGGCTGGAAGATCAGGCGCGCGTTGACGGGCGCCGCCGCGCGCGCCAGGGCGCGGGCCACGCCCACGAGGATGGCCATGTGGCCGTCGTGACCGCAGGCGTGCATGCAGCCGGGGACCACAGAGGCGTAGGGGAGGCCGGTCTCCTCCTGCATGGGCAGGGCGTCGATGTCGGCCCGCAGCGCCACGGCCACCGGGAGATCGGGCCGGGTGTCCACCACCAGGCCGGTGCCGGCGATGACCCGCGGCTCGAAACCCAGGCCCTCGAGCTGGGTCCGCAGCACGTGCTGGGTGCCCTGCTCCTCCCACGACAATTCGGGGTTGGCGTGCAGGTGCCGGCGCAGGGTGCGCAGGCCGTCGAGGTCGGCGTGGAAGAGCGGGTCGAGGCGGTGGGGGGGCATGGTGGCTACCTAACCGTTACGAGGCGCCCCCAAGGAGGACCCGATGCTCGTTCGCTTTCGAGGCCTGAAGCTGGCCGCCATCTCGCTGCTCGCCTGTCCCGCCCTCGCCTGGGCCCAGGAGGCCGCGCCCGCGGCCGAAGGTGCCGCCAAAGCCCCCCCGCAACCTGGCGCTCTCGCCGAGGCGTTCATGGACCTCCTCGCCAGCTTCTCGAGTGGCTTCTGGCTCGGCGATGGCAGAGGCATCGCGGCCTGGCAGATCGCCTACCTGCTCGCGGTGACCGTGATCGCCTGGATCGTGGGCTGGGCCCTGCAGGCCTTCATCCTGCGCTGGCTCGCCGGCCTGGCCCAGAAAGCCGGGTTCAAGGCTCCGGCGAAGCTGCTGCAGCGCCTGCGTCACCCCCTGACCTTCTGCGCGACCTTCGGGCTGATGGCCTGGGGCGTCGCCGATGCTGGGCTGCCGGACATCGCGGGCCAACGCCTCATGCTCGTGGTCCAGGCCCTGCTGGCCACCGCCTTCGTGGCCGTGGCCTACCGCGCCGTGGGCGTGCTGGAGGGCATCGCGGCCGGCTACGCCGAGGGCACCGAGGGCAAGCTCGACGATCAGCTCGTCCCCATGGTGGGCCGCGTGCTCAGGGTCGCGGTCGTGACGCTGGGCGTGGTCTTCGTGCTCCAGAACCAGGGGGTGGAGGTCGCCTCCCTGCTGGCCGGCCTCGGCATCGGCGGCATCGCCATCGCCCTGGCCGCCAAGGACACGGTGGAGAACCTGTTCGGCTCCCTGACCATCTTCCTCGATCGCCCCTTCCAGATCGGCGACTGGGTCGTCATCGACGGCAAGTGGGAGGGCGTGGTGGAGGCCGTGGGCCTGCGCTCCACCCGCATCCGCACCTTCGGCAAGTCCATGATCTCGGTGCCCAACGGCAAGGTGGGCAACTCCACCATCGACAACATGGGCCAGCGCCCCTTCCGCCGCCAGACCGGCACCCTGGGCATCGAGTACGGAACGCCCCCCGAGAAGATCGAGGCCCTGGTGGCCCGCATGAACGCCATCGTGGAAGAGCACCCCGAGACCTGGAAGGGCACCGTCGAGATCCACTTCAAGGACTTCGGTGCCTCCTCCCTCGACATCATGATCTACTTCTTCGTCGATGCCCCCGACTGGCACCGCGAGCTGCAGGTGCGGCAGGCCATCTTCCTGGCCTTCATGCAGGCCGCCAGGGAGCTCGGCGTGGGCCTGGCCTTCCCGAGCACCAGCCTCTACGTCGAGAAGCTGCCCACGATCACGGTCCAGCGGGCGCCCTGATCCGGGGCCGACAGGCCCAGGAGCCCGTCCCTGGCGCGCACATCGCGCCGGGCGGGCGCCTTTGCGCTGAATGGTGATTCAGCATACGGTTCGCGCTCAACCCCTGCACATAGAGGCGCACCAGCATGATCGCCCGCCCCCTCTACTGGAACATCGATCTCTTCTCCAAGGTGTCGATGTATGTCCTGGCCGTGGTGGCCTTCGTCATCTTCGCCTACGGCGTGAAGCAGCGCGTCGCCTACTGGCGGCAGGCCAAGCCCGAGGGCGAGCGCTGGTCCTCCTGGGCCAGCCGCCTGGGCTTCATCCTCAACGAGCTCGTGCTGCAGCGCACCGTCCTCAAGAAGGGCTTCGCGGGCGTCTTCCACAGCTTCATCTTCTACAGCTTCGTGGCCTGCGCCATCGCCACGGCGGCGGCCTTCATCGAGACCGACTTCATCGTCTTCTTCAACCACGCCACCAACGCGCAGGGCGGCTACGACCAGCTCCTGTTCGACGGCATCATCTACGACATCCTCTCCTTCGGCGCCGAGCTGGGCGGCGTGCTCATCCTGGTGGGGGTCGGGATGGCCGCCTGGCGGCGCTACGTGCAGAAGCCCGCCAACCTCGAGCGCAAGACGGACGATCTGCGCGCGCTGAGCCTCATCGCGCTGATCATCGTCACGGGCTTCATCTCCGAGGCCATCCGCATCCACCACACCGGCGAGACCCACCCCTGGACCTCCTTCTTCGCCTACCTGCTGGCCCTGCCCTTCGGCATGCCCGCCACCCCGGTGCTCGACGCCCACGCTGGCAGCTCCATCGCCCACAAGCTCTTCTGGTGGCTGCACATGGTGCTGGCCATGGGCTTCATCGCGCTCATCCCCTACACCAAGCTCTTCCACCTCCTGGCCATCCCCACGGGCGTCCTCAAGGCCCGCCTCACCGCCAACGATCCCCTCCCCCGGGTGGATCTGGACACCCTGATGGCGGATGAGAATTTCGACTACGACAGCTTCTCCCTGGGCATGGGCAGCGAGAAGGCGTTCACCTTCGAGCAGCGCGTCGATCACGACGCCTGCATCGAGTGCGGCCGCTGCCAGGACGTCTGCCCGGCCTCGCGCGCCGGCGATCCCTTCGGCCCCAAGGACTACATCGGCAAGCTTCGCGATTACGGCAAGAAGGTCATGGAGGCCCGCGCCGCCTGGGAGGCCAAGCCCGCGGCCGAAGGCCAGGAGAAGGAGCCCTTCGAGGTGCCGCCGCTCATCGGCGAGGGCGCCCCCTTCGACGAGAACTTCGTCTTCTACTGCCGCACCTGCCGCGCCTGCATGGAGGTCTGCCCGGCGAAGATCGAGCACGTCCCGGCCTTCATCGAGCAGCGCCGCAACGAGGTCGGCATCAACGGCCGCATGCCCGAGGAGGCCCAGGCCCCGCTGCGCCAGCTGCAGTCCACCATGAACGCGCTGGGCGCCCAGGAAGACCGCGTCGACTGGATCACCAGGACCGGCGTGCGCGTGGTGGGCCCCGAGGAGGAGTGCGAGGTCCTGTACTTCGTCGGCTGCCTCTCCAGCCTGGATGTCACCAAGCAGAAGATCGCCGAGGATCTGTTCAAGGTGCTCACCGCCGCCGGGGTCGACTTCGGCGTGCTGGGCGAGGAGGAGACCTGCTGCGGCGATCCGGCCCGCGTCATCGGCGACGAGATGACCTACCAGATGATCGCCAAGGCCCAGGCCGAGTCCATCAAGTCGCGGAAGTACAAGACCCTCCTGGTCTCCTGCCCCCACTGCTTCCACAACCTGGCCAACGAGTACAAGACCTTCGGCGTGGAGCTTCCGGTCATGCACCACAGCCAGTACCTCCAGCAGCTCCTGGCCGAGGGCAAGATCAAGCTCGAAGGCAGCCTCGGCAAGAAGGTCGCCTTCCACGACCCCTGCTACCTCGGCCGCTACCAGCGCATCTTCGCGCCCCCGCGCCAGGTGCTCGGCGCCATCCCGGGCGCCCAGGTCACCGAGCTGGCCGAACACCACGAAGAAGCCCTGTGCTGCGGCGCCGGCGGCGGGCACTTCTGGATGGACTTCGAGGCGCCAAAGCGCATCAACAACCTGCGCATGAAGCAGGCCACCGAGGCGGGCGCCGAGGTGGTGGCCACGGGCTGCCCCTACTGCATGCAGATGCTGGTGGACTCCATCGCCATCCTCGATCTCGACGAGAAGGTGAAGGTCCAGGACCTCGCCACCCTGGTGGCCGAGCGCCTGCCCAAGGTGGAAGCCCCAGCCGAGGAGGCCTAGGAGGCGCGCCCGCGCCCCATGACATCCCCTGAGCCCCCCCCCCCGCGACCGCCGTTGCTCCTCGAGAGCGCGGCGGTCTTCGCCGTCTTCGGGGTCTTGTATGCCGCGGGCGCGGCCACCACGGTCCAGGGCGGAGATGCCTCCGAGTTCATGGCCATCGCCGGGGCCGGCGGCGTGGCCCACCCACCTGGCTACCCCCTCTTCAGCATGCTGGTGCGCCTGGCGGCGCTGCTGCCCTTCGGCACCGTGGCCTGGCGCGCCTCCCTGGTGGCCGCCCTGCAGGCCGCTCTCGCGCTGGGCGTGCTGCACGCCTGCGTGGGGCGCCTGACCGGCAGCCGGGTCGCCGCCCTGGTGGCCGCCGGGTCGCTCGGATTCTCGCTGCACTTCTGGCGCTACGCCACGGTCTCGGATGTCTTCGCCGGCGCCTGCTTGACCTCCACCCTGGTGCTGGCCGCCGCCGTCGCCGCCGCCCGCCCCCGGCCCGGACCGCGGGAGGCCCTCCTCGCCGGCCTGGCCCTGGCCAGCGGCGTGGCCCACCACCACACCGTCGTCTTCCTCGCTCCGCTGGCGGCGTACCAGGCCTGGCGGCTGCTGCGCGGCCCCCGCCCGCTCGCCTCGCTGGGGGCCGGGCTCGCCGGCCTGGCCCCGGGCTTCGCCCTCTACGGGCTGCTGATGCTCCCCGGCGGCGCCTGGCGCTGGGGCGACACCACCACCTGGGCCGGGCTGCTGCACCACTTCCTGCGGCGGGACTACGGCACCCTGCGCGTGGCGGGCGCGGACTTCGAGCTGGTCTGGTGGGCCCACCCCCTCGACTGGCTCTCCCGCCTCCCCGGGGAGCTGGCGGGCCTGTACGCCCTGCTGGCCCTGCTGGGCCTGGTCGTGGCCCAGCGGCGGGGTCCCTGGCGGCCGCTGCTCCTAGCCCTCACGGCGTCCCTGGCCTGCAGCGGGCCCCTGTTCCTGGCGCTGTTCAACCTGCCGGCCACCTGGCCCGACACGGTCATCACCGCGCGCTTCCACCTGGTCGCCACCACCCTGCTGTCGGTCTTCACCGGGATCGGGGCCGCCTGGCTGCTGGGCCGCCTGCCCCGGGCCCGCAGCCTGTCCGTGCTGCTGCTGGCGAGCCTCATCCTGCCCCTGGCCCTGAACCTGCCCCGCGCCCCCCACCGCGGCTGGACCGTGCTGGACGACTACCTCCACAACCTGCTCGCCGACCTGCCACCTGGGAGCCTGGTGCTCTGCCCGGGCGACTCCGAGCTGTTCGCCATGCGCTACCTGCAGGCCGTGACCCACGAGCGCGTGGACGTCGCCTTCGTGGATCCGGCCATGCTCGGCTACCCCTGGTACCGAGATCTGCTGGCCCGCGAGCACCCGGATCTGGTCCTCGACCGGAGCGCCCCCGGCCTCGCCGCGGCCAACCTGGCGCGCGTCCCCGTCTTCGCCGCCTTCGACCTCTTCACGGACCCCGCCCTCGCCGCCACGCCCGCGTATCCGTGGGGTGCGGTGACCATGCGCCTGCTGCCGCCGGGTGCTCCCCTCCCCTCCCCCGCCACGCTCGAGCCCCGCATGCGCGCGGCCCTGGCGGGCTACACGCTGCGGAGCCGGGTGGACACTCCCTTCGAGGCGCGCCAGACCTACGAGGTGTTCGCCTGGGACCAGTACGCCAGGGCCTTCGCCACCCTCGCCGGCGCCTGGCGCGCGGCCGGTGATCCCGAGGCCGAGGCCCGCTGCCGGGCCACCGCGCAGGAGCTGTCACCGCACCTCTACGAAGAGCCCTAGGGCAGCTTGATGAAGCCGTGCTCCTGCATGTCCTGGATCTGGGCGCGGGCCTCGCGGATCTTCTCCTCGGCCATGCGGTACAGGGTGTCCGCGTCGAAGTCGAACTGCGCCACACCCTGCTCGATGGCCTTGCGGCCGACGGCCACCGCCTCGCGCGGGAAGACCTCCCACTCGTTCATGTTGGGGACGATGTAGTCGGGGCGCAGGCCCTTGTCCTCGGCCACCTTGGCCAGCTCCACCGCCGCCGCGATGCACATCTCGTCGGTGATGGTGCTGGCGCGCACATCGAGCGTGCCGCGGAAGATGCCGGGGAAGCCCAGGCTGTTGTTGACCTGGTTGGGGAAGTCGGAGCGGCCCGTGGCGAACACGGCGCAGCCGGCCTCCTTGGCCTCCCAGGGCCACATCTCCGGGATCGGGTTGGCGCAGCAGAAGACGATGGGGTTCTTCGCCATGCCGCGGACCCACTCGGGCTTGACCACACCCGGGCCGTTCTGGGAGAGCCCGATGAGCAGATCGGCGTTCTCCATGGCCTCGGCGGCGCCGCCCTGGCGCTGCTCGCCGTTGGTGCGCTGCGCCCAGCCCCACTTCCAGGGGTCGTCGCCGTGCTCGATGTCGGCGCGGCCCTTGTGCAGGCAGCCGCGGGAATCCACCATGACCATCTTCTCCGGATCGGCGCCCGCCACCACCAGCATGCGCACGATGGCCTGGTTGGCCGCGCCGGCGCCCAGCATGGTCATGCGGGTCTCGCCCATCTGGCGCCCGGTGAGCTTCAGCGCGTTGATGACGCCGGCCACGGTGACGGCCGCGGTGCCCTGCTGGTCGTCGTGCCAGACGGGGATGCGGGCGGTCTTGCGCAGGGTCTCGAGCACCTCGAAGCACTGGGGCTTCTGGATGTCCTCGAGGTTGATGCCGCCGACCGAGGGCTGCAGCCACTCGACGAACTGGATGATGTCCTTGGGCTCATGGGCGTCGATGCACAGAGGGAACGCGTCCACGCCGCCGAGGTACTTGAAGAGCAGGGACTTGCCTTCCATCACGGGCATCCCGGCCTCGGGGCCGATGTTGCCCAGGCCGAGCACGCGGGTGCCGTCGCTGACCACCGCGATGGTGTTGGCGCGGTTGGTGTGCTCGTAGGACATCAGGGGGTTGGCCTTGATGTCACGGCAGGGTGCAGCCACACCGGGGGTGTACCAGATGGCGAAGTCGTCGAGGCTGCGGATGCAGCACTTGGACGTGACCTGGATCTTGCCCTTGTAGAAGGGGTGCAGGACCATGGCGTCCTTGGCGGGCTGCTTGGCCTTGGCGAGCAATTCCTCGACGGTGGGCTGATGGGACATGGCGAGACTCCGGAGGTTGGGTGGGTCGTACACGGGGGGCCACGCCACTCCGGCGTGGAAGGCCGGCCCCCGTATGCGATCCTCGCCAGGTAGGAAACTGCGCTGGCTCAACCTTTGACCGCCCACCTGACGGGCCTCGTGTAGAGTGCACGCGGAGGTGACCATGACCCGCCTCGCCCTCCTCCTGCTCGCGACCCTGGGCTGTACCCCTGGGGGCGACAGCGGCCCGATCCCGCCCGGGGACAGCGAGGCCGACGCCGACACGGACACCGACACCGACACCGACACCGAGCCGGAGCCCCAGGAGACCTGGGAGACCGTGGGCGACTGCCCCGATCTGGAGGAAGTGCGGGCGCTGCCGGAGGCCGGAGGCGAGGTGCTGTTCGAGGGGGATCCCGGCAGCGGCAGCAGCCAGTGGCAGGGGGGGTTCACGGCCGTCTTCCAAGACGAGGCGGCCTGGGCGGCCTTCCTGGAGGAGGCCGCGCTCGGGCACCTTTTTCCCAATCAGTTGGACTGGGACGGCGCGCAGGTCCTGGTGGGGGTCGCGTCGGACGGCGCGACCTGCGGTTCCGAGGACCTGGAGGTCCACGACGTCGTCCTCGGGGACGGCACCCACCACCTGGACGTGACCCAGCACGGAGACGCCGGGGACGACTGCGACATGGTCCTGGCCGGCGGCGCCTTCCACCGTGTCCCCGCGGGTCCGGCCTCGGTCTGCGCGCGGCAGCACGAGGAGGAGAGGTAGACCGCGTCCGGAGCGCGCGCGCCGCCCAGTCGAGAGGGCATCGCGCAGCGCCGCTGCCTCACCCGAGGGCGGCGAGCAGCTCCGCGCACTCCTCGCGCAGCACGGGCACATCGCGCTGCGCGATCGCCAGCACGACGGCGTCATCCACAGCCGCGTAGCCGTGGGTGAGCAGATTCCGGAAGTCCACCACACGGCGCGCGCGTGAGATGGCCGCGCAGGTGGCGGGCGCGACACGGGAGAGGGAAGCGACCGCCTCGCCGATGATGATGAACTCCCGCTCCACGGCGGATCGGACCAGCCGACTCCGCTGGTAGGCGGCCAGGTCGAGGCCGAGGATCGCACTCGCGATGGCGTCGCAGGCCTCGATCACGTCCGCGAGCAGGGCGCGGGGGTCACGCCGCATAGATTTCCTGCTTCGTGCGCTCGATGTCGGCGGCGATGAATCGGTTCTTGACGGCGCCGACCATCACGAGATCGACGCGCGCGCCGAGGATCTCCCGGAGGTCATCGAGCAGGCCGAAGTAGGCATCGACGCGCGCGTAGGGATCCATCGCGTCGAACTCGACCAGCAGGTCCACATCGCTCACGCCGGGTGCATAGTCCTCCCGCAACGCCGACCCGAACACAGCCAGACGCCGCACGCCGTGCCGAGCACAGGCCTGAGCGAGACGACCGCGAGCCTGTTCGAGGAGAGCGAACATCTGGCACCTCGCGATCATCATAGCCCATCCGGCAGGTCGGAAAGGGCGGTCCCCCGAATCGTCGGACACTGAGCCATCAGCTTTCAGGTATCAGGTTTCAGCAAGCACCTTCCCCGCGAGTCACCCGACTCGGGCCTGTTCACCCCGCCGGTGAAGTGCGCTGATGCCGGCTGCCGCTCGAAAGAGCTGA
>JBDRKM010000228.1:0-22963 GCA_043814015.1 Pseudomonadota bacterium
CCGGCCGACGCGGCGCCGAAGGATGCGAGGCCGGTCTGGGGCGGCGGCGTGGGCTTCAGATCGCTGAATGCTTGGTCGTAGTCGGCGTAGAGCTCCTTGGCCCCGATGGGCGCCGGCCGCCAGCCGGTGGCGGGCGGGGCACTGCGGGCGCGGCCGATGCGCTGGGGGTGCAGGCGGGGCAGCTCGGCCCACCGGAGGGCGTCGGCCGTGGAGAGTGTGAGGACCACGCCCTGCCAGTCTTCATCGCCGGCCTGGCACACGATGGCGCGCAGGGTGAGCCGGGCGCGGCCGGCCGTTGGAGCCACCGCCAGGTGGTAGCTCGGGGACCAGCGGGCTGCGGGTACCAGGTAGCTCAGGCACAGACGGCAGCGGCCCGTGGGGTACCCTGCGGCCGGCGGGCGCAGCGCGATCAGGACCTGTCGCCGCAATTCGTGGGGTTTGAGCTGGCGGCGCTGGGCATCGCGTGCGCGCTCGGCCTGCAGCGCGGCCAGCGCCTCGAGCGCCAGGCGGGTGGCCTCCCGGGCCTCCATCAGCCGCGGCAGCAGCCGCTCCTGCTCTTCCTGGCGCAGGGCCAAGAGCTGCAGGCGCGCTGTCGTGGGGGAGGCGGGTGGTGGCTCACCCTCGGCCCCGGCAGGGCGCTCGGGGCTCTCGATGTCCTCCAGCGCGGCGAGCTGCCGCTCCAGCAGGGACTGATCGGCCTGGCAACGGGCCACTGCCCGCTCCGCCGCGCGCAGATCTTCGTCCGTAGCCGGGGGCAGCTCCTGATCCGGGGGCGGGGGCTCGAGGCTCAGGGTGAGGCCGGTGGCGACCGGCAGCGCCGCCCCCTCCTGGCCCGGGAGGGGCTCGACGTGCACCTGGAACGAGCCTTCGGGCGCCGAGAGCGGCAGCCCGCCGAGGAGCACGGCCTCGGGCAGTGCGCCGTCCACGGGATCGAAGAGGACCTCGCGGGTGACCTCGGCGCCGAAGCTGAACACGGTGACCTGCGTGATGCGGCTGGGGAGCAGGGGGGCGGTGGGCATGGGGAGAACCTCCAGGGGGGAGGGGTAACCGGACCGGAGCGGGGCTGGCCGAAACCGAACGCCAACCCACGGCACGCGGGCAAACACTTCGGGCTCCAGCGAGCGCGCGAGGGGGAGGGCAGCGCCTCACCCACGGACTTCTTGCGCGAATCACGCAACAACCCGGAGGGTAGCGCCTCACCCCCGGACTTCTTGCGCGGGCCGAGGGGAGCCGTGGTGTTCATGACGGCGCGACCTCGCCGACGGGATCCCACCGCTCGAGGGTGCTGCCGTCGGTGTCGCGGACGAGGGTGAGGAAGGTGGCATCGGCCGGCAGGGCTTCGGCGATGGCGCGCGCATCGTGCGACAGGAGCCAGACCTGGGCGCTCGCTCCCGCCAAGCGCGCGATGTGCTGCTGTACCCACACGCGGCGGAAGCGGTCGAGGCTGGTGAAGGGATCGTCCAGCACCACGACGCGGGCCGGGTCCGGGGTGTCGAGGCAGTGCGCCGTGAACACCGCCAGGGCCAGGCACCGGCGGTCGCCCTCGCTGAGCAGGGTGTCGAAGCGCGGCTCCCCGCGGCGGGCCGCCGAGGCCTTGACCCGGGCGAGGTCGGGACGATCCGACGCTGCCACCAGGGCGAACTGGAAGTCGGCCGTGAGGCGGCTGGCGGAGGGCTTGCCGGCGAGATCGCGCATGCGGAAACCGGCATCGAAGTCGGCCAGCGCGCTGTTGACGAGATCGAGGAAGGCGGCGGTGCGCGCCCGCTCACGCTGCCTGAGGATGGCCTCGGCGAAGGCGGCCTCGGCCTTGCGCAGGGCGCTGGCGGCGGTGGCCCGATCGAGGGCGGAGAGATCGGCCTCGAAGCTCGGGCTGCCGCGTAGCAGCCGGCCGCGGACCTCGCGTTGCGCGGCCTGGAGCCGGTCGATCTCCGCCTGGACATCGGCCGTGAGCCGGCGACAGCGCTCCGCACAGGATCGGGCCCACGCGCCGTACCGATCGGCGGGCCCGGTGAGATCGGCGTGGACGGCGAGCAGATCATCGACCCGGGGATCCGCACCCATCGGATTGAGCAGGCGCGCGCCCTTCTCGCGCACCAGGGCGCCGAGCAGGGACACCGCCGCTTCGGCGCGCGCCAGCAGGGCGGCGAGGTCCGGGAGGGCCTCGATCGGAAGGAGCGCGGCCCAGGCCGCCCAGGCTCGCTGGTTGGCGCGCTCGACGGCGCGCAGAGAGACCACCCAGGAGTCCCAGACGGCCAGGCGCTCCAGGGCGCGGGCGACCTGCTCCTGAAGGCGCTGGTAGGCGTCGTCGAAGAAGCGGGGGAGGAGGATGGCGAGCTCGGAGCCGGCCAGTGGCTGGCCGCAGAACGGGCAGCCCTCCGTGCCCCCCGCGTAGCCCACACCCTGCCGCAGCCAGGCTTCGCCGCCCTCATCGAGGTGGGCCGCGATGTGGGCCTTGACCGCGGCGAGCGCCTCGGAGGACAGGCTGGCGGCGGTGCGATCGAGGAGCTGGCGCAGGCCCTCACCGTGCAGGGTCGGGACCGGGGGGAGGGGGGTGATGGCCGGTAGACCGCGCAGATCCTGGCGGGCCTCGAGCGCGATCAGGCGGGCCTCCGCCGCCGCGTGGCCCGGCGGAGGCGCGCGCAGGGGGGCGAGGGTGCGCAGATCCTCCAGGGTGAAGCCTACCTCCGCGGAGCGCGCCTCCAGGTGTTTCTCGATCTCCCGGCGGGGCTTCTCGGCCTCCCCGAGGGCCCGCCGGGCGGCATCGACCTGCCGGGCGGCCTCGACCTCGCCGGACCCCAGGGCGAGGCGGTAGAGCTGGGCGCGCTGATCCGGCCCGACAGCGCCGCCATCGAACACGCTCGCGTCCACGAAGGCGCGATCGAACACGGCCAGGGAGGGGAGGGGGCCGCTCCAGGCGGCGTCGCGGCACATGACGCGACCGGCGGCGGTGAGGAGATCCACCTCGGGGCCCGCCTGGGCGGGCAGGGAGCGACGCTCCTGCAGCGATGCCACTTCTCCGGCACCCGCGGCCCGCAGCGCGGCCACCAGGGTGCTCTTGCCGGCGCCGTTCTCGGCGTAGACACCCACCCAGGGCCCGGCATCGCCCACCCCCGGGGCCCAGGCGAGCCGCCGCAGGCAGCCCAGACCCTCGATCCGCAGGATCTGGCGGATCATTGAGCGGGCCTCTGTCGCTGCGGGTCTGACATTCTTCGCTCCTTCCCCCTCCCCATCATCCGTCCGCCGCGAGAGGGCAAGGACAGAAACTGACCGCCTCCGAAATACGCCGCGCCGGCACGCCTCAGCCGTGGGTGGTCGCCAGCCACGCTGCGAGGGGCCCACGCAGCTCCCGGGGCACCATGAAGGCCTCCTCGGGGCGCTTCTTGAAGGTCCACGTGCCTACGAAGACCAGCCCGCGTCGTTGCAGCCGTCCGGGGATCGACACGGCTGGCTGGTCTGCCCAGAACCAGCCGTCGTGGTCTCGATCGAAGCCGGGGCGGCGGCGGAACGGCCTCGAGGGGCAGACGCCCTCCTTCGCCAGGATCTCCCGAAGCAGCTCGATCTCGTCCGGGCCGAGCTCCTCGCACAGCTCGGCGAGGGCGCGGGGGGCCGTCAACGCAGCGGCGATGGCGCGTTCGCGCTCCTTACGCAGCCCCGAAACGGGAATCCCGAGGCGCAACCCGAGGGTGTCCAGCCACTCCCCGGGGAGCGCCCTCAGGAGGGTGGCGAGCCGTCCCTGCGCGGCGAGGGGGCGACGCTCCTGCTCTGCACGGCTCATCCGCTCCATCCGCAGCATCATCGCGTCGACCTGACGCGGCCCGATCAGGCCCGCGGCTTCAAGCGCGGCGTCGAGGTCGAAGCTGGGGGGCATCTGGAGCGTGCCTTCCACGAATTCGATCCCGGCCGCCTCCCCGCGGCCGTCGCCCCCCTCCAGCTCCGCCTCCAGCACGCGCTGGCGGACGGCGTGGGCGCCGACGGGATGGTGGCGTTCGAAGTCGAGCACCGCTTCCGCAAAGAAGGGCGGCAGGACCCCGAGGATCGCGGCGCGCAGGCTCGTGCGCTCCTCCTCGCCAGCCCGCAGGGAGGCCAGGTCCGCGCCGACCTCCGCGGCTGCGACCGCGCCCTGCCGCAGCCCGAGGAGCAGGTCGAAGGCGTCGTTCTCCAGATCCACCAGGCGGGCGAGGGGGCCGCCCCGGGCCACCTCGGAATCGACGTCGAGGTGCTCCTCCAGCGCGCGCAGGAAGCGCCAGTCGCGGGCCAGCGATGCCGTCACCACCTCCTGGAGGCGGGCCAGGCCGTCGGGGTTCGCGGGCAGGTCGGGGACGTGCAGCCGCCACCAGGGGGGCGGGGGAGGGGCTCTGGGCTGCGGCACCTGGGTCTGGGGGAAGAGCAGGACCTGGCCGCGTCTGGGTTCGTCGTTCATGGGGGGCACGCTCGGCGAAAGGAGGAGGCGGCGCCTATACTACCCCGAGGTCCGGCTCCTCCCTCACCTCTACCACGTCCACACCGTGGCGCAGCGCCAGCTCCACCCGCCCCTCCACGCAACGGATGAGGTCCGGCGGCAGCCCGCCCTCCCGCAGCTTGTCCCGCAGCCGCGCCAGGTTCGTGTACCAACTGTGTCCTCTACGGCGCCGAAGCGCCAGATGCGCTCGGCCACCTCCTGCCAGTGGGCCGAGCCGCCGCCCCGGGTGAGCCGCGCGGTCTCGCGGATCAAGCTGTGGGCGTTGCGGGTGAGGCTGAGCGGGGTGGCGCGGCCCTCGATGCGGATCTCGGTGTGGCCGGGCCAGCCCACGATGCGCAGCGGGGGCCACAGCCTGCCGGCCCCGATCGTGCGCGGCACGGCGAGGTCGGCCAGGCGGAGGCTGCGGGCCACCAGCGCGACGCCTTCCAACGTGAACGGCTCTCCGACCCGCAGCTCCCGGGGCCGCTCGCCGCGGACCTGCAGCCACCACTGCTGGCTGCTGCTCCAGGCCCAGGCTGCGGCGTCGGGGCGGCTGCCGGGCTCGGCGCGCAGAGGGGCGACCGAGATGGACAGCTCGGGGCGATCCAGCTCGACCGCCCCTCGTCGCTCTCGATCACCATCACACTGTCGGGAAGCACGAGATCGACCACATCGAGGTTCAGGCCCTCGGCCAGGGAGACGCGCTGGCCCGCGCGCAGCTCGAGCTCGCCGAGCCACCTCCCGCGCAGTCCGATGGCGCCGCGCAGAGCCAGGAGCACCAGGGCCTTGCCGCGCAGGCTGACCATGGCGTGGGCCTCGGAGACGCGGGGGTCGTCCAGGCGCAGGGCGGCGGTGGCCAGCCGGCCGAGGATCCCGCCGGGGTGGACGGTGGCGCGCGCGCCAGCGGGGAGGGCGAAGGTGACGGAAGGGGTGAAGGACAAGGCGCGATTCTACCGCAACCGGACGCCAGGGCCATCCCGCGGCGGCCGGCTGTCTCGGCGTGCGGGCCATGCGGTCTCGGGCCGCAGTGGCGAGATCCGGGGCGCCGGTGGCGACCGTGCGCGTCGAGACGAACCATCTCGGGCCGCGCGGGCGCGATCCAGGGCCTCCGCTCCTGAGGTCGGGTCCTGGTCGAGCCCGAGCCGGGGGTCGAGGTGGAGATCGTCGCCCTGCTGGACGCCATCCCATGCCGAACTGGAGATTCCCGAGTGCCTTCGCCGAGAAGGCGCCCTACCCGGGGTGCGTCCTGGGGTCATGCCCCCGCTGTTGCACCCAACGTGCGGGTCATGCCCTCGAAGTTGCACCATCGGGGGCGATCCGCGGGCTCCCCGAGGCCGTACCCTGCTCGAAAACCGGCATACCAGCGTTGCACCTTGTTGAGAGGCGCTCTGTGATGGGGCATTTCGTGGGGCATGACTCCGCCTCGCGGTGCATCTCGAGGGGCTTGACCTCGCGGGTGGTCCCGACCCGCTCCGCAAACTGTACGGGAAGGGAGGAGTCATGTCCTTGCGTCTCGTGCTGTCGCTCACGCTGCTCGCGGTCGCATGTGCCCGGCTCCAGCTCGTCCCGGTGCCTGCACCGGCCGAGGCCTCCACCAGCGGCGCCGAGGTGGCCGCCGGCCCCCCCGCCGCGCGCTTCCGCATGCTCAACCCGCAGGACCTCCCGGTGCAGGACTCCCCACCCGATCCGCCGGCGCTCTTCGCGGGGGCGCCAGAGGGCGGGGCCTTCGGCGTGCGGATCGAGGTGGAGCTGTCCCGCGCAGGCACGCCGTTTCTGCCCATACCCCTCACCACCTCGCTCTGCGACGGCGACTTCGTGGCCTTCCGCTTCACCCCGAGCGCGGCCGGCCAGGTCGCGGTGCTGGCTATGACCCAGGGTTCGGCCAATCGCCAAGATTTCGGCCTTGTACGTACGCTGATTTTTCGGGGCGCGACCAAGCGCCCCGCGCCGCCCATCAGGCGGCGAAGATGGGGGGGGAGGGCGCGTGTCGCGCCCGATCAGGGGGGGAAGAATCTGTCTTCCCCCCCCAAAAAAGGGGCGAGATCCTCGTTGAGGCCGTGGCCGAAACGGGGACCGTAGCCGCGGTGCTCAACCACGGCACCTCCAGCGCGTGGAGGCTGGTGTGGCCCGCGCGGGAGGAGGAGGAGCCGGGCTTTGGCCCGAATCGGCCCGTTCGCCTCCCGAACGACGCGCACGCTGGCTTCCCGGTGAGCGGCCCGCCGGGCGACGAATACGTCCTGCTCCTGTTCTCACCCGGACCCTTTTCCCCAGGCCTGCGCCAGATCCAGGATCGCCTGCGCGGGGGCGAGGAGTCCGCTGCGGCGCCCGGCCTGCGCTTCCTGGTGGCGAGCGACCCCCCCGCGTCCGCCGCCTTCGCCGTGGGCCCCGGCGAGCAGGCGGTGGCCTTCGCCCTCGACCACGCCGCCGCCTGCGGCCCCCTGCCCGCGCCGTGATGACCCCGGGCTCAACGGTAGTGTGTCTGTAGGGTTCCGCGTCCCTTTGCATCCTGCTACCTTCCCTCCGGAGCCATCGAGCCAACCCGGAGAGACCCCATGCTCCGCCGCCACCTCCTCCCCCTGGCCCTCCTGCTCGCCGCCCTCGCCGCCCACGCCGAGGAGCCCGCGCAGTTTCGCCACCTCATCCCGGTCGATGTCCCCATCAGCGAGGAAAAACCAGCCACCGAGGCCGCGTACACGCAGGCGACACAGGCCGTGGGCGGCGATGGGTTCGGGGTCAAGCTCGAGCTGCAGATCAGCCGCGGCGACAAAGCCTTCCGCCGGGTGCCGTTGGCCACCCCCGTCTGCAACGGCGACGCCGTGGCCTTCACCTTCACGCCGACGGGTGCGGGCTACGTCCAGGTCTACAACCACGGCACGTCGGGCAAGCCGTGGAGCCTGATCTACCCGCTCCGCGCCGAGGAGCCGCGGAGCTTCTCTCCGGCCCAGCCCGTCCGCCTGCCGGCCGACCCCCTGGACGGCTTCCCGGTCAGCGGCCCCGGCGGCACCGAGTACGTCATGGTCGCCATCTCGCCGAAGCCCTTCACGGGCGAGCAGCAGCGCTTCGGCGACCGCGTGCAGGGGCGCGAGGAGGCCAATCGGGCCCTGGCCCAGGCCGAAGCCGGCACCGCCACCCGCGACGTGCAGGTCACGATCATGCGCGATCTCGGTGCGGCCGAGGCCGTCTACGTGGTGGGGCAGGGCGAGCAGAACATCGCGTTCGAGCTGGACCACCGGGTGACCTGCGGCGAACTGCCCTGACGGCGCGCGCGCACCGATCCGTGATCCGCAGCGCGGGGCAGTGCGGGCCTGCGCGGGGGGCGGCATGCCTCCTCAGCGCGGCGGCCGCGCGGTCCCGGCGCCGCCTTTCGAGGAGGGCAGGGCGGCCACGTCCACCGCGCGCACGTCCGCCGCCAGGTCCGCGAAGGGGTGCAGGACCGCGCACAGGGCGGCCGTGGCGAAGGGCGAGGGCGCCTTCTTTTGGCCGAAGGAAAAAGCCTCGAAGCCCTTGAAGGTGGAGCGCGGGCGGACCCGGCCGTCGGGGTCGAAGGCGTAGGCCTCCAGGCACGCGACCAGCTCCGCCGCGGCGCGCCGGTCCTCTCCGGCGCCGTCCCGCCAGACTTCGGGCCAGGGCGCCACCGCCTCCAGCACGGCCGCCGCGTCGTACCAGGTGCGCGGCCACTTGCCAGCCTTGAAGGCGCTTCCGTGGCCGAACATGAAGGGCTTCTCCGCGCCGCGAGCCCGCCAGATCCGGAGGAGCGTCCGGGCCACCGCCCCGGCCTCCGGGGGCCGATCCCGGGGAGGCAACCCGCCCCAGGCGCGCAGGGCCTCCACCGCCACCTGGGGGCATGCGTCCCGCGCGCGCCCGGGCCCGCGGAAGCCCAGGGCCGGGTCGGGCCGGCAGAAGAACGCCGGGCCCTGGGCGGTGGGCCCGAGATCGGCGAGCAGGCGCGCGAGGCCCGCGCGGCCGCGGGGGTCGTCTCCGCGGCCCCAACGGACCAGGGTCTCCACGATGGCGTGGTGGTCGCAGGACAGCGAGCCCCAGACCGGCGCGACCGCGCCCCGCCACCTGGCGAAGGCCAGGAACCTCCCCTCGGCGTCCTGGTGGCGCAGCATGGCGTCGAGCGTGGCCTCCACCGCCGGCTCGTCCCCCGGCCCGACGCCGAGGTCCCACAGCAGGCGCAGGAGGTTCGGGGCGAACAGGGGGTGGTGGTGCCCGGAGATCTCCGCGGGCGCCTCCCAGTCGGGCAGGCGCGCCACCAGCCCACGCACGAGGGGGTGGGCGCGGGTGGTGGTGCGGTCGGCGCGGACCTCCTCCGCATCCGGGCCTGCGCCGCAGAGCCGCGTGCGCGCAAGCTGGCGCGCCCAGGGCTCGGAGCTGGCGAGGATCCATGGGAGGGGATCGGCGGAAAGAAGCGCGCGCCAGGGCATGTCTCGGTCTCCTCGTGCCCGGAGGGGCGGGTCACGGGTCGGGAGCGTAGCGGCGCGCGCGGACGGCCGCCAGGATCGCCGTGCGCTGGCCCACGCCCACGCCGGCGCGGAGGCCGGACACCAGGCTCCGGCGCAGGCCCGCCGCAGCCGCGGTCGCCGCGCTTTCGACGTCTCGCCGGCACCCCCGCCGCGCCGAAGAACGGCCCTGAACACACCATTTTCGCCGGAGAGAGGGCTCCGGGCGTCCACCCCGGTGCTGCACCGAGGGGTCACCAACCGAGCAACGCCGGTTTTCGCGGGCCTGGCGCGCGGGGTGAGGTCCAGCGGGCCGCCCGGCAGGGCGAAGTGGATGCTTCGGGGGGTTCTCCGGCGGAAACGGTTACTTTGAGGGGGTTCTCCGGCAGAGGGCGTCACCGCGGGACCCCTCGGCCCCTCACGCTCCCTCCCGCGATGACGGGCGATCGAGGTCCAGGCGCCCGGGCGCAGGAACCCGCGGCCCCCGCGGATGGGCCGCCACGTGCGGCGGGCACGCCGCTGGCACATCGGGTGGTATCCAGGGGTACCATGACCTGTTACCATACGTACATGGAATCCATCATCACCATCACCATGGACGCCGCGGGGCGGGTCGTGATCCCCGCCGCGGTGCGCCGCGAGCTCGCCCTGGCAGGCGGCGCCGAGCTGCGCGTGGAGGTGGAGCACGGCGCGATCCATCTGTGCCCGGTCGGGGGCGCTGTGCTGGCACGGCGAGGCCGTCGGCTTGTGGCGCGCGTCGACCTGGTCGGCGAGGTCCCCGATCACCGCGAGCTGCGGGAGAAGCGCAACGTGGGGATCGAGCGGTGAAGCTGCGGGTCGCGTTCGACACCTCGGTGCTCGTCGCGGGGCTGGTAGAGGGGCACCCGGCCTTTCCGCTCGCAGCGCTATGGCTTGACGCCGCCGACGGCGGCGAGATCGAGGCACTCTGGACGACCCACGCGTTCGCGGAGATCTGGAGCGTGCTCACCCGCCTGCCCACCGCGGCGCGGATCGAGGTCGCCGCCGTCAACCGCCTCCTCGCGGATCTGGCCGGTCAGGTCGAGCCCACCGCGCTGTCTCTCGAGGACTACACCGCGGCCGCGGAGCGTTGCGCCGCCGCGGGGGTGCGGTCGGGGGCGATCTTCGACGCATTGCACCTCGTCGTGGCCGAGCGGGCTGGGGCGGAGGCGCTGCTGACCCTCAACGTCAAGGATTTCGCGCGGCTCGCGCCCAGGTTGCCCGTGCTGGAGCCGCCACCCACGCTGTGCCTGCCGCGGGTCGGCCCCTGATCCCGGCAGCGGGCGTCACCCCGGCCTCACCGTCCGCGATAGACTCCCCGGCAGGAGCCCTCCCCATGCGCCATTTCAACACCGCCGGTCCCTGCGTGGCCGCCCTGCACTACAGGCTGCCGGCCCTGGAGCGGCTGCCGGGGATCGAGGATCTGGTGGAGCAGGGGCACTACTTCGTGCTGCACGCCCCGCGGCAGACCGGCAAGACCACGGCGCTGCGGGAATTGGCCGTCAGGCTCGCGGCCACAGGCCGGTTCGCCGCGGTCTACGCCTCCTGCGAGGCCGGGCAGGCGGTGGGGGAGGACTACGAGGCGGCCCAACGCGCGGTGCTGGCTTCTCTCCAGCGCGGAGGCGCCGGTCTGCCGGAGGCCTGCCGCCCCCCCGCGGTGTGGCCGAGGCTGGCTGGCCCGACCCAGCTCGTAGATGGGCTCACGGCCTGGTCCCGCGCCTGCCCGCTGCCAGTGGTGTTGCTGCTCGATGAGATCGACGCGCTCGTCGGGCAGAGCCTGATCTCGGTGCTGCGGCAGCTCCGGGAGGGCTTCCCCAACCGCCCCGCCGGCTTCTCGGCCTCGGTGGTGCTGTGCGGGATGCGCGATGTGCGCGACTACAGAGCCGCGAGCGGAGGAGATCCCGAGCGGCTCGGCACGGCGAGCCCGTTCAACGTGAGTGTGGAGTCGCTGCGGCTGCGCAACTTCACCCACGACGATGTCGCAGCGCTGTACGGGCAGCACACCGCCGAGACTGGGCAGCCCTTCAAGGAGGAGGCGCTGGAGCGCGCCTTCGCGCTGAGCGGCGGTCAACCCTGGCTGGTGAACGCCCTGGCGCGGGAGGTGATCGAGAAGATGGGGGTGGCTCCGCCCGCAGCGGTCACCGCCGAGCACCTCGAGCAAGCGAAGGAGCGCTTGATCCTGGCGCGGGCCACGCACCTGGACTCCCTGGCCGCGCGGCTGGCGGAGGAGCGGGTACGGCGGGTGCTGGAGCCGGTGCTGGCGGGCAGCTTCGGCGACACGCCCGCGGACGTGTACAACGACGACCTCCAGTACGTGCGCGACCTGGGGCTGGTGGCGTCCGGCGCGGGGTTGCGCATCGCCAACCCGATCTACAACGAGGTGATCGTGCGTGTGCTGGCCGGCAGCGTGGAGGATCGCCTGCCCGTGCCCGAGCCGCGCACGTTCATTCTCCCCGACGGCCGCCTCGACCTGCGCCTGGTGCTCACCGAGTTCGCGGCCTTCTGGCGGGAGCACGGGGAGATCCTGGTCGGCACGGCCAACTGGCGCGAGGTGGCCTGTCAGTTGGTGCTGATGGCGTGGCTCCAGCGTGTGGTCAACGGAGGCGGCCTCGTAGACCGCGAGTACGGCATCGGCCGCGGCCGGATCGATCTGCTGCTGCGTTGGCCGCACGGCACCCCCCGCACCTGGCAGCGAGAGGCCCTGGAGCTGAAGGTCTGGGCGCCAGGGCGCAAGGACCCGCTTCCCCAGGGCCTCGATCAGTTGGACGCCTACCTCGGTCGGGTGGGGCTATCCTCCGGCTACCTCGTGCTGTTCGACCGCCGCCCCGAGGCCCTGCCCATCGAGGACCGCACGGTCTTTGCCGAGATGACCACGCCGAGCGGCCGGGCCGTCACAGTGCTGCGCGCCTGAAACCGTACGGGAAGGGTAGGATCCCATCGCCCACGATCGGCGATAGGCTGACCCCGAACCCCGGAGCCGCCATCCCATGAGCCCCCTCACGCTGCTCCTTTTCCCGCTCGCCGCTCTGGCCCAGGACGACGCGCACGTCTACGCCACCGACCGCTCCATCCTGCGCCCGCCGCTCATCCCCTCCGAGGAGCTCTGCCCCACCCGCTCCGAGAGCCGCAAGTTCCGGGTCGAGCGCGGCGTGGCGCAGGGCGGGGCCGCCGAGGGTGCCATCGCGGTCGCACGCCGCGCGGCGCTCGAGATTCTGGAGGACAAAGTCTGCGTCGGCATCGAGACCAGCCCCCGCTGCCTGGCCGCCCGCCGCAACATCGTGCCGCTGGGCGCGGGCCAGTGGGAGACGCGGGGCGCCCGCGGCTGGGCCTGCGCCTCGGTGGCCATCGAGGAGGCCGTGCTCAACTCCCAGCAGCGCGATCTCGCCCAGCTCGACGCCGATCTCTCCGTCCTGGCCCAGGCCCTGTTTGCCCCGGGCGCCACCCTCCAGATCCTGCCCCCCACCTGGAAGAGCACGGGCTGCTCGGCGGGTGAGCCCGGCGCCCACCTGCACACCCTGTTGCATCAGAAGCTGGCGGGCGTCCCCCTGGCGGCCCGGGGAACCCCCGGTGCCCGCCAGGTGCGCCTGGAGCTGACCGTGGCCGGCGGGCAGGCGGCCCTGGCCGTCTCGACCCGCGATCCGGGCGCCGCGGGGTGGATACCCCTGAGTGCCCTGACCTTCCCCGCCGATCTCTTCCAGCTCAGCCCTGACGACGCCCGCATCTGCCCGGCCGAGGCCGGCGTGCCCACGGGCGAGCAGCCCGGCGCCGGGGGCCTCACGGTGCAGCTCTACGCGGTGGGGCAGGGGGGCCTGTACTGCGAGGGTGAAACAGTATCACCACGTATCGAGCTCTCCGGCCCCGCCCGGCTGCGGCTGTACTCCGTGGAGTCCGACGGCACGGGCTTCCGGGTCTGGCCGCACAGAGCCGAGGACGATCGCGTCTTTTCGCCCACCGAACCACCCGTGTTGCCCGCCTTCACCGCCGTGCAGGCCCCCGACGGCGGCGACTCCCGGCTCGTGGTCGCGGCCTTCCCGCCGGACGCCGCGCTCGATCCGGCCGGCGAGCGCCTGTGCTTCGGTCGGGGCGATCCCACGCTGCGCCGGCACGCCACCGCCGCCACCGACCAGGCCGCCGCCTGCCCCTTCCCCCGCTGACCCACCCAGGAGACCATCATGAACACCGCCCGCGCCGCGCTGCTTCTCTGCGCCGCCCTGCTGCTCTCGGCCGCCCCCGCCGACGCCAAGCGCAAGAAGGACGACCCCACCGCCGCCCACACCGCCGGGGCCACCACCGCCGGTCCCTGGCTGGCGCCGCGCAAGAACTTCTTCATCCGCCAGAGCTTCGACGCGGATCCCATGCTCTACGTGGGCCGCTTCCTGCCGGCGGGGGCCGAGACCGTCTCCGAGGCCGACGCCCTGGAGATGCCCTGCTCGCCCTACATCACCGAGAAGGTGGTGGACGCCTCGGGCATGAGCTTCGACGAGTACTTCGCGGCCTCCTCCTCGGCGAAGGCCAACCTGGGCATCCCCGACGTGCTCGGCGCCGGCACGGATGGCGCCGCCACCTCCGTGGTGCGGGTGCGCTACGAGACCGCCCAGAAGATGCAGTACGAGATCGCCGACCCGGCCGGCTTCGAGGCCTGCTGCCAGCGGGCGCCCGGGCAGTGCTCCGAGCGCTTCGTGGGCGAGTTCCTCTCCGGCACGGGCGAGGTGTTCTACTCCGTGGGCACCGAGGCCGAGCTGAAGGCCAAGGCCCTGTCCACCGACTACCTCGCCGGCCTGGAGGTCAAGGACGGGCGCTACTGGAGGTCGAGCCTCACCTTCACCAAGCCCCTGTACTTCGCCTTCTCCGTGACCTCCTGCCCCAACTGCGGCGGCGGGGACCTGCCGAGCGGCCACTGCGCCGACCCGGGCGTCACCTGGGACGACACCCTGCCGCGCAGCAGCCAGGGCCAGTACTTCGTGGGCACCTCCCAGGTGCTCGACAGCGAGTCCTCCGCCCGCGACGACGCCCTGCGCAGCGCCAAGCAGCAGGCCCTGGCGTTCGGCGGCGAGACCGTCACCACCATCACCGCCACCACCACGACCACCTCGGGCTCCGGCAGCGGCGTGGGATCGCAGGTGAGCGGCAGCAGCACCCTGGAGGGCTCGGCCGCGGGCGTGGTGAGCCGGCTGGGGACCGTGGCCTGGTGCGACGCGAACGTCGCCCTGCCCACGGGCGGCTACGACTACGTGTACAAGGCGCTGGTGTTCCTGCCCTCCTCACCGTTCTAGGCGCGGAGATGCGCTCCCTCCCGCTGCTGCTGGCGGCCCTGACTTTGCCGGGCTGTCTCACCACCCACACCATGAGCCGCGCCGTGGAGCGCTCTTCTCGCGGCGTCACCACCGTGGTGGACGAGGCCCAGGATCGGCTGGTGGTGCAGGAGCTGTCCCTGGGCGGTGACCAGCTCGAGCTGGCCGTGTCCGCCGCGCGGCGCGAGCTGGAGGTGGAGCGCTTCGAGATCACCGAGACCACCTCCGAGGGGCACGCCTGGAGAGAGGGCGGGCGGGCCGGTCGGAACGCCCTGTGGGCGCTCTCGGCGGTGGCGGGTTGGCTGGGCGCCTTCGGGGTCTCCTGGGAGAACGCCGACGGCCGCACGGTCCAGATCGGCGGCCTGGGCGGCGAGGCCACCCCCTGGCAGGGCGCCACCGCCCTGGGCCTGGCCCTCGGCGGCCTGGGCTACGGCCTGCAGCAGACCGTGGCCACCCACCGCAGCACAGCGGGCGATCCGCGCGCGCTGGGCACCGAGGATGTGCTCGTGCGCAGCCGGGACGTAGCCCAGGCACCCCTGGCTGGGCAGGCCCTGGCCTTCGGGAGAGGGTTGGGCGTCACCACCGACGCCGCAGGCCACGCCAGCCTCCCGGCCCTCCAACTCCCGCTCTTTGCGGGAGCCGTGGACGTGCGCACCGCCGACGGCGCCGCCCGCGGCCTCTGGCAGCCCGGCGATGGGCTGCGGGAGAGCCTCCTGGCCCTGCCCGCCGACTGGACCTCGCCCTTCCACAGCTCCCTCGCCGGAGCGCTGGCCGCCACGGCCCGCATCGTCCAGGAGGGCGGCGCCCCCTCCCCCTCCCCCTCGCCCTCGGCCCAGCTCACCACCCCCGAAGCCGTCCAGGCTGCCCTGGCCGAGCTGCCCGCCGATCGGCAGGCCCGCCAGGCCGCCGCCTGGCTCGACGATCTGGCTCCCTACGCCCAGGCCGCCCGCGACCAGCGCGCGCGCATCCACCTGGACTGGTTGCGCACCTCAGCCCGCATGGCCCGCCAGGCCGCCAGCACCGTGGGGGTTGGCCTGATGATGGACCCCACCCAGTCCGGGAACCTGCTCGCTCCCCTGTTCCAGCCCTTCGACCTCTTCCACCAGCTCCCCCACCAGGTGCGGGTCTTCCCCGACGAGCTCGGCGAGCCCGCGCCCGCAGCGCGGGGGCCCCGGGTCGCGCTGCTGGTGGCCGCCGCCTGTGACGTGGCCGCGGGTGCCCAGCCCACCGGCCGCACCCTGCTGGTCTGCCGCGGCGAGCACGACGAGGAGCACCGCGTCCTCGTGGTAGCCGGGCAGGACCTCCACCTCGCCTCCGCCCGCGCCTGGGTCCTGGCTGGCTTGCTGGCCGAGCCCGTGAGCCAGGCGGGCGCCCGCACCTGGCTCCCCATCGTCGTCCCCCTGTACGCCGCCAGCATCTTCGAGGACGCCGACGCCCAGGTGGGGTTCGTCCAGGTGCTCGACGAGGAGCGCCTCGTGGCCTCCGGGGTGCTGGGGGAGATCGGGGGGTGAGGGCTCACCCCCCGACTTCTCGCGCGGTTTCCGCCAGGATTCGAGTTTTGGTAGGATGGCACCAAACCAGGAGGAACCCATGCCTGGCACCCCGCTCCTGGCCGTCCCGGCCTTCCTCGCCACCACCGCCCTCGCCGCCCCCACCACCTGGCACATCGCCGCCCTCACCTCCAGCGCCACCGGCGCCCGCACCGTCCACGTCGGCCTCTCCACCGATCCCTACCAGGGCGGCCGCGAGACCTTCGCGCTGGCCACCCTGGACACCGACGGTCTGCACACCGTGGACCTCGACTGGTCCACCACGCTCGGCACCACCCTCGGCGGCTCGCTGAACCTCACCGTCGCCACCAGCCCCGCCCCGGCCCAGGACCTCGAGATCCTGTTCGAGGACGGCACCACACTCATGGTCCACCTCCCCAGCACCGAGCACACCGCCCACGGCGCCCTCTTCTTTGTAGACCCCGACGACGGCCGCGCCTGGTGGGCGGACCAGGACCACGACGGGCTCGCCCTGGACGACGCCCTCTCCGCCAGCGCGGCCCAGGTCTACCAGCACCTCGCCGGCAGCCCCGACGAGGTGGCCGATCCGGTGGAGGTGGCCGCCCCCGACGACGGTCGCCTCGCGACCACGCTCACCGCCGTGGCCCCCGGCGCCTTCGAGCTGGGCTCCGACCTGCTCGGCGATCGCGAGGGGCACGCCCTGGACGGCGACACCCTGCTGCGCGGCCAGCAGCGCCTGCTGCAGATCTCCGTGGACGGCCACCCCGTGCACCTGCCCGACTACCCCGGCGTCAGCGGCCGGGACGGCGCCCTGGTGCTGCGCCCGGTGGATCTCTCCGACGCCGACTGGACCACCGCCGAAGTGGTGCCCGGCACCATCGCGGTGGATCCGGCGCTGGGCCGCATCCGCTTCTCCGCGGGCAACGACGCCGCGGGCTTCGAGCCCCTCGGCGAATGGACCACCCACTGGGGCGATCCCACCTCCGCCTGCCTGGACGGCGCGGGTCTCGGCGCCATCACCCAGCGCGAGAGCGAAGCCTCGGTGATCCTGCTCGATCTCGCCGATCCCGTGCGCCCCGCCGAGCTGGGGGCCACCTCCGCCGGCTGGTCCTACGGCTGCGCGTTCCACGACGGCACCTTGTTCGTGGTGAGCCGCAGCGGGGTCACGGCGGTGGACATCGGCGATCCCAGCGCCCCCGTGGCTGGCACCGCGACAAACCTGGGAGTCGGCAGCGCCTACTCCGCCCTGGCCGTGGTAGACGGCGTGCTGGTGGCCCAGCCCGGCGCGGTGCAGCTGGTCACGGCCGCCGTGGACGGTGGGGTCACCCTGCTGGGAGGCTGGGAGCTGCCCCCCGAGCTGGCCACCCTGACCCCCGGCCTGCTCGACGACACCCGCGCCTGGGTGCTGGACGGCGAGGACCTCGTGGTGCTCTCTCTGGGCGAGGACGCCCCCACCGTGGAGGCTCGCGTCCCGCTGGGTCTGGTGGAGGCGGGCGCCATCGTCTACGGCGCGGTCGTCGTGGGCGATCACCTGTATCTGGCCGCCGCCTCCGACGGCCTGCTCGTGGTGGACATCACCGCGGGCCAGGTCGTGCAGCGCATCCAGGAGCCCCCCGCGGGCGGCTGGGACCACCTCTACAGCGTCGCGCTGGACGACGATGGCCGTGTCTGGACCTGGGGCGACGACGGGACGCTGGACATGGCGGATCCGCGCCGCTGGATGGGACAGCGCGTGCGGGCCTACGATGTGCAGGCCGATGGCACCCTGGCCGAGGCCCTGCGCGTCGAGGAGCAGGCGCCCTACGCCACCCCCTGGTGGCTCCACCCCGTGGACGGCGATCTGCTCTGGGCCTTGGACGGCGAGTACGGCTTCCGGGCAGTGGACCTCTCGGGCGGCGGCCTCGATACCATGGGCGGCCTGCCCTCCGCCGGCCTCACCAATGACGTGGCCGTGGGCGCGGACGGTCTGGTCTACACCGCGGAGTATCTCGGCGGCGGCCTGCACATCGCCACCCTCGACGACGGAGGCTTCAGCGAGGTGGGCTACCTGCACCGCGGCACCTCGGCCTGGGGTATCGCCACCGACCACGCCGGTCGCGTCTACGCCGGCGGTCGCATCGAGGGCGTGGAGCACGACAACACCACCTTCAACTCCTGGAGCGGACAGGTCGGGGTGGATCTGGTCCAGGAGGGCGCCTGGGGCGAGAACCTCGGCGGGCAGGCCATGTACGACATCGCCGATCTCGGCGAGGGGCTGGCCTCGAACCTCTGGCTCTGGTGGCACGACGCGGACGGCCACCCCAGCCTGGTGTCCGAGCGCATCTTCGCCTCCTCCTACAACCCCGCCCTGGTGCAGGGGCGCTACCTGGTCTACGGCCCCACCTGCACCGACACCTTCGCCTCCCTCTGGGCGGACGGAGCCGAGCACGACGCCCTGATCGTGCTCGACGCGGCCATCCCGAGCGTCCCCGTGGTGGTCTGGTTGGAGGCGGACGAGGCCGACACCTGCCACTACGGCAGCATCGCCCAGGCCGGAGACACCTTGCTCTTCCCCCGCGGCGGATCGCTGGACACCTGGGATTTCTCCGACCCCCGCCATCCACTGCGCGGCTTCTCGTTGGACCAGGCCATCCTCTACTCCGACGTGGAGACCGTCACCGCGCGGGGCGACTGGCTCTACGTCCACGGCTGGAGCGGCGACGAGTCCCTCTACGATCTCTCCGCCGGCCTGGAGGCGCCTGTGCTCGCGGCCTTCGAGGACACCGACTCCTTCGGCTACCGATCCCGCCTGTTCGGCGAGCGCTGGTACCAGACCCGCTACTGGGGCCTGGCCGCCTGGCGCGTGCCCCGCTCCGACGAACGCCCCGAGGCCATCACCCTGCGCTACTTCGCGCGCGGCGAGGACCCGGTGGACACGGGCGACCCGGGCGACACGGGCAGCGCACCCACCGACGACACCGGCCCCACCGCCGAGCCGGAGGACCACCCCCCGACCGATGACTGCGGCTGCGGCGGGGGAGGGGGCGCCGGCGCCCTGCTCGGCCTGCTGGCGCTGGTGGGGGCTGCGGTGCGCCGGCGATCCCTGTGATGGCTCACTCCTCCTCGACCGCCACCCGCTCCAGCTCGAAGCTCCAGCCGAACAGGCCCGTGACCATGGTGTCGGTGTGCTCCCAGGCCGGGGTCGTGGCCGGCACCACCAGGCAGTCCATGTAGACGTCCACCCTGTGCTCCTCGCCCACGGCCAGGGAGCGCAGGTCCGTGTCGCTCGGGAAGCTCCCGTCCGTGCTCGCCACCCAGGTATCCCCGTCCAGGGTGAGCCGGACGTCCGGGTCGTCCTGGTAGGCGGCGATGAAGAGGAACTGCTGGGAGAGGAGGAGCGGGTCCTCCTGGTCCGCGGTCTCCACGGCCTTCATGTGCCACAGGATGAGGAAGGGGTACTCCCCGTCGCGCTCGGCGGTGGCGATGAAGGTGTGGTCCGCGGCTGCCTCGGGGGCGCTGTCCCAGGTGAGCCCCGCGGCGCTGTCCGCCATGCCGGGCTCCAGGATGCCCACCATGTCGGACAGTTGCCCTCCGAAGTCGTCGGCCTCGTCCCCGCCCATCAGGCGGCTCAGGCTCTCGTCCGCGTGGGTGACGGCGTAGTAGAACTCCGCCCACCAGATCAGCTCCTGGCCGAGGTTCTCGGCGATGACCCAGTAGTATTCGGCCATGGAGTACTGCCCGAGGCTCAGCAGGTAGTCCGCCTCGGCGTTGCACCAGATGATGTTGGCCTGAAGCACGTTCATGTAGTCGGCGATTACCTCGTCTGCGTCGAGATCATCGCCCGTGGCGTCCGTGGCCAGGTGCACGTCGGTGACGCTGAGCTGTATCAGCCAGCTCCCTACGGGCACGGCCGCCGCACCGTCCGCGGCCACCTCCAGCGGGACGCCGGGCAGCAGGGTGCTGGTGATGAAGGCCACGAAGGTCTGGGTGCCGGTGTCTTCCTCGGTAGGGGTCCAGGCCCAGGTGTACTCGGTGGTGCCGACCGAGCCCTCCAGGCGCTCCTGCTCCACGAGTTCGTCGTCCACCAGCCGGTAGATGACCACCTCGTCGATGTTGTCGAGCCCCAGGTACTCCAGGTCCTCCAGGGTGACGGTGAAGGTCACCTCTTCGCCCACCTCCGCGGAGGCGGGGTCGGCCGCGAAGCTGCCGTGGGGGGACTCGGCCAGGGCCCAGGCGGTCTCCGCCGACAGATGGAGATCGTCGCCCAGGCCCAGCAGATCGAGGGCGGCGTCCACGGAGGAGCCCGCGGCCACCTCGAGCGCCAGGTCGAGGCCGTAGTCGGCGGCGTAGCCCTCGTCCTGGGCCTGGGCCAGGGCGGAGGCCAGGTGCAGATCCTGGCGGGGGCCCACGCGGGCGGTCACCAGCTCCGCCGTGAGGAAGTCGAGGCGCGCCACCGAGGCCTCCAGGTGCACCCAGGCGTAGGCCCAGGCGTAGGCCTCCAGGCGCAGGTCCGCCTCGAGATCGGGCACGTCGAAGATGGGGTTGACCTCGCAGACCTCGTGGATGTCCGTGATGTCGGTCCAGCCCTCCCCCTCGGTCCAGGCATAGCCCACCACGGCCTCGATCCCGGCGCTGGCCTCCACCCCGATCTCCACACCCAGGCCCGAGAGCGATCCGTGCAGCTCGAAGCCCACGCCCAGGGGCACCTGCACCATCAGGGCGGCCACGCCGGGCAGGGGGAAGGAGGGGGCCACGATCTCCACCTCGCAGGTGACCGTGCCGTTCCAGTCGTCGGGCAGCTCGAAGCCGGCCTCCAGCTCCAGGGTCAGCGAGCCCTCCAGCGCGATGGTGGCGGTCTCGGGCGCGGCGCCCAGGTCCAGCTCGACGCGCGGGGCGAGCGAGGGGACCAGGTCGTAGCTGACGCCGGGATCGGTCAGCTCCGTGCCGCTCTCGGAGGTGCACTCGAAGGGGCCCAGCTCGAAGTCGGTGAAGGTGGGGACGCCGGGCTCGAGGGCGTCATCGGAGGGCCAGCCGTCGATGTGGAGCGAGAGGCGGTCGAACAGCGCGTCCAGCGGCAGGATCTCCAGCTCCAGGGCCACGCCGCCGGCCACCCCCTCCGCGGCCAGCACCCGCCCCTGGGCCGGGGTGTCCTCCAGGGGGATCACCAGCGAGCCCAGGGCTGGAGGCTCCATGTCGGCCAGCACCACGCGCAGGTGGGTGCCCACGATGCTGGTGGGGGTCTCGTCCAGCAGCTCCGGGCCCTCCACCACCTGGCGGTCCTCGAACAAGAGCGCCCCATCCACCGGGTCGGCCACGAACGCGATGACCCTGTCCGAACGCACCTCCCCGGCGGACGCCTGCACCCAGGTGGAGCCGGCCTCGGCCACCGGGGTCAAGCAGCCGTGGGCGTCCACGGTGAGCACGGTCTCGTCTTCGGCGCTCCAGGTCAACGCGGCGTCCACCACCTGGTCCGTGGCGTCGTAGGCCGTGGCCCGTAGACAGGCGGGCTCGCCGTCGGGGGTGACCATGCGGGAGGCCGTGGCCACCTCGATGCGGGCGATCTCCCCGGCGATGGGGCCGGTGTCGTCAGCGGTCCTGGGGTCGCAGGCCAGGGTGAGGAGGGCGGTGAGGGCGGTGAGCAGGCGGGACATGGCGGCTCCGGGGTGACCCGAAGAGGGTAGCACCCCGGAGCGTAGCGGGTGGCGAAAGACCTCTCAGTCCAGCTCGCGCACGCAGCGCGCCAGGTTGAAGACCCGTCGCACGTCGCCCTGGGGGCCCATGCCCATCATGGGGTAGTCGCCCGGATCGCCGGTCTTGGGATCGCTGCGCTGGGCCCCGGCGCCGTGCACGTCCATCACCAGATCCTGCCCTGAGCTCGTGCCCGTGGTGGCGCCGAGTGCCTCGCCGAAGGCGACGTACACCGCGTTCTCACCGTCCACCTCGCCGTCGAGGTGGGTGGTGCTGGTCCAGTACCAGCCCCAGTTTTCGTCTCCGACCTCATCCACGATGGGGGTGGCGTCGAACATGGGGTCGATGGCGGCTGAGCCCGTGGTGTCCGGCGAGCGGGTGTAGTCCACGATGCTCTGCAGCTCCTTGGCCTCGGGAAGGCGCCAGTCGTCGTACCCGGCGGTCTCCAGCCCCTCGCACCAGGCCAGGGCCTCGCCCCAGTCCATGGTGTCGCCGCTGTCCGCCTGGGCCCACAGCAGGCCCGTGGCGTGGTCGGCGATGGTGCCGTCGCCCTGGTCTTCCAGGTCGTTGAGCCCGTAGTCATCCCCGCCCGCCACGCAGCGGAGCTGGAAGGTCTGCGCCGCCTCGGTGGGGTAGCACTTGATGCGCCCGTCCGCGAGGTTGGCGCCGAAGAAGCAGGACACACCGGCTTCGACACCCGCGTTGTCGGCGAACACCGTGCTCACGTAGACGTTCGTGGTGATGAACTGTGTGTCGATGTATCGCTCGCCCGCGCTGGCGTCGCCGTAGGCGAAGTCGAAGGCCGCGGTGTCGATGTAGGGTACCGCGTCGTCGGGGATCTGCGAGCTGTCGGGCGCTGCTTGGCCCGTGGCGCCGTCGAACTGGATCAGGGAGTAGGCCTCCTTGATGGAGGGCACCCGCCACGAGGTGATGCCCCCCAGCTCGAGATCGTCGCAGATGCCTTCGGCGTCCGAGAAGGCCACCTTGTCCTGCTGCTCCCACTGCCAGACCAGGCCGGTGACCTCGTCGATGACGATCTCGCCGTCGCTGTCGTAGCTGGGAGCGAAGCGCAGGTGCTGGCCGTCCTGACCATGGAACTCCTCGCCCGCGGCCGGGCAGCCCATCGTGCCTGTGGCCGAGTAGCAGTCGAGCTGATCGGTGTCCACGATGGTGTAGGGGAGCTCGGTCTCCACAACGGGGACCGCCGTGTCCGTGGCCGTGGGGCCGCAGGCGCTGAAGGTGAGGGGGATGGCCCAGATCTGGACGGTACGGGTGCTCATGGTGGCTCCGGGGTTGGCGGGTTCTGCTAGGTTGAGACACCTGAGGTCCTGGTCTCGGCAGGTGATGTTGTCACGGGATGTCGCGGTCCCCGGAGGCAGGAGTGCTCGGCCTCGTCTGCGCGCTGGTGGGGGCGGAGGGACTCTACCCCACCCTCGGGGCCAAGTGGCTTTTCAGCGTAAATGTACCTATCAAGTCAGCAATACAACGAGGATGCTTGACTGTAAAGGACCACAGAGGACCGTAGTGGGCCCCTGCTGTGTTCCCCTGGTGTTCCCAGATCCCCATTATCCTGCACGGGCTCGGGAGCCGGCGAGG
>JBDRKM010000229.1:0-5691 GCA_043814015.1 Pseudomonadota bacterium
CTCGGCAGCAGCCTGCGCGGTCCCCTGCGCGCCGCCCGGCGCCTGGCCACCCGCGCCCGCCTGCCCAGCGCGCCCCCGGTGGCCCTGCGGCTCACCTTCCCCGACGGTCGCGTGCTCGTGCACCTCTCCTGCGCCCTGCACCAGGGCACTCCCGACGAGTGGGTGGCGCGTGTGGCCCCCGCCTGGGCTGGCGCCGACTGGCTGGTGGCTTGCTGGGACTACGGCGAGGAGCCGGCCTTCCGCGCGCGCATCCGGGCCTTCGGGGCGCGCACGCTGGTGCTCGCGGATCTGGTGGGCGACGTGCGCCGCGGCCTGGGGCTGCCCTGCGACATCCTCAGCCCCGCGGCGGACGCGCTCAACGCCGAGGGCCAGCACACCCTGGTGCTGGCGAGCCAGACCACGCTCAGGTTCGCCTGACCTCGGCTATCCTGGCGCCATGCGCCACCTGCTCCTCGCCATCCCCCTCCCCCACCACCTCTGAGCGGAGCCGACGCGCATGGATCGGCGGACACCAACCCTGCGCGGCGGGCGGGGCGCGGTCCTGATCGGGCTGCTGGTCCTCGGCCTCGGGCTCCACGTGCTGCTGGTCCGCGGGGTGTTCCGGGGCACAGCCCCACCGGGGTGCGTGCTCTCCCACGACTGTGCCGCGAATCCCCCCGGCATGGACTTCTACGCCGTGTACCATGGGGCGATCAACCTGCGGCGCGGTGTGAGCCCGTACAGGCACGAGCCCGACGGCGTGACCCCGGGGTTCTATGCCTTCCGGTACCTCCCCGGCGTAGCCCAGGCCGCGCAGCCCCTGACCCGGCTCGCGCCGGAGCATGCCCGCCTGCTGTGGTGCGCCGTCACCGAGGCCACGCTGGTCGCGGTGCTGATCGCGCTGGGGTGGGCGGCCCGGGATCCCTGGCGCTGGCTGCTGGGGGCTTCGCTCCTCCTCCTGGGGTTCCCCCTGGTGGTGGAGCTGCACATGGGCCAGTTCACCTTCGTGGCGACCGCCCTGCTGGTGCTGGGCCTGCTTGGGCCGGCCTGGGCGCCGCTCTACGGCCTCGGCGTCGCCCTGAAGGGCTACCCGCTCGTCGCGGCTCCGGCCCTGCTGCGCTCGCGGCGCCTCTGGCCGCAGCTCGCCTTCGCCGCGGTGCTGGTCGCGGCCGCCGCCCTGCCGTGGTTCCTCGACCACCCCGACGACGCCCGCGGGTACTGGTCCACCAACATCACCCACCTCGTACCGGCCTACAGCGCGGGTAACGTCGGGATGCTCAACCTGGTGTTCCAGGTGTGGCGCCTGGTGGGCGGGGGCCCCCCCCATCCTGCGTGGGAACACGGGATCACCCTCGCGCGGCTCGCGGTGCTCGGGGCTACCACCATCGCCGCGCTGGGCACCCGCGAGCGCGCGCCCCTGCTGGCCGCCTCCGCCCTCGTCCTGGCCCACTTCCTGACCTACCCCCACGTGTGGGAGCACCACATGAGCGCGGTGATCCTGCTGGGCGCCGCGTGGGAGGCCACGGGCCAGCCCGGCGAGCGGCTCCGTGGCGCCGCCCTCGTCTGCCTGGTGCTGCTGGCTGCCCCGCTGCCCTCCGCGCTGCTGGGGGTGCTGGGGCCTGATCCGGCCGGGCTCGCCGCCGGGCACGGCCACCCGCTCGCGCCGCTGCTCGCGTCCCTGGCCAAGGCCCTGCCCACCCTCGGGCTCTACCTCATCGCCATGCGGCGCCTGCTGGCGCGCGGGCTCACCTGGCCGACCCTCCACTGAACGAGCGCGGGTGATCCCGGCGCAGGACCGCGACCTTCACCCCGCTTCGCGCGCGATGGAGGCATGGACCAGACCGGCATAGCGCCCGCCCAGGAGCCGCCCGATGGCCTCCCAGCGGGCGCGGGTCCACAGCGGCCCGCGGCTGACCAGCACGAGGTCGTCCCAGAGCGCGGCGACCCGTGGATCCGCGATCTGGTTCTCGCCGCTCTCCAGGCTCGCCAGGTACCCCCGCGGGAGGGTGCGGTAGGCGTGCCCCGCCCGTTCCAGGTCCTCACCGGTGGGCGGCATCCGGGCCAGGAGCGGATCGGTCAGCCCCTGGATCTGGATCGCGTGCAGGCCGGGGCCATCGTAGTAGGCCTGCTGGCCACTGTGGACCACCGCCACCCAGCGCGGCTCCGGCGGCGCCTCTCCCCGCAGGGTGCCGGACCAGCCCACCTCCCGCCAGAGGCGCCCAGCGCCGAGCCGGTAGTGGAACATCCGCTCGTCCGCCACGCCGTAGCGCAGGAACAGCTCTGCCGGGGGGTGCTCCTCCTCGTAGGTCACGCCGACGCGCAGGGGTGAGCGGGGGGAGGTGGCGCTCAGGACCAACACCGCGGGCAGGGCGAGGGCGGCCAGGGCGGGCCGCCGCCCGAGCCAGACCACGAGCAGCGCCACCGCGCCGAGGAAGGGTACCGTCAGGAAGCGACCGGCCATGAAGTCGCCGCCGATCCAGACCAGGTAGCCGAGGTAGGCGAACACGCCGGCGAGCACCTGCAGCTCGCGGGGGCGCCGGCCCACCAGGGCGGCGAGCGTGCCGAGCAGGATCACCGGGACGGTGACCCGATCCCAGGCCAGGGTGTCCACCACCGAGGCCCAGCCCCGGTGCACCAGGAATCCTCGGTCGAGCCCCAGATCGCCGAGCTTGGCGACTGCGGTGCAGGGCACGGGCGCGCGGTAGTAGACCAGGGAGAACAGCTCCCAGGCCACCAGCGGCAGGCCCCCGAGCAGCAAGCCCTGCAGGACCGGGCGTGAGGGGCGGGGCAGGAGGGTGGCCAGCAGGGCCGGCGCCACCACCAGCGCCAGATCGAGCCGCGTCAGCATCAGCAGGGAGCCCAGCGTGCCCAGCACCAGCGGCCGGCGCCGCCCCCCTCCATCCCCCAGGAGCACCACCAGGACGAGGGCATAGAGCGCGTGGGCCAGGGGATTCTCGAGCGCCGCGGCCGAAAAGTCCACGAAGGCCTTGGACGACACCAGCAACGCCGGCACGAGCAGCGCGGCGGCGGGGCCCGGCGCGACCCAGCGCGCCAGCAGCAGGGCGGCGACCACGGACAGGACGACGCCTGAGCCCACGCAGGCCACCAGCTCGTTGGCGCCCGCCGCCATCTGTCCGGCGAGCAGCAGGGTCCACAGCGGGCTGGTGAAGCCTTGCACCCGCTCCGCCACGTTGTACCGCAGGCCGTAGCCGTGCAGCAGGTTCCAGGCCGGCCGCAGCGAGAAGAAGCAGTCGTCGGCCAGCCAGGCGCTCCGCAGCACCACCGCGCCGAAGAGCGCGGCGACCAGGCCCACGGCCAGCCAGGCCCAGCGGGGCAGCGGATCGCGCGTCGGGCTCAGATCCCGATGGGCCAGACGAACGCCCAACGGGCACCCCGCTCGAAGCCAGCCTCGAAGGGCGGCACGAGCCCCGGCGGGATCGCGCCGCGCAGCGCCCGGTGGGCCCAGGGGTCGTAGCCCCACAGCTCCCCGGCACGCTCGCCGACCCCCTCCATGAAGTCCGCCCGCCGCTCCGGCTCCAGGGCCGCGTAGGCCCGCCAGGTGCCGGCGAGGGCGGTGATGGGCTCGCGAAAGCTCCTCTCCGAGGCGACATGGCCCCAACCCATCAGCAGGTAGCCATAGCCCCAGTCGCCGGCCCCGGCGGCGCAGGGCGGATCCGCGAGAGGCGGGGCGCCCACCGGCGCGCTGTCCCAGGCTGCGAAGCGGTCCGCCAGGGCCGTGGCGTCCAGGCGGATCTGCTCACGCCGCAGGGTGCACGTGGCGGCTGGCCCCAGGGCGTCGAAGAGCTCCAGGAGCCGCGCATCACCGGCCGCCCCGTTCTGGTACCGATCCTGCACCTGCTGGGCGAGGCCACGCAGCAGGTTCGCCTGGTCCTCCTCGGACAGGGCGCCGGTCCAGCTCGCCAGCCGCCGCAGGGCGAGGGAATCGCCCCCCTCCAGGAAGGCATGACCCGTCCGATCGGCGAGGTTCCCGAGCAGGATCCGCCGCGCGATGCGGTGGCTGCCGCCGAGGAAGGCCTGGATGTCCTCCAGGTCCTGGTACTCGGGCACGTTGATACGGTTGCCGAGGGTCAGCCAGGTGGTGCCGTGGAGGAACAGGGGCCGCAGGGAGAGCTGCTCGACCTGCACCGAGGCCAGCCGCCCGGTGAGGCCCGGGCCGAGCAGGGCGGCGATCAGGACGATGGCCAGCACGCGAGCCCGACCGCGCAGGAGCCACGCCAGGGTGCCCGCCGCGCAGACCGCGCCGAGGGACTGCAGCGGCGCCTGGTAGCGCAGGTACTCCGGGTGCAGGACCTGCGACAGCTCGGCGACCGCCCCGGTGGTGACCAGCAGGTAGGCCGCGATGAAGGCCAGGGTCAGCGCGGGCAGGGCGATGTCCAGGGGCTGCGCCTCGCGGCGGACCAGGCCCCGGATCCCGTGGATCACCGCGCCGGCGATGCCCACCGCCGCCACCAGGGCCACGCTCGCCCCCACCAGGAGCGCGCCCTCGCCCAGGGAGGGGGCGAAGAGCGAGCGCCAGCAGACCGGACCGAGCCGGGGCAGCCGCTCCAGCACGTGGGCCAGCGAGAACATGGCGCCGGCCTCCTGCTGGTAGACCCCGAAGAACGGCACGTCCAGGCCGGACTTGGCGGGCATGTGGGTCTGGGTCCAGGCCCACCACGCCAGCGGCGGGACCAGCCCCAGCAAGAGCGCCCAGCCACGCCAGCGAAAAAGATCCCGCGGTCGCCAGGCGAAGTAGAGCACCAGCAGCACCGGCGGCGCGAAGGCGGCGGTGTAGCAGTAGTAGAACGACAACCCCGCGAGCAGCCC
This sequence comes from Pseudomonadota bacterium, assembly GCA_043814015.1. GTDB lineage: Bacteria > Myxococcota_A > UBA796 > UBA796 > JAFGLY01 > JBDRKM01. Next base: position 4,807 of record JBDRKM010000229.1, read on the forward strand.
CGTGGCGAAGGGCCAGCGCGCGCCCGGCGTCTCCAGCGCGTGGGTCCAGGCCACGACGGAGAGCCACACCAGCGCCATCACCTGGACGTGGTTGCTGAAGCCGACCATCTCGAGGTGCTGGTAGGAGGTCGGCGCCAGGATCATGGCGAGGCCGAACAGGACGGCGGCCGGGCGGCCCGCCCAGCGGTGGGTCACCCAGTAGCCCGCCGCCAGGATCACGAGCGCGAAGCTCCAGGGCAGGAGCTTCCACAGCAGCAGCGACGGCCCCCCGAGGGCCACCAGGGGGACCGCCAGCAAGGTGTCCACAGAGCAGCCGCCGCAGAAGGTCATGTACTGCATGCCCAGCAGATCCCCGAGGTAGCCGTGCAGGACCATCAGGGAGGCCGACGGGGTGTGCAGCTCCTCCCAGTTCGAGAAACCGTCCGCGGATCCCAGGAAGAAGACCAGCAGCGATGCGAGCTGGGCCGCCAGCAGCCAGATCAACGGGCGCCACTCCACCCGCTCAGCGCTCTGGACCTGGGGGGTCTCCACCGGTGCTCACTCCTCGGAAGGGCCTGGCCGCCGCGGCGGCATCGCCCCGGGACCGGCGGGCCTGACACGGGGGCAGAGGGAGCGCTCGCGTATCGCGCAGGTGCAGACGGGACCAGAACCAGGGGGCGCGCCGCGGACCACGCCCTGGCTGGCCCGAGGCTACGGTCCACGTTTCGGCCACGGCCTCAACGAGGACCTCGCCCCTTTTTTGGGGGGGGGAAGACAGATTCTTCCCCCCCTGATCGGGCGCGACACGCGCCCTCCCCCCCATCTTCGCCGCCTGATGGGCGGCGCGGGGCGCTTGGTCGCGCCCCGAAAAAATGACCGTGCCTTCAAGGCCGAATTCTCGCCCAT